>JBEPVP010000042.1:0-20772 GCA_041690935.1 Rhodanobacter sp.
TGGCTACAGCGTGCGCGAAGTGATCGACGCGGTGCAACGTGCGGGCGGCCAGCCGCTGAACGTGATCGAGCGCCCACGCCGCGCCGGGGATACGCCCATGCTGATCGCATGCTGTGACCGCCTCAAGCAGCAGCTCGACTGGGCGCCACGCCATGACGACCTGGACTTTATCGTGGGCACGGCGCTGCGCTGGGAACGCCACCTCTTGCGCAAGGTCGCACCACAGGCATCGGTGGCCTGAATGGCCCGTATCAGGTCGGCCTGCATGGACGAATCGCCTTGCCGATCGCGGGCGCGGTGGCCGCACGCGTGGCCGGGCATCATGCGCATTCTTGGCTATGGCGTAGCGCTGGCCCTGCTGCAGGCAGGCACCGCGGCAGCACAATCGATGGACCGCACCATCGCGAACCCGCTCGCCGCGACAAATTATGTGGTGGCGGTCGTTTCGCCGTCGGACCCGGCAACACCGCGCCCGTCGCCGTCGGAACGGATACCGAATCAACGCATCGTATTGCAACGCAATGCCGGTCCCGACGCGTCGTCGGCGATACCGGTATCGGTCGGCATTCCGTTTCCTCCCGGCGTGTTGCGCGACAGCCATCTGCTGCGCATCCTTGACGACCAGGGCGCGGAAGTGCCGGCGTCGATCCGGACCACCGTGCGCTGGTTTGCCAGGGACGGCAGCGTGCGCGCCGTGCGCGCCCAGTTTCGCGCGCTGCTGAGCGGCAAGCCGAAGGCATTCTATTTTTCGATCGGCAAGCCACGCCAGCTCGATCTTCCCGGCTGGTCATATGCCGCGGGTCTGGTCGAAGGGGAGCACGGCTTGCAGGTGCCGGCGGCGCTTGCGACGCTGACGCCCGCCTGGTTGTGCGACTCCCTGATCGCCGGCCCGCAATTTCCGGCGACAGCCGACGAGCCGCAGGCGAGCTTCGTGTCGAATCAGTTCATCTGGGCCCGCAAATTACCGGTCAGCGATCCGAGTGCCTGGTTGTTCGATCGCCCGTCGACGTTGTTCAAGGCGTATGTCCGCACCGGGCGATTCGACTATCTGCAGGCCGCCGAACTGAGCTACCGCTTCTACATGAAGTACATCGGTCGCGAGGGGCTGCCGATGAGTCCGCTTTGCGCGGGCGGCTGGACGTACAACGGCAAGCCGTGCGACGTGAAATATGTTTACGTGGAGCCCATCCTGCTGGCTCTGGCGCTGACCGGAGACGACAGCGAGCACGATGCCGGCACGGTCGACAAGATGATGACGCTGTGGGAGAACGGCGGCTGGAACAATCCACCGGGTCCGTATCGTGATCCCATGCAGGAATTCACGGAACGGTTCACCGGCTTCGGTCTGCTGGAAACCGTCAGTGCTTATGAGCTGACCGGTGATGCCCGCTATCTGGCTCGCGTCAAGGATCGCATCGGCTGGCTCTACGAACATCAGCGCAACAACCCCGATCATCTCGGCAACGATGGTTCGTGGCGCAGTAGCTGGCTCATGCATGAAGGGGGTGACTGGGACCCCGCCAAGGAAGTTCGTGGCAGCTCGCCGTGGATGAGCGAGAACATCATCGACGGGCTGTGGCATGCATGGCTGGTGACCGGCGATCCGCGTATTCCGCAGATGATCACCGGCTTCGGGCGTTACCTGGAGCGATACGGCTGGATTCGGCCCGAGCAGATGCTCAATCCTCACGGTTGGCGCAACCCCTGTTCGGGTTCCGGCGGACAGATTGCCTGGTATTGGTCATCGGCGCATGCCGGCAGCACGGCGCTAGATACGATTCAGGAGTCCGAGGGCTGGTACAGCGATGCGCACACCGTGGAACTGGCCTTGCCGGTCGCCGCCGCCCGATATTTCGAGCGCGATCCGCAACAAAGTGCCGCGCTTGAACACCGGCTTGCCGCCATCGCCGCGTCCTACAACAAGGACTGCGCCATCGATGCCGATACGTTGCGCCGGTTCAACTGGAACAATCGTGGTGGCGGCGTGGTGGCGTGGCTGATCCGGCAGCCCGCCGGCAGCGGCCTGACCTCATCCATGGCGAAGAACGCAACGCCATGAATCGTCAGATGGCGGTTTTGCGGAGCATTACCCTGGTCTCGGCAGCCACCTATTTCGAGTACGCGCTTGGTCTGGTTGTCAGCATCTGGATAGCGCGGACCCTGGGGCCTGCCGAGTTCGGCCGCTACGCCTTCGTGCTGTGGCTGTGCGGGTGGTTGATGACGTGCAGCAACCATGCGCTGACCACGTCGTCGACCAAGTTCATCGCCGAGGCCGATGGTGCCGGCAAGCCTGACCTTGCCTCGCATATCGCGCATCGCCTCAGTCAGTATCAACACCTCAGCACATTCATCGTGATCGCGTTGTTCGCGGTGATCACCTGCGTTGCCCAGCCTGACCAGTGGAAGCCGTTTCTGCTGCCGGTCATATTGTTTGTCACCATTGCGGTGGCGGCCAAGGCCAACTACTTCATGCTGGTCGCTATCGAGAAGGGGCAGGAACGCTTTGAGCCCGCGTCAATTTCCACGGCGGTGTCAGGGGTGCTCGGCATCGGGCTGATCGGCGCCGCGGCGCTGATTCACGCGCCGGTGATCGACTTCATTGCGCTTTTCGCGGTTGCCTGTCTGATCATCAACCTGATCAATCGGCTGGCCTTTCGTCGGTATTGCCGGCCGATCGTGGCCGGCCCCATACCGCCCGAGACAAGCCGGCGCCTCTCGCGCCACCTGCGCCTGACCGCGGCCCTGGTGCTGTTGATTTCTTTCCGGTCGAGCATGATCGAGGTGTTCCTTCTCAATACGTTCTCCACGTCGGCGGCAGTCGGATTCTTTGCGATTGCCACCACGCTGACACGCGGCGCGGTCGACCTGTTTTCGGTGGGGCTCACGGCGACGCTATTGCCGTACATGGCCAAATCCTTCGGCGAAAACGGACAGGAACAGACTGCGCGCCTGTTGTCCGACGCAACGCGTTTTTACTGGGCCGCCGGCCTGGTCATCGCCGGCATAGGTTTGGTGGTGACACCCGGGATCGTCACCTTGATGTACGGCAATCGCTATGTTCAGGCGATTCCGGCGATCGAGGCGATGCTCGTGCTGGCAGGCTTGCTGCTGATCGGCAACAGCATCGCGGCATTCCAGATCGTGGTTGACCGCCAGGACGACCGCGTACGCATCTCGGTCATGACGTTGATTGCCAATGCCGTGCTGGGCCTCGCCCTGATCCCGCCTTTCGGCCTGGCCGGTGCCGTCATGACCTATGCGGGCACTCGATTCACCGAGCTGGGGCTTGCCATCGTGTATCTGCGCCGCATCACCGCCGGGGGCCTGCCGGTCGCAGCGATGGGGCGTCTGCTCGGCGTTGCGGTCGTGGCCTCCGCGATCGCGTGGCTGACCGCCGACGTGCTGGCCAGTCGTTTCGGTTTCATTGCCGGCGGCATGGTTTTCGTGGCGATCTTCCTGCCAGCCAGCTTCGTGGTGCGTTACTGGAGCGATGGCGACTACCAGCTGATGACGGTGATCGCGAATCGCCTGGGGCCGCCGGGACGCATGCTGATGCGTGGCGCGAGCATCCTGCAGCGAGCACCCGCGAAAACGCCATCCTAAAGACTTCTCCGTGCGGTTGCGCAGACGAAGTCGGCCTCGAACTTCCGCTCGGTCTCGACACGAGCTGTGTGACTGGGCAGCGCCGTACAGGCACGACATCCTGCCGACACCCGTCGTTGCGCGCCTGAGATGACTGGACCGTCAGGCGCCCAGGGTCCAGTGGACGATGTGCGGCATGAATCCGAATTTTCGCTTGAAGCGCTGCATCGTCGGGGTGGCACCGTAATAGCTACCGTAGGCGTAATAGCGGACGTGCGGATAGTCCCTGATCACACATTCCGCCAAGCCGATGATCAACATCGGCACGATGCCATCATCCTGATGCTCCACATGCCCGAAGATGGTCTGGATCGCGCACAGCTCGCCCGCGATCAGGCAACTGGCATAGGCATACAGGCGACCATCGCGGAAGATGCCGTAGTAGGGGTAGTCGTGCCGATCAGACCGCGATGAAGGATCACTGTTGGCAGCGCTGGCACGGGTGCGCAACTTTTCCGGCATCGGCCTGCCTTGGCGAACGTCACTCGAGCCGAGAATGGCAACGATCTCATCCAGGTGCGCGTTGTAGCTGAGCCGTTCAAAGCTGTAGCCCAGACGCTGCGATTTCTTGTAGTTGCGGCGCGCAGCGCCTTCGATCAAACCAAAATAATCGCTGAAACTCGGCGGCAGGGTGCATACGCAAAAACCGTATTGGTACTGCCGTATCAGCGGAAATTTTCGATGCGGCCGTTTCGCCTCGCGGTAAAAATCGCGCACGATGCGCTCGAAAAAAGGATCATTCCCGGCGGTCTCGGCACACTGCAAATTGACCTCGAGCCTGGGCAGCCCGCGTGCCTCGACAACCAGCATCGCCCATCGCTTCAGTATGTTCAGCATGGCCACAACTCCGTTGTTCGAACTCTTGGTGCGGTGCACTGCATGGGATACGCAGATAGCGAAGGGATTCAACCATCCAGCCACGCGCGACGCACCAGTTGGTAAGCCGGGCGCGCCCAGCGCTTGAGCGGTTTCTTGAGATTCCATGCCAGCCACTGACGTTGCCGTACGACGTTTGCACCAAGCGCCAGCGCCCGCGCGTAGCTGGGTGTCATGCCGCGCCAGAGCGTGTACCGGCCCAGCACAAGGCAGCCATCCACGCGATGCGTACGCAACGTCGGTTCCGAGGTGAACAGAAACCGGATGCCCGCAGCGGCTGCGGCCTGCGCAACATTCGGCGAATAAAAGCCGCCCGGCACCGATGCCACGATGACCGGTTCACCGAGTACCGCGCGGAGGCAGTCGACACTGCTTCGCCATTCCGCATCGAGCGCGCTCGATGCAAGTCGCGATATCTCGGCCGGGTGCGTATGCGAGTGACTTCCCACCACGTGGCCGGCCGCGTGCAAAGTTCGCAAATCGGCGGCGGTGACAAAACCGGGTTGTCCGATCCGGGCAGTGGTGATGAAAAAGTGCCCGAGCATGCCATGCCACGTCAATGCGGCAGCCACGCCCACCGCGCTGGCGCCGCCGTCATCGAAGGTGAGCAGGCCGCTGGCAGTGTTCGGGGCTAGCGTGGCAGTCACCGATCCGAAAAGCAGTCCACTGTCGGCAAGCGCGGCCAGGTGGCTGGCAAACTCCCGGGTACCAAGCTTGTAGTGCGCGGCGGCGGCACCGGGGAATCCGCTGGCATCCTCGTCCCCGGACGCGACGACATCGTGATACATCAGTGCCGGTTGTTTCACGATGCAGCCGCCTTCGCCGCCGCGCGCCGCCAGCGCAGATAGCGCGTCAGCCACGGCTGGCCCCAGTTGCTGCTGGCGCGATCCCGGGTGTCCAGCGGTTGGGCCGTACCGGCGGCGATTTCGCCGAAACGCGCCGCCAGCGGGTCGAGGTTCTCCAGCACCACGCGATACTGGATCGCCCCATGAGATTCATGCCGTTCATCGAACGCGTAGCTGTAGTAGCCGTAGACCGGTCCGGTATCGATACCGGCGTCGATCTTCAGCAGCGTCATGCCGACCCGGCCCAGGTCGCGCTCGGCCAAGGCCCAGAAGCAGCCATGCGCATTGCGGTATTCCGGGCAGACGCCGGGATGCAACACGAAGCAGCCAAGGCGCGGAATGCCGATCAGCTTCTTCTTCAGCAATTGCTTGCAGCGGGCCAGCACCAGGTCGGGCTCCAGTGTGCGCAGGAAGGCATCCACAGCGGGATCGTTGACGCTGGCGACGACCATCTGCGCCACCGGCGGTGGTGCGCCGTAGCGTGTATGCAAGGTGGCCAGCGCGCGGTTCATCCAGGCGTGATCGCGTCGAGCCAGGATCAGCCGTTGATAAAGCCGCATGGCCACCACGTCGGCGAAACGCAGCAGGCCGACACGGCGAATTTCGCGGCGTATCCGCGCGCGTTTCTGTGCGGAGGTTTCGGCGAGCACGACGATGCCGACCAACTGCGAGAACGAGGCCAGCCACGCGGCCAGACCGGCACGATCAAAGTCGTCCCCCGCATGGCAGATCAGCACGCTGC
This sequence comes from Rhodanobacter sp., assembly GCA_041690935.1. Lineage (GTDB taxonomy): Bacteria > Pseudomonadota > Gammaproteobacteria > Xanthomonadales > Rhodanobacteraceae > Rhodanobacter. The sequence goes on from JBEPVP010000042.1 coordinate 6,106, forward strand.
GCATCGGGTTAGCGTCCATCGTGCGGAGGTGGCGGCAATTCGAAGTCGCGCCATGCATCTGGATTGCCATCCTTGCCCGCCTCGGCGGCCTTGATGATGTTGTACACCTCGCGCGCGGTGACATAGTGCAGCACGTGTCGGTCGCCATCGTTATAGACGCGCTCGAGGTGCGCATGCATGGCGTGCGCCGCATCGCCCAACAGGGTGTCCATGTCGCGTTCCTGGGTGCCATGGGTATGCACCTTGATGAAAATCCACTCGGGGCGTCCCTCCACGTGGATACCGGTGCGCACCCACGCATCCACCCGCGCGGGTGTCGGCGGACAGTTCCGGCGCACGTCGGCATTCTCGATGCGCGGAATCAGGCCAAAGCGGCGCTCGCGCCAGTTCAGCCCAAGCGGACCCTGCACGATCATCAGATCACCCGTGGCCTTGCCGCCGACGCGCACCCGCTCGCCGGTGTCGTGCGATTTCGGGCGCAGCGGATCATCGGTGGCGTAGTAGATCGCATTGATCATGCGAGTCTGCGTGTCGCTCGGTGCCGAGGGCAGGGTGAAATCGGCATAGCACCCCAGTTCGCGCAACAGGATCAGCTCGTTGTTGATGCCGCACCAGCGTCCGTCAGCGCGTGAATTGTCCAGGCTCCAGTTGCCGTGGATGAAGCCGAAACGCAATTGCCCGGTACGCGGATCGCGTGGCAACGCGCCGTGACGGTCATGCAGCAGGTCGTTGAAACGACTGATCGTCGTGCGGAAATTCGCTTCGGTGTCGTTGTCGTGGTGCAGGTGAATCTCGATCTCACCGTGGCCCTCCGCGCACAGCTCGGCAATCTTCTGCAAGTGTTCCTCGAGGTACTCCTCTTCGGGATAGAAAAAGGTGTGCTGCGGTGGATGACCGTCTGCGTCGCGGTGGGCCGAGGCGAGGGCGCGGTAATCGCGGCACCAGCGATCGACCCGCTGGCGCTGGGTGGGCAGGTCGACCTTGCCCCAGGCCGGTTCGAAATGATCGACGAAGCAGAACATCACGTGTACCGGACCATCGACGGCGTGCGGGCGACGTCGACGCAGGTAGCTGCCAAGCCACAGCTGCATGTTGCGGGCGCGGATCGCCCAGATCAGCAGACCTGCCGCCAGCACCAGCAGCACGACGACCACCGTCAGCACGAGTGCGACCATCAGACCGGCACCCCGGCTGGCAGCAGAGTCAGCAACTGCTCCGCGTTGTTGCGCCACTGCCGCTCGCGCACGATGTAGTCGCGGGCCGCAGCGCCGATACGGCGATGTTCGCCCGCCTGCAGGGCGAGGTCGAGCACGCGCTGCACGCAGGTCTCGGTCTGTCCGTGCGGAAACAGCCATCCGGTGTGGCCGTCCGTAATGACCTCAGCGACTGGCGCGTAATCGGGCGCGACCACCGCCACGCCCATGCCCATGAACTCGAACAGCTTCATCGGCGAACCATAGTGGTTGGAATCGGGCAGCACCGCGTAGTCCATGCAGGCGATCCAGCCGGCGATGTCGTCATGGGCGACGCGACCCGGCAGCAACACCCGATCGGCAAGTCCGCGTTCGGCGACCAACGCGCGCACCGCCGGCAGGGTACGGCCGTCGCCGACGAACACCAGTGCCAGTTGCGGTACCTCGATGAGCCGCGTGGCGATCGCTTCGACAAACGCATCGACGCCATGCCATTGCGCGAAGACGCCAATGTGACCGCACACGATGCGGTCGGCCAAGCCGCGTTCGGCGCGCAGACGGATCGCGTCGAAACGTGCGGGATCGAAGCGCGCCAGATCGGCCGCATTCGGCGAAATCACCGATGGCGCGATGGCGCCGTAAGCATTCCGCGCCTGCTCGTGGAAGTAGCTGGAAATGAATACCAGGCCGGTGCAGTGCTGCAGACACCAGCTTTCGATGTGCCGCGCCAATCCCTTCATACGCAGCGGCCGCACGCGCTGCATCAGCGCCGAATCATTGATCTCCAGCACCAACGGAATGCCGTGGCGCCGCGCCAGCCACACCGTGGCGAACAAAAACAGCGAATAGCGCTCGTAGATCAGTTGCGGGCGCAGGCGTCGGATCTCCGCGGACATCCGCCACAGGGTGACCAGGTTGTAACCGAGCTCGAACCATTCGAACAACACGCCCGGCAGGCGGGCGATCATGGCTGCCAGCCGACCCTTGTCGGCAGCCTGCGCCATCGATTCGCGCTCGGGATCGGCGCCAGGGAACGACATCACCGTTACCTCGTGACCGAGTTCGCGCAGCGCATGCACGATCCCGCGGATGTGCACGCCCTCGACGTGCCGACCGCGGGTGCGATGGTGATAGAGAATCCTCATGCGGCTGCGTCCAGTGAGAGCGGAGCAAGACCAGCGACATCCTGCAGAATGCGCTCCAGCCGGTGGACGTTGTCCTCCCAGCGAAAATCGCCGGCGTGCGCCGCGATCCTTGCGCGGTCCCAACGCCGCCCGGTGGCCTCGAGCAGGGCGGCCGACAGCGCCTCGGTCGCATGCGGTGGCACCAGGATGCCGGCGTACTCCGGCACCACCTCCGGAATGCCACCGACCCGGGTCGCTACCACCGGCGTGCCGCACGCCATCGCCTCAAGCACCACGTTCGGGACGCCTTCGTTGTGGCTGGGCAGGCAGAGCAGATCCGCGGCGCGGAACCACTCGTCCAGCGCCGCATGCGCCACCGCATCGACCAGATGCACCCGCTCCGCGCAACCCAGCAGTGCGGCGAGTTTGATCAGGTTGGCCCGGGCCGGACCGGCACCCACGTAGACCAGCCGCGCCTGCGGGCGCACCGCGAGCACGGCGGGAAACGCGGCGAGCAGGTCGAGGCAGCCCTTGCTCGACTTCAGGTTGCCCACGTACAGCAGCAGCGGCGAGTCGGAAGACAGACCCAAGCGCATGCGCGCCGCGCTGCGCGAACCGGCGGAGAACAAGACGTTGTCGACGCCGTTGTAGAGAACATGTACACGGGACGGGTCCACGCCCAGTGCCACCACTTTGTCAGCGAGCGCCTGGCTCACCGCGATCACGGCGCCGGCGCCGCGCAGCGACGCGCGAATCTGTGGCCGCCTCAATGCATGGACCGCCTGCACATTGAGATCGTTGCCGTGCACCTTGACCACGTAGGGAATGCCCAGACGCCGGGCCAGCCAGCCCGCGGCGACGGCATCGGGATACGCCCAGCTGGCCAGCAGGCAATCGTAATGCGTTGCGCGCAGGCTTTTCCCGCGCTGCCACAGCAACGAAAGCAGCCAGCACATGGCATGCAGCGAACGCCCGATGCGCGGCGGGTACACGTAGACGAAATGATCCGTATGCAGGCCGGCCACACTGACCTCGACGCGCGCACCATGTCGCTCGCGAAAGTCGACCGCGGTCAGCACATCGACGTCGTGCCGCAGTCCAAGGCGCTCGAACTGCTGGCGGTTGAATGCGCCGCGCAGCGGATCCCAGGGGGTCGGAAACAAATTGGTCAGGATAAGTATCTTCATCGCACCGTTCCCTCGGCTGAGGCTTCGTAGAGCCGCGCATAGCGCAGCGCCATGGTTTCCAGCGAACCATGCAGTTCGATCCACGCTCGCGCGGCCTGACCCAGCGCGAGCGCCTGTTCCGGATCCCGCAGCAGTTCCAGCATGGCGTTCGCCAGCGCCGCTGGATCATGTGGCGACACCAGCCGGCCGGTGCTTCCATCGCGGACGATCTCGCCATTGCCACCGACCGCGGTGGCCACGATCGGCAACGCCACCGCGCAGGCTTCCAGCAAGGCCATCGAATAGCCTTCGCTCAGCGAGGACAGGACGAACAGGTCCAAGCCCCGCAGCAATTCGTGCACATCGTCGCGATCGCCGAGAAAGTGCACGCTCTCGACCACTCCCTCATCCAGCGCGCACTGCTCCAGTTCGGCGCGCAGTTCGCCGTCGCCGATCAGCACCAGCGCCGTATCGGGATGCTGCGCGTGCGCCTGGCGAAACGCGTGGATGAGGCCAGCCTGGTCTTTCGCCCAGTTGAGCCGACCCACGCTGCCGATCAGCCGGGTTTGTGGCGGCACCCCGAGCATCTGCCGCAGCCGCTCGCGCATCGCGGCGGACGCCGGCTGGAACGACTCGACCCGAATGCCGTTCGGCACCACTTTCGCCATTGCCGGCGGCACGATGCCACGCCTGATCGCATCGCGACAGGCCGCTTCGCAAACCGTGACCACCGCATCGGTGCGTGCCAGCGCGCGGCGATACAGCCACTCGCGCCGACCGGCGCGCCGGTTGCCGCCCATGCCGTGGCGGGTGTTGATCACTTGCTGCATGCCGAGGCCGCAAGTGGCCAGCACAGCCTGGTAGTGCGCCACCGCGTTGTGGGTGTGCAGCACCTCGGTGGCGTGCGCCCGAACCATGCGGCGGGCGCGGATCAGTGCGCGCAGATCCAGGCCTTGCCGCTTGCCGCAGGCACCGACCGGGATACCCAGCTCGTCCAGTTCGTGCGCCAACGGACCGCTATCGAACAGGCACACCACCTGGCAGCGATGACCCTGCCGGTGTTGCAGCTTGACCAGCTCCAGCACCATGCGCTCGAGCCCCCCGCGATTCAGGTTTTCGACGACATGGGTGATGTTCATGGCGTCAGCTCGGATACGGTGACGCGCAGCTTGCCACTGGGTGTCAGCGGAAGCTCATCGACGAAATGACAACGCAGCTCGACGCTGTCGCCGAGCACCTTGTCCACCTCGCGGCGGATATACGCCAGCGACGCGTCGTCGAAACCGGCACCGCGCACGATCGACAGATCGAGTTGATCCAGACGGCGCTGCACCAGACGGAAGCGCTGCAGCCCCGGCACATCCTTGAGCATGTGCGGGAAGAATTCGCCGGGAAGCACGTGACCGGCCGGGGTGCGAATCGCATCGAGCACGCGGCCGTCGATCCGTTCGAGCAGCGGCAGGCCGCGTCCGCAGGCGCAGGATGCGGTGGACACCGGGGCAGTCGCCGTATCGCCATTGAGGTAGCGCACGAACGGCATGCCGTAGTTGAACAGGTCGGTGATCAGCACCTCGCCGCTGCGCGCATCCGCCGGTGCGCCCACCGGCCTGCGCAACTCGACCACCAGGTGATCGGCGTTTACGTGCAGCCCGCGATGCTGCCCGCACTCGGCGGCGATCAGCATGAACTCGCGGCAGCCGTACGTGTTGAAGACGGGGCAACCGAAGGCCTGCTCGACCGTCTCGCGCTGGAATTCGTGCAGCGCCTCGGCGCCGCCGATAACGGCCTGCGGTCGCCATGTCGTCCTGCCGCTGGCGATCAGCCACTGCGCCAGCCGCACCAGCGGCCCGACATAAGCCACGATGATTTCCGGACGATAACGGTCGATGGCGTCGGCATACTCGGCCATGTTCGCTTCGGTCATGTGGAAGCTGTTGAGCATGCGTCGGGCGGATACCGCGTTGTACAGGCGATCCTTCAACTGGTGCGCGCGGGTCGGCTCACCGACCGCGCCGCCCCAGAGGAACAGGGTGCGCCGCCCCATGCGCGAACCGGCCCAGTCGTAACCGCGCCACATCACGGCCGTGCGCCGGTCGTTGCTTTCGCGTGTATAGCCGAAGCGCAGCGGCTCGCCGGTGGAACCGCCGGTGGCCTTGGTCAGCAGATGACCGCGGCAGGAATCGGCCGTGAGCTCGTCGAGGTTATGGCGGATGTCGGCCTTGGTCAGTACCGGCAGCCTGGCGTAGTCGTCGAGATTGCGGATGTCCGCTGCCACGATGCCGAGTTCGCGCCAGCGTCGCCGGTAGTAGGGCACCTCGCGCTCGCAATGCTGCAGCAGGCGCTGGAGGCGTTCCCATTGCAGGGCGGCGACCTGTTCCGGCGCCAGCCACTGATCGCGCTGGTAGGCCGCGAGATAGGCCATCGTTCCGCGCCGCCGCAGGCCGGATTCATAGGCCGGAAACAGTACGTGCCGAAAGGCCTTTTCGTACCAGCCGCTCATGCTGCATACCCCGCGGTCCGTGCAGCGCGGGGATCGCACTCCGGCAGGATCAGGCTGGCGGCATGGACAATCATGTGGTCCGCAACAGCACGGCGACAAGCACATAAAGCCCGGCGATGCTGCCCATCGTCGTGGGCACCCAGCGCCACCAGTCCCGGGAAAAATTGAAACTCGGGAGGTCGGGCAGTCGTTGCCGTGCGCCGCCGTAGTAGCCGACCACCACGGCGATGAACAGATACAACACGATCATGTAACTGCGGCTGAGGAAGAAAGCGGCCGCGAACATCCCGCACAAGGACAACAGCAGGGTCAGTGCCGTCGCGCGCTGGTCCTCCCATGACCCTGCTTGTTCCGTGGCGCTGTCAGACGCCGGCTTGTACCGCAGCAGCACCAGCATCATCCGGAAGCTGTAGCCGACGAAGGCCAGCCACAACAGGAACCCGACGAAGCCGGTCTCGGCCAGCACCAGCACGAATGAGTTGTGTGCGGTGAGGTTGTTGTAATCGGTGAAATTGTTGGCACCCACACCGAACAGCGGGTGTGACAGGAACATCTGCATCCCGGCGTACCAGGCGTCGACGCGGCCAGCTGCCGATTCCTCGCCCGCATCCAGTTCCTGCATGCGCGATGACAGCATCTCCATGCATGCCAGACCCACGACGCCGAGCGTGCCGGCGGTCAGGATCCCTCGGTGATACCAGACGTAGGCACCGGCGATTACCAGCACCGCGAGCATGGCCCCGCGTGAATTGGTGAGGTAGGTGCCGTAGAGCAGGAGTACGCCACCCGCCAGCCAGAACAGCCTTGCAAGGAAGCCTGCGCCGCGGCGCAGGAAAAACGCCATCGGCAGCGTGGCCACAAAGAGCAGACCGAGGTCGTTGGGATCATTGAAGATCCCCACGTACTGGATGCGTCCATCCTCCGTCAGCGGTACGCCGGTCCAGCCAAGACCTGTCTGCATCTGCTCGACGCCGTGCAGGGCCAGCACCATCGAGCAAAGCACGAAGACCGTCATCGCGATCGTTACACGCCGCTGGGTCGTGCAGCTCGCGGCAAGGACGAAGAAGGCGATCACCGTCGGGGCGAACTGGGTCAATTCATACAGCGCTCCGCCGGCCCATCCGTTGGTGGCCTGCGAAATCATCAACACCAGCAGGAAGGCGGGCAGGATCAGGAACTGCGGCGCCGCGCAGTTCTTCGTGCTGGAACCCAGCCAGCTCAGGAACGCCAGCACCAGCACCACTGGCAGCAGCGGTATGCCGACCAGCCCCGGGATGTAGTCCTGCGGGCGGACGATGGTCAGGACCAGATAGACGAGGATCAGGGGGAACATGCGAACTCCGCTACCGGCTCGCGGGACACGGTCTGATAACTCATCAGATAAGGCATGGTGAGCATCGCGGCGAACCAGCCCGGTCCCATCGTGCGCTCCACCGGCAACCGCTGCAGCGCAAAGCGGTTCGCGGCCGGCAATGGATTGGTGCCGCAGATGTAGCAAACGGCCAGCTGGAACCCGGCTCTGCGGGTGGCCTCCATCACGCTGCCGTTGAATGCCCGGTCGCCGCCGACCGGGTAGGACATCAGCGCGGTGGTTATGCCCAGTTCGCGCACCAGCGCCGCCTTCGACTGACGTATCTCGCTTTCCATGTCCTGCTGCGGCAATTTCGCCAGCATCCGGTGATGGACGCCATGCGAGCCGATCTCGAACCCCGCCGCCTGCATTTCGCGCAACTGCGTCCAGGTCATCGGCCGACAATCGGCGGGCCCTACATCGCCGGGCATGTGCCAGTCGCGCTCCAGTCTCGTGATCATCGCGGATTGCTCAAGCGCCCCCAGGCCTTTCATCTCCAGCAGGATGCGCCCGACCAGCAGACGACGCTCGCTGCGGCTGGACGGCATCGTCAGATCGATGTCCAGCTCTGGCAGCGACAGCCGCGGCGCGCCGGAGCACAGGATCATGTGTGCCAGCCAGTCATAGGCGAATGGCCGGCCACTGTCGATATGACCGGTCGATACGAAAAACGTCGCCGGCACGCCGATCTCGCGCAGGATCGGATACGCGATCCGGTAATTGTCGTCGTAGCCATCGTCGAACGTCACGACCACGGTGTCCGGTGGCAGGGATTCCCCAGCGTCCAGCGCGGCGACCACGTCCGTCAGCCGCGTGGGCCGGAAGTTTTTCTTCAGCAGCTGCATCTGCTCGCGGAATCGTTCGGGCGATGTGCTGATCAACTCCAGATCGAAATTGAACGTCTGCGGATCGGGCAGGGGCATCACGCGGTGATAAGCCAGGATGCGGAGGTCGTTTTGCCACCAGGCGCGCATCCGCTGCAACGAATGCAGCAAGCCACTGCTGTAGCACAGCTCGCCCATGCGCCCACGGACGCCGGAAGCCCGACCGCTGTTTTCCATGTCGGTCACCATAGGTGCAGTCCTCGATTGCGGGTGAAGGCGATGAGCGCCTGCGCGGCGAACAGGTTGAGGTAGTAGAACGCCACGGCGAGACGGACTGGCAGCCAGCGACCCACCGCGGGCATCAGCCGCTCCGCCACGACCAGCGCAGCGCCGGCGAGGAACAGCAGCAACAGCAGTGCGTAAAGCACATGGCGGGTCGCCAGGGCTGCTGCAGAAAACGCCAGCAACAGCAACAGCCACGGTGCCATCAGGCGCAGCAGCTTGTGGCTGACGAAGCGAAACCACAGCGGATTGCTCCACGGCACCAGCAACCATGGCGCCAGCTGGATCAGCTGGTAGTTGCCGGCGAGCGTACGAATCTTGCGCCGGCGCTCTTCCGCCGGGTGTTGCGATGGCTGGTCCCACGCCAGCGCCCGTGGTTCGAACACCACCCGTCGGCCGGCGGCGGCCACGCGCATCGGAATCAGCACGTCATCCAGCACCGTGCCGGGAGGGAGCGGCGCAAACAATTCGCGGCGCATCGCATACAAGGCGCCGCTGACGCCGATGGTGGAGCCGGAGTGGCTCTCAGCCAGGCGGATCAGTTTCTCGTAGCGCCAGTACGCGTCCACACCTTGCGCAAAACCCGTGCGCACGTTTTCAAGATGCAGCTCGCCGCTGACGGCGCCCACCGTCGGGTCGGCCAGATTGGCCACGAGTTCGCGCAGCGCGGTCGGGGACAGCTTCTGGCGCACGTCGGTCAGCAGCAGGACCTCGCCACTGGCCGTGGCCGCGGCTTCATTCAGGCACTCCGCCTTGCCGCGCCGTTGCGGAAAATCCAGCACCCGCACGCGAGGATCGCCGCACTGCCGGGCCAGCGCGCTGGTGTCGTCGCGACATCCATCGCACACGACGATGATGTCGATCTTTTCACCGGGATAGTCCAGGGCCTGAAGGTTTTTCAGCTTGGCCTGGATGTGGCTGGCCCCATCGTGGACGGCCATGACCACCGTGACGGTCGGGGTTGTCGCCTGCTTTTTCACCGGCACGGGTCGCACGCGCGCCAGCAGATACATGCATGCCGGGTAGCCGACAAAAACATGCAGCAGCAACCACACGCAGCCCCAGCAGCTCAGGTAAGCCAGCGTCATCATGTCGTTCCCCCCCGGAACGAATGGCTCATGTCAGCGTAGTCCAAACAGCTTGCGCAGCCCGAACCCGCGTTTGGCCGGACGCGCATCGCGCACGGGATGGACGGCCAGTTCGGCAGCCAGTGTGGCAAGCGTGCTGTTGGCGATATCCAGCAGGTTCAGTTGCACGCCGGTCTCGCGCTGCACGCGGGCGGCCATGTCCACCGCCATCAGCGAGTGGCCGCCGATATCGAAGAAGTTGTCGCTGGTGCGTACCGCGGTTACGCCCAGCAGCTCCCGCCACACCGATGCGAGCAGCTGTTCGGTGGGCGTCCCGGGCCGCTCAGCCATCGCGGCAGTATTTTCGACGGACTCGGCCGGCAGCGGCAGCGCGGCGAGGTCCAGCTTCCCATCGGCCAGCAGCGGCAACGCATCCAGCACGATCACATGCCGCGGCAGTTCGTTGGCCGGCAAGATGGCTGCGAGCGTGGATCGCAACAGCTGCGGATCGAGTTCCGCCGCAGGCGCCCGCACCACGTAGGCGTCGAGTTGCATGTCGCCGTCGCGAGTGGCGTGCGTCACGACCATCGCCCGTGCGACACCCGGCAATGCCAGCAACTGCGCTTCGAGATGGCCCGGTTCGATGTCCTGGCCGTTGATGCGTACCCGACGATCGAGACGACCCATCTCCTGGATCCTGCCGCTGGCGAGCCAGCGTCCACGAAAATGCGTGCGCAACAGTCGGACACCGGCCGTGGCGGAAAACGGGTCAGGTACTTCGTCGGTAGCTGCGGCCCCCGCAACCACGCCGAACGGATGGCTGAGCCCGGCACCGCCGAGGTGGATTTCACCGATCGCACCGATCGGACACGGCTGCTGGCGGGCGTCGAGGATCCACGCCGTGGTATTCGCCAGCGGGCCGCCGGCATGAACGCTTTCCGTCGGCCTGTCGATCCGCCCGCAGGTGGCGGCGACGGCGCTGTCCGCCGAGCCGAACACATTCCACAGGCTCGCGCAGCACGCGACGAGTTGACTGGCCAGCTCGGGCGTCGGCGTACCCCCCACGCACACCGCCTTCATTTCCGCGTGGCCAGACCAGCCGGCAGAGATCAATGCCTGCCAGGTAGCTGGCGCGGCCAGTGCCACGTTCACGCGGGAGGCCGTCATGAGCTTCGCCAGCGCTCCGGCATCGGCAGCATCCGCGGCACCGGCCAGGACGCATTCGGCGCCCATGGACAGGGGCAGCAGACATTCGATGACCGCGGCGGCGGATCCCGGCGGGGCTGTTCCCAGCAGTCGGTCATCGGCTGACAGTTCGAGCGCATCCTGCAGGCCCTGCAGCAGGTTCGCCATGGCGCGATGGGTGATGCCGGCGCCGCGCTGCCCGCCTGCGGAATCGGGCAAGTAGGTGACAACGGCGATCGCATCGGCAACCGGCGCTTCCGGCCAGGCGGGCCGACTCGCCGGGGCGCCGACGATTTCCGCGGTGTCGGTATCCAGCCAGAGTGCGCGCGCATGCGGCCAGTCCAGCGTGGTGCGCAGCAGGGCGTCGCCGACCAGAACGACGACACCCGCGTCCGCCACGATCTCCGCCAGCCTGGCTGCGGGATCCGCCGGATCCAGCAATACGCAAACGCCACCGGTCTTGAGGATGCCCAGCAGGGCAGCAACCCGATCCACGCCCGGCGCGACACACAAGCCGACCGCGCTCTGGCTGCCCACGCCGCGCTGCTGCAGACAGGCCGCGATGCGATTGGCGCGCTGTTCGAGCTCTGCGTAGCTGATTTCCCAGCTGCCGAACGTCAGCGCGGTCTTGTCAGGCATGCGATCGGCATGGGCCTCGAACGTGGCCGCGACATTTTCCGGGAGACGGATGGCGACCGCCGTCGCATTCCAGGATCGCATCTGCTCCAGCTCGGCGGCGCTGGTCGCGTTCAATGCATGGATCGGCTGCCGCGGATCCGCGCTGACGCGCGCCATCATCGCGAGGTAACGGTCCCGCAGCAGGCGTGCCGTATCGGCCTGCAGGATGTCTGCGTTGTAGGTGACGCCGCCCATCATGCCCTTGCCGGATTCGAGGAACCACAGCCCCAGGTCCTCGGTGGCCCCGCTCTGGAACAGCAGGATCTGCTCATGCTGCAGGCCGCCCCAATCGACGATGCGCTGGCGTGCGTCCTGGAACGAAAACAGCGCCTGGTAGAGCACGGCTGCATTGCCGTGGCCAACCTTGAGTTCGCGCTGCAAGTATTCCAGCGGCACGTCCGGATGGCCAAAACTCTCGATCGCGACCTGCTTTACATGGCGCACGAAGTCGACGAATGGCAGCGCCGTATCGACCGTCACGTGCAACGGCAGCAGGTTGTTGAAGTAGCCCATGACCGATTCCACCTCGGTCTGGTTGCGGCCGCGCACCGGCGTGCCGACGACCAGATCGCGCTGGCCCGCGGCGCCGCAAAGCAGCACGTAATACAGCGACAACAACGTCATGTTGAGCGTGGCGTCGGCGATGCGTGCCACTTCGTGCATCGCCTCGGTGGCTTCCCGCGTGACGCGGATCCATTCGGTCCGTCCCACGCCCGACATGCCCGGCCGCCGGGGATGATCGGTGGGCAACGCCCGGATGGCGCTCATCTGCGCGAGCCGCTCGCGCCAGAACGCCAGCTGGGTCTGGAATTGCGGCCCCTCCAGCCACTGGCCATGCCAGACCGCAAAATCGCCGTAACTCACCGGCAACGGCGCCAGCGGCGACGGCTCGAACTGCGCGAATGCGCGATACAGCTGCGAGAGTTCCGCATAGAGGATGTCGAACGACCAGCCGTCCCAGATGATGTGGTGCGGCATGAAGAAGAACGCGTGATCGTCCTCGGCCAGACGGAACATGCGTGCGCTGAACAATGGCGCACGGGTCAGATCGAACGGTGTGTCGGTCAGCACCTGCAGGCGCTGCATCAGGACCTCCTCGCGTTCGTTGCCGGGCAGCTGGGAAAGGTCCTCGGCCGGGAACAGGCGCGTCTCTATCCGCGCCTCCACGACCTGCTCGACGTCCTCGCCCTGGTGCCGGAACGCCGTCCGCATGATGGGCTGGCGCTGCACCAGCGCCTGCAGCGCCTGCTCAAACGCGGTCTCGTCGAGACGCCCACGCAGCCGGTGCGCCGAAGGTGCGTTGTAGGTGACGCGCCCGGGCTGCATCTGTTCGAGCGACCACAACCGTTTCTGCATCAGCGAAAGTGGCGCGCGGTCCTGCTCGGGTCGACGTTCGATCGGCTGCGTGGCGGGAGCGCCGCCGCTGGCTACCTGCTTGCCGATGACCGCGGCCAGTTCAGCGATGGTCGGGGCGTCGAACAGCGTGCGGAACGACAGCGTGATGCCGAATTCGCGATTGAGTCGCGCCGTGAGCTGTGCCGCAAGCAGCGAATGGCCGCCGAGCGCAAAGAAATCATCACGCACGTCGAGATCGGGCAACGCCAGCACGGTTTGCATTATTGCGGCAACCCGCTGTTCGTCATCGTTGCGTGGCGCCAGCCGCGCTGTATGCGCCGCCACCGATTGCACCGTGGGAGCCGGCAGCGCCTTGCGGTCGATCTTGCCGTTCGGCAGCAGCGGAATGGCATCCAGAAACATCAGATGCTGCGGCAGCATGTAGTCGGGCAGGCGCTCGCGCAGTTGCGTGCGCAGGTGCTCTTCGTCGAGGGCGGCGTTTTCGCGGGCAACCACATAGGCAACCAGCCGCACATCACCGGGGCGGTCCTCGCGGGCGATCACCACGGCCCGGGCGACTTCCGGCACATCGGCGAGGACCGATTCGATCTCGCCCAGTTCGATGCGATAACCGCGCACCTTGACCTGGAAATCCAGCCGACCGAGGTGTTCGAGCATGCCGCTGGCGAGCCAGCGACCCCGATCACCGGTGCGGTACATGCGGGTCTCGGCCGGCCGATCGGTGGACGACTCGACGAACGGATCGGGCAGGAAACGCTCCGCATCCAACGCGGGCCGATTCAGGTAACCGAGGGCGACACCTGCGCCGCCAATATGAATTTCGCCGGGGACGCCCAGCGGGCAGGGCGCGCCCAGTTCGTCGAGGATGTATATCGTGGTATTCGCGATAGGGCGTCCGATGAAGATGCCGTCGCGCGGATCGGACACTCGCCAGTAAGTCGAATACACCGTGGCTTCGGTGGGGCCGTAGCCGTTCCAGACCTCGCCGCAGCGCCGCAGCAGTGCCTCGGCCAGATCGACCGGCAACGGTTCGCCGCCGGAGACCGCACGGAATCCCATGCGGCCGGCCCAGCCGGATTCGACCAGGATGCGCCAGCCGGCGGGGGTCGCCTGCATCATGCTGGCGTTGCTGGTTTCGACCAGCTGGCGCAGCGCGGCGCCGTCGCGCACGTCGTCGTGATCCGCCACCACCACTTCCGCGCCTACACTCAGCGGCAGCATCATCTCCATGAAGGCGATATCGAACGACAGCGTCGTCACCGCCACCAGGCGATCGTCCGCGTTGATGCCCGGAACGCGCTGCATGCTGGTCAGGAAGTTCGAGGCGGCGCGGTGCGGAACGCGCACGCCTTTCGGCCGTCCGGTCGAGCCCGAAGTGAAGATCAGGTAGGCCACCGAATCCGGCGTCGCCGCGGCTTCGTCGCGCGCAAGCCGTGCCGTTGCGGCTGCGGCAATTTCATCCGCATTCCGCTTCAGCGACAATACGCGTTGCGACGAAAACGCAAAGACCGCCGGTGCGGCATCGTCGACGAGCAACGCCGCGAGCGCTGCATCCTCGGCCATGAAAGCCAGGCGATCGGCCGGAAAGCAGGGATCCATCGGCACGTAACCGGCACCGCACTTGAGCACCGCCAGTACCGCCGCGAGCATGTCGGTGCTGCGCGCCAGCATCAGGCCGACCAGCGCGCCACGACCCACCCCGCGGGCGCGCAGGCACTGCGCGAGCCGATTCGCGCGCGCCTCGAGCTCGAGGTAGCTGAGCTGTACGCCACCGTGCCGCACCGCCGCACGCGTCGGCGAACGGTCAACCTGATCTTCGAAATACTCGTGGACACCCCGACCCTCGGGACATTCGCGGGCTGTCTCGTTCCATTCCACCTCGGCGCGATGGCGCGCGACGGCCGTGGCCAGCGGCAGATCGGCCACCGGCGTATCCGGATC
>JBEPVP010000043.1:0-20589 GCA_041690935.1 Rhodanobacter sp.
AACTGGACGCTGGCCGATCTGGACAGCTACAAGGCGAAGGAGCGCGCGCCAATCATCGTGAACTATCGCGGCTACCGCATCGTCACCGCGCCGCCGCCGTCGTCCGGAGGCGTGGCAATCGCCGAGATCCTCAACATCCTGTCCGGCTTCGATCTGACCAAGGTGGATCAGGCGCATCGCGTGCATTACATCGTCGAGGCGATGCGTCGTGCATTTCGCGACCACAACGATTATCTGGGTGATCCGGATTTCGTGAAGATGCCGCTGGACATGCTGCTGTCGCCGTTTTATGCCGACGGCCTGCGCCAGGGCATCTTGCCCGACCGCGCCACGCCGTCGTCGATGCTGCCGCGCGCCGAGGCCAGCGAGCCGGGCATGCATACCACCCATTTCTCGATCATCGACGCGGACGGCAACATGGCCGCGGTGACCTCCACGGTGAATTACACGATGGGCTCCACCTTCGTTGCGGCCGGCACCGGCGTGCTGCTGAACGACGAGATGGACGACTTCGCGCTGGTGCCGAACAAGCCGAACGTCTATGGCCTGCTCGGCAGCGTGGCGAATGCGCCGGAAGGCGGCAAACGCATGCTGTCGTCGATGTCGCCGAGCATCGTGATCGGCGCCGATCGCACCGCGGTGATCGGTTCGCCGGGCGGCTCGACCATCATCACCCAGGTACTGGAAGGCATCCTGCATTTCATCGACGGCGAGAGCGCGCAGCAGATCGTGGCGCACAAGCGCTTCCATCATCAGTACCTGCCCGACGTGGTCAACGTGGAGCAGGGTACGTTTGACCCGGCGACCAGCGCGGCTTTGACGAAGATGGGCTACACGCTGAAGCCACGTGAATCGTGGGGCTTCATGAACGTGGTCACCTGGAACCGCAAGACCAACCAGCTCGACGCCGCCAGCGATCCGCGCCGGCCATCGGGACTGGGCAAGGTGCAGTAGGGCGGCATGGAACTGTTTTCGATCCTCGGCAATTCACAACAGCTGGATGGCGGCGCCATGTTTGCTCAGCCCTTCCATGGGCCGAACCCCGCGCAATGCGCGGGGCCGCCTGCGGCGTCCGGATTCGTTCCGGACGAATCCGTGGCAACGGAGTCCTGATTCGTCATGGAACTTTGGTCGCTCCTGGGTAACTCGCAGCAGCTGGACGGCGGCGCGATGTTCGGCAACGCTCCAAAAGCGTTGTGGTCGCGCTGGATCAAGCCGGATGCCGGGAACCGTATTCCGCTCGCGTGTCGTTGCCTGCTGGTGAAGGATCTGAACGGGCGCAACGTGTTGTTCGAGACCGGCATCGGCGCGTTTTTCGAGCCGGCCTTGCGCGAGCGTTATGGCGTGGTCGAGTCGCGACATGTGCTGCTCGATTCGCTGGCCGCGGCCGGCCTGACGCACGAACAGATTGACGTGGTGGTGCTGTCGCACCTGCATTTCGACCACGCCGGCGGCTTGCTGGCGGCGTGGGAAGAAGGACAGCCGCCGCGCCTGCTGTTTCCGAACGCGCGCTTCGTGCTGGGTGCCGAACACTGGCGTCGTGCCACGCACCCGCATCCGCGCGACCGCGCCTCGTTCGTGCCCGAGCTGCAGCCGCTGCTGGAGGCAAGCGGCCGGCTGGAGCTGGTCGAGGGCGAGTATTCGCAGACACTGGGCGAATCGGTGCGCTTCAGTTTTTCGGACGGCCATACGCCGGGCCTGATGCTGGCCGAAGTCGCTGGTGTGGTGTTCTGCGCCGACCTGATTCCGGGCCGGTTCTGGGTGCACCTGCCGATTACCATGGGCTACGACCGCTGGCCGGAGAAACTCATCGACGAGAAACGCGCCTTTCTGGAAGACAAGCTGGCGCGTGACGTGCAGCTGTTCTTCACCCACGACCACGATTGCGCACTGGCCCGGGTGACCCGCGATGAGCGCGGACGCTTCGGCACGACCGACGAGCAACCCATGTTGCACGGCGCAGCGCCGCCATCTTCGGTTGGCGCAGCTTGATGGACTTGCGCAAGGACTTCTCCGTCCGCGGGCTGGCGTTGAACATCATCGGCGCCCTGTTGCTGCTGGCCGGGATCGGGCTGGTGGCGATGACTGCGCGCGGCCTGCTCAACTATCGCGCCGCTGCCAGCCGGCATGGCGGTGAGGTGATAGATCTGGGCGCCGATGCCCAGCCGCAGGCCGGCCAGCACGGTCACATGGCGCGCGTGGTGGGCACGCCGACGGTGGTGGAGGCGCCGCGCGATGCGGAGTTCAACCTGCGCGTGAATACGCCGGTATTGATACGCCATGTGGAAATGTTCCAGTGGCGCGAAGTGCGCATTGGCGATGGCGTGCATTACGAGCTGGACTGGGTCGATCGACTGCTCGACACCAGCGGTTTCAGCGAACCGGCCGGGCACGGCAATCCGGCCAGTTTTCCGATCAGCGGCAAGCAGTTCGATGCCGGTCTGGTGCAGATGGGTGGCTTCAGGCTCGGGCCGGTGCTGGTGCACGCGCTGCCCGGCTCGCAGCGCGTCACGCCCGAGCCGCAATCACTGCCGGAAAATCTGGCGGTGAGCTTCAGCCGCTATCAGGACTACCTGGTGACCAGCGCGAATCCGGGTGAGCCGCGGCTGGGCGATGTGCGGGTCAGCTGGGACGAGGTGCCCCTGCAGCAGGTGACGGTCGTGGGCCGCCTCGACGGTGACCAGCTGGTGGCGGCGCCTGACGCCGCCGATGGCAAGGGTTATGACGTGCAGGTCGGTGATGTCCCCGTACTGGACATGTTCCCGGACCTGCCGATTCCACCGGGTTTCGTGCTGGGCGAACGGCTGCTGGCGGTGCTGCTGGCCGCGCTTGGCGCGTTCGTGCTGTTGTGGACCCAGCGCAATCGGCGCGACCCGCTGCTGGCGCTGGGCCTCGGCGCGTTGGCCGTGGGTGTCGTGGCCAGCGTCCTCTGGGTCGGGGACGATACGCGCACCATGTGCGGCTGGCTGGCGGTGGCCTTGCTCGGCCTCGCGTTTGCGGTATGGCGGTTGCGCCGGCGCCACTGAGTACCGCACAAGCCGCGGACGCGAGGATGCGGTCGTCCATTGCGCAGCTGCTGGAGGGGTTCGGCCCCGCGTCAGAATGCGCTCGCCGGGATCACCGCAAGCCGCAACGCAGGTTGCCGTGATGGCCGATCAATTCACCTGTTTTTCGTTCGCCGTGGCGAAGACCTGATCCGCCCACTGCGTGGCTTCCAGATAGATGCCGGCCATCCGGCGGATGCGCTGGGGAAGTACGTGCTGGCTGGTCAACTCGCCAGCTTCCCACGCGATGATCTGACCCAGCAGCGGGCCGAACGGGCCGCCGCGGCCAGTCAGCGCGTCGCTGATTTCCGGGACCAGCCGCAGATGGTTCAGCAGGAACTCCATCGGCGCGCACATCAAGGTGTCGAGCAGCGAGAACAGACCGACGGTGAACGCCATTTCCGAATGGCCACTGGGCATGCCGGTGGCCAGCTTCTCGCACATGTGGGCGCGGATCAGCGCGGCACGCAGCAACTCCGGCGGCCGATCATCCATGCTGCACATGGACATGGTGTCGATCCAGTTGCGCATGCGCGTGACGCCGAAGAAGATCGCGGCCTGTTGCACCGATTTCAGTTGCCGTGGCAACGCGAAGTAGGCCGAGTTGACGCAGCTGAGCAGCTTGTAGCTGAGGACCGCATCGTCGCGGATGATGCTGCCCAGTTCCACCGGACCCGGGTTGCTCTCCTGCAGGACGCGCATGAGTCGCAGCATGCTCAGCCGGCTGGCGCTCAGCACGGGCACGGCCACCGGCTGCGGAATCAGCAGGTAGCGCCCCTGGATCGCCTGCAGCGGCAGCTCCAGGCAGCGCTCGTAGGTATGGTGATCGTTGACCTGGCCGGCGATTACCCGGATCCCCCGCATGTGCAGGTGTTCGGCACGTTCCTTCAGATGCTCGGGTGTCAGGCGGCTGGCGTCCAGTCGCACCAGCTGCACCATCTGCAGCAGGGTCTGCAGTGGCAGGCTGCTTTCCAGGTCGACATCGGTCGCATCGAGCATGAACTGGCAGCCGCGTTGCGCCATCTGCTGCAGGCGCTTCATCAAGGGCGCATCGGTGGCCACACCGGTCTGCAGCACCACGCCAAGCCGCGGCTGATGCAGCAACACGTCGGAGTCTTCCGGCAACAGCTCGGCGGGTATGTTCAGAAATGCACGATTGCCGCGCACCAGCCGGGTCAATGCGCCATCGGTGATGGTCGAGAGGACGTTCTGCAGCAGGTTCTGTTCGTCGCCGAGCTCACGATGAAACACGATCTCGTAGGCGAACAACTGGCGCTCGCGATCGAGCATCGGCACGCGCAATACCGGCAGCGGGATCGATATGGACATTGACGCCCCTTCGTTACCTTGTGCGCCGGGAACTGCGGGAGAGGGGTTGGGATTGTTCATGATCAGCCATCGCGATTAACGCAAAAGCATGCCGGCGGATGCTTCGCGGTCAGTGGGAAGACCGTCTGCGCTGGCAGGCGGCGGTGCCGTCTCTTTCACGTCCAACGTCATGCCGCCGCGAGTACCTGCGAGCGCAGGCTGGCATGCAACTCACCGGAGCGACCGTACAGTTCGCTTTCACCGGCATGTCCGGTCAGGACCGCCAGGGCCTGCCGCACCAAGGTCAGTCGCTGGTTCACCGCGCTGCCGTTGCGCTGGTTGAGCCGCTGGCAGTGACGCAGCGATTGCACGATCCTGGCCCATGTTTCCTCCAGCGCGCCGCGCATGGCCGGCCGCTCGCGGCAAAGCAGCTGACGCTCGGCATCGAGCTGCTCCAGCTGCGCCATCACGGCCTGCTTGCGTGCACCGGATTGATCCAGCGCTTCGCTGTTGGTGGTATTCAGTGCCGCGCGCTCGGCTTCGAGGACTTGCACGAGCCGGTCGGCCGCCTGCTGCATGTCGCCCAGAACGGCGGTGAGCGCGTCGTCCAGTTCGTGCTGCAGCAACGTACTCATGCCTTGCCCGTGCCACCGAGTTGCTGCTCGAGTGCGAGCATGCGGTCGGCGATGCGGCTGGCATCGATCTTGTAGCTGCCATCGGCCAGCGCCTTGCGCACCTGCTCGACCCGCTTCGGATCGATCGCGGCGGCATCGTCGGGACGGGCCGCCTGCTGCAAGGCCAGCGCCGAATCGGTCAGCTTGAGCTGATCGTCAGTCCTGGGAGTGGCGGTCGCAGAGGTCGCCGAGGCGCCGGCTGTCGTTGCCGTGCCGCTGGCGGAGCTGCTGGTGGCCGGGGTGAACTTCGGCAAGCCGTTGTTGGAAATGGTCGTATTCATGGGTCCGTTCTCGCTGGGGTGTGGCCCTGTAACTATCAGTTCGGCCGGTTTCGCGGAAACTTTAGGGGAAAATGGAAAGAGCAGGAGTGTCGGCGCCGATTCGCCGTGGTTCATGGCAGCGCGAGCACCACGCCGGGCGCGCTGACCATGGCGTCGACCACCCTGCCGGAGCTCTCGTTGCGCACCCGCATGCGCGCGCCGTTGTCGCCACTGCCCAGCGCCACGCCATCGGCGCGGACCTCGATGCCATCCAGTCTGGCTACCACCTGCACGTGATCGCCGGCCCGCACCATGCGTCGACCGCCCAGCGCGCCGGGGCTGATCACGCTGCCGCTGGTCACGGCGCGGGCCAGCGCACGGCCGGCGACCTGGTCGAGATTCTCGATGTAGCCATAGCCAAGCCGGGTGACGTCGCGCTCTTCGGCGTGCACATCGGTATTGCTTATGCCGTCGCCTCGCAGCAGCGGCCGACTGGCCACCAGCACCTGGCGGAACAGCTGCATGCGCAGTGCTACCGGAACGGTCCAGCCGTCGGCCTGCGGGCACTGCACGCGTACGGTCATGCGTGACGAGGGCGCGGCGTACTTGGCGATGATGGCGCGCAATGGTTCATGGCATTCCGCCAGCTGCAGCCGCAGGGACAGCGATCCGGCGGTGACTTCGATGCGGCTGCCCGGCCTTGCATAGTGTTCGCGCAACGCCTGCTCGGCCACGGCGCGCACGCTGTCCAGCGACTGTGTTGCCGTGGCGGCAGCGACGGCGTTGCCGGCCCACGGTGCGGCTAGCCACAGTGTGGCGATCAGCAGCCCGATGCTGGCGCGGCGGAATCTCATGCGTCGGCCAGCAGTGCGCCGAGCTGCCCGAGCAGGGCTTCGCGACTGGATTCGAGCTGTTGCGAAAGCTGCGCGGCCTGTTCCAGCTGGCCATCGCAAAGCAGCGCGACGAAGCGCTTGCCCTGGTCGTTCAATTGCGCGCCGGCGTCGGTCAGGCTGCTGATGTCGCGGCTGCCCCGATGCAGCACGACCAGTCGGCCGAGGCTACGGTTGATGGTGTGGGTATCGAACCAGCGCCGATCCAGTGCAGCGGGTTCCAGCAGCGCCAGCTCCATCGCCTGGCGCAGGTTCAACGCGCCCTCGCGCACGGTCAGGCTGAGGCTGGCCGGATCGCTGCCGCTCACGCCCTCCAGCCAGTCCAGTCCCAGTCGGTGGGCCAGCAGTGCGGCGCGATGCAGTGATTCGGATTGGCGACGCGCCTCGCTGCCGCGACGCTGCAATGCACCCAGCGCAGCCTGGGCCGCGGTGGCACGCGCGTGCTGGATGTCGTGGGTCTGCTGCAGCTTGTGGATGCGCTCGCTGGCGGCGTGCAACGCGGCAGCGCCCTCGCCCAGGGTGCTGCCGGACTGAGCCACGCCGGCCTGCGCCCGTTCGAGTTGCTGCAGACCGTGTTGTACATCGCCGTCCAGTTGCAGCGAGAAATCGCCGATCGAGCCGGTGACGGTTTCAATTTCGGTGGTGGCGAGCGTGGTCTTCTCGGCCAGTTGCTTGACCTCGTCGGCGACTACGGCAAAACCGCGGCCCGCCTCGCCGGCACGCGCCGCTTCGATCGCTGCGTTCAACGCCACCAGGTTGGTCTGATGGGCAATCTCCTGCACCATACCGGTGAGCTTGCGGATCTGTGCGACCTGTTCGGCCAGCTTGCTCTGGTTGCGGTTCATCGCCGAGAGTGCACTGCGCAGCAGCCGCAGCTGGCCATCGAGCTCGCTTACGGTGCCTGCGCCAGCCAGCCCGGTACGGCTGGCCTGATCGAGGTCGGCACTGACTTGCCGCAATGCCGTCGAGATACCGGCGCTGCCATCCGTCAAGCGATCGACGCTGCCGCGGCTGTCGCCGCTGGCTTTGTCCAGCGCGGCCTGTTCGCGCGACAGCTGCTGTACCGCGCCCAACACCAGGCTTTGCTGCTCCACGGTCTGCAGCGCCACCGCGGCGGGCGGGCGGGCGGCAACGCGGGCGAGCAGCGGCGCCAGCACCAGCGCTGCGCGCGGATGATGTCGGCGCAACACGGCAACCTGCGCGTCGTTTCCGCTGGCCGCCGCCTCTACCAGGGCGGCGATATGCTGGGTCCAGATCAAGCTCATGGGGCGGGCATCACCTCTATAGGACGCGGGAGTGCAACAGCTGCATCGTCAAAAACGCTCGGAACTTGAGGAAGCAAGTCGCATGCCAGCGTGGTCGTTGCTAAAGCCGGGGGCGGCGGGGCCTATCGCCCCGGTATCCGTCGGCGAAGCCGGCAACGCATCCGAGGAGTCCGCATGGGCGGGACACTGCTGGAAAAAGTGGAACGGCATACCCGGCTGGCCGGCCACAACCGGGTGGCGATGTTGTTGTTCCGGCTGGGCGACGAACAACTGTTCGGCATCAATGTGTTCAAGGTGCGCGAGGTGCTGCGGCGTCCGCCACTGGAGCGGATGCCGGGCGTGCACGCCTTGCTGGCGGGCAGTTGCGACTATCGCGGGCAGACCATTCCGGTGATCGACCTGGCCGCGGCGCTGGGCTATGCGCCGCTGCGCGATGTCGACTCGGCCCATCTGATGGTCACCGAGTTCAGTCGCTCGCTGCAGGGTTTCCTGGTCGCCGACCTGCAGCGCATGGTCCATTGCGAAGGCGAGACACTGCTGGCGCCAAGCAGCGCGCTGGGTTTCGGCGCACGCGTCAATGCGGTGACACGGATCGATGGCGTGCTGCTGGCCGTGGTCGACGTGGAACACGTGCTGGCCAGCATCGATGCGACCACGGTCGAGCTGTCGATGCACATGCAGCGCGTTGCCGGCGAGCGCGCGCTGACCCCGCGGCGGGTGATGGTGGTGGACGATTCGCTGATTGCCCGCCGACGCCTGGTCAAGCTGTTCAAGCAGATGGATATCGAGTGCGTGGTGGCGAAGGACGGGCGCGAGGCGCTCGATCGTCTGCTGGAACTGGCAGCCGCTGATCCGGCCGATGGGGTGAAGCTGGTGGTGTCCGACATCGAGATGCCGCGGCTTGACGGCTACGCGCTGACCCGCGCCATCCGCGAGGCACCGAGCCTGCGTCAGCTCAAGGTGGTGCTGCACAGCTCACTTAGCGGGATATTCAACGAGGCGATGGTGAAAGAGGTCAAGGCCGACGGCTTCGTGGCCAAGTTCCAGCCGGACCTGCTGGCGCAGGTGGTGCTGGAGCTGCTGCCGGAACCCGTGGCGGCGCCAACGGACTGACTCGCCGCCGACCCGCGGGCGACCGCGTCAACAATCCGTCTTCTGGCGGCGGTGCTCCCGCGATGGCACGCCTGTCAACCGCGCCAGCCCAGCACCAACAAGGGTTTTCCCCCGCTGGCATGCTTGTTGCCTCCAGCTCCGTGCGGCAACTGCATGCGGAGCGAAGCGATGACCCTCACCCCTGACAACCTTTTCGGTATCCATACCCAGGCGCTTGACCTGTGGCAGCGTCGTACCGAAGTGCTCGCCAACAACCTGGCCAACGCCGATACCCCGGGCTATCTGGCCCGCGATGTCGACTTTCGCAAGGTCCTGGCCGCCGCGAGTGGCGGCCAGGATGGCTTGCCGTTGCAGGCCGGCACGCCCGGCCAGATCGGCGCGGCTGGTCAGTCCGCGGACGGACTCGCGTATCGCGTGCCGACCCAGCCAAGCATGGACGGCAATACCGTCGACGAGCAGGCCGAACAGGCCGCCTTTGCCGCCAATGGCGTGCACTACCAGGCCAGCCTGTCCTTCATCACCGCGCAGATCCACATGTTGCGCACCGCGATCAGTGGAGGGTAGGGCTGATGTCGCTTTTCTCCATCTTCAATGTGGCCGGCTCCGGCATGGCCGCGCAGTCGCTGCGCCTGAACACGGTGGCCAGCAACCTGGCCAATGCCGACAGCGTGGCCAGTACGCCCGAAGCGGCCTACCGCTCGCGCGAGCCGATGTTCGCCGCGGTGAAGAACCGGCAGGACAGCGGCAACAATGCGGTGGGCGAAGGCGTGCAGGTGCTCGGTATCACCGAGAGCCAGGCCGCCATTCCCAGCCGCTATGAACCGGGCAACCCGCTGGCTGACGCCGACGGCTACGTCTACAGCAGCAACGTCAACCCGGTCGACGAACTGGTCAACATGATCTCGGCCTCGCGCTCGTATCAGAACAACGTCGAGGTGATGAACTCGACGCGCCAGCTGATGCAGAAAACGCTGGACCTCGGCAAGTGAGGCGCGCGCGCATGAAACACAAACCTTTGAGGAACTCGGCATGAGCGACATGGGTATTTCGGGAGTCGGTTCGAACGTCGCGCAGGCGGCCAGCGCGGGCAAGGAGAAAACCCTTGGCCAGGCCGATTTCCTGAGCCTGCTGGTGCAGCAGATGCGCAACCAGGATCCGACCAAGCCGATGGATTCATCGCAGATGGTCAGCCAGCTGGCGCAGATCAGCCAGGTCTCGGCCACGCAGTCGCTGCAGTCCTCGTTCGACAGTCTGAGCCAGTCGCTGCAGGGCAACCAGATCCTGCAGGCAAGCAGCATGGTCGGGCGCAGCGTCACCGTGCCTTCGACGGCGGGCCAGCTGCAGGACAGCGGCCTGGCGGGCGCGGTGAATGCGCCTGATGGCGGCGGCACGGTGCTGGTGCAGATCATCAATGCGGACGGCAATGTGGTGCGCACACTGAACCTGGGCAAGCCGTCGGCGGGCCTGGTGGGGTTCCAGTGGGACGGCAAGGACGACGGCGGCACGGCGCTGCCCACCGGGACCTATGGCCTCAAGGCACAGGCCGGCAACACGGCCGTGGCGACCTACGTCAGCGGCAAGGTCAACGGGGTGGGCATGACCGGAAGCGATGGTGCCTATCTGGATGTGGATGGTTTTGGTGGCGTCCTGTTGAGTCAGGTCGCGCAGATCAACTGAAGGCCCCGCGGGGCTTCAACTTAGAGGAATTACGCAATGCCTTTCAACATCGCATTGAGCGGTCTCAACGCGGCCTCGAAGGATCTCGAGGTCACCGCCAACAACATCGCCAACACCGGCACCACCGGGTTCAAGGGCGCGCGCGCCGAATTCGCCGAATTGTTCAACGCCGCCGGACCCAACCTCAGCTCCAGCCAGACCGGCAGCGGCGTGCGGCTGACCAATGTGGCGCAACAGTTCACGGCTGGCAGTGTCGAGACGACCGACAACAGCCTGGACTTTGCCATCAGCGGCGACGGCTTCTTCACCCTGCGCGACGGCAAGGGCTTTTCGTATACGCGTGCGGGTGCGTTCCACAAGGATTCGAACGGATTCGTGACCAATGCCAACGGCCAGCATCTGCAGGTATTCCCGGCTACCGCGAACGGCACCTTCGACACCAGCACGCTGACGGACCTGCAGCTGCTTACCTCGCAGAATGCCGCCAAGGCCACCGGCTCCGTGCAGATGTCGCTGAACCTGCCGTCCGATGCCGTCGCGCCGGCCACGCCGTTCGATCCGCTCAACGATCCAACCAGCTACAACCAGGCCACGCCGTTCACCGCCTACGACTCGCTGGGCGCCACCCACAGCGGCACCGTGTATTTCGTCAAGGACGCGGCCGCCAACGTGTGGAACGCAAATCTGTATGTCGACGGCGTATCGACCGGTGCGTCGCAGCCGCTCACGTTCAACAGCAGCGGTGCGCTGGTCGCGCCGGCAAACGGCAAGCTGGCCTTTGCGGCCGTATCGGTCAGCCCCGGCGCCAATCCGATGCAGCTCACCCTGGACATGAGCAAGGCAACCCAGTTCGGCAATACCTATTCGGCCAGTGCGATCAACCCGGACGGGTATCCCACCGGCGTGCTGTCCAGCGTCGATGTATCGCGCGAGGGCGTGGTGCAGGCCAAGTATTCCAATGGCCAGACCACCGCGCTGGGCCAGCTGGCCATGGCGCAGTTCTCCAACCAGCAGGGCCTGCGCCAGCTGGACAACACCAACTGGGCGGCGTCCTACGATTCCGGCACGCCGATCATGGGCTCCGCCGGCAACGGCACGTTCGGCAGCGTGCAGGCCGGTGCCCTCGAGGCGTCCAACACGGCCGATCTCACCGCGCAGCTGGTCAACATGATCAAGGCGCAGCGCAACTATCAGGCGAATGCGCAGGTGATCTCCACCGACAACCAGCTGACCCAGACCATCATCAACATCCGCAACTGACGCAACGCGTTGTCCCGGCGTGCCGGGATGAAATGCATCGAGGTTTTCCATGGATCGTTCGCTCTATGTAGCCATGACCGGCGCCACGCAGATGATGCGCGAGCAATCGGAAGTGGCACACAACCTGGCCAACGCCGACACCGTCGGCTTCAAGGCGCAGCTGTCGGCCTTCCAGCCGCTGGCGGTGCAGGGACCGGGCATGCCCACGCGGATCAACGGCGTGGCGCAAGGCCTGGGCGTGGACATGCGCGAAGGCGGCCAGGTCACCACCGGCCGCGAACTGGACGTGGCGGTGCAGGGGCGGGGCTGGATCGCGGTGCAGGGCGCCGACGGCAGCGAGGGCTATACCCGCGCCGGCGAATTGCGGCTCACGCCCGAGGGCCTGGTCACCGACTCGCGCGGCAACCTGGTGCTGGGTGACGGTGGCCCGATCAGCGTGCCGCAGAGCACCCAGATGAACATCGGCGCCGACGGCACCATTTCCGTGGTGCCGATGGGGCAGTCGCCGGAAACCATCGCTGCGGTCGGTCGCATCAAGCTGGTGAACCCGGCGGTGGACCGGCTTTCGCTGGGCAGCGACGGGCTTATGCACCTGAGCGATGGCGGCACCGCCGAGGCCGATCCGGCGGTCACGCTGAAGTCCGGCGTGCTCGAGTCCAGCAACGTCAATCCCTCGCAGACGCTGGTGCAGATGATCCAGCTGTCGCGCCAGTACGAATTGCAGATCCGGGCCATCCACAGCGCCGACGAGAACGCACAGTCAGCCTCGCGGCTGCTGCAGATGACCTGATCCGCACGATTTTTCATAAAGACATCCAGACGTCCAAACGGAGTCCATCGACATGTTTTCATCCCTGTGGGTAGCCAAGACCGGTCTCGATGCGCAGCAGACGCGCATGGACGTGATCTCGAACAACCTCGCCAATGCCAACACCACCGGCTACAAGAGCGCGCGGGCCGCGTTCCAGGATCTGGTCTACCAGAACCTGCGCCAGCCCGGCGGACAGACCACCGAGCAGACCCAGTCGCCATCGGGCCTGATGCTGGGCACCGGCGTTCGCGTGGTCGGCAGCGAGAAACTGTTCACCCAGGGCAACATCGAGCAGACCGGCAACTCGCTGGACGTGGCCGTGCAGGGCCGCGGTTTCCTGCAGGTGACGATGCCCGACGGCACCATCGCCTACACCCGCGACGGCTCGCTGCATCTGGACCAGAACGGCCAGATCGTCACCGCCAACGGTTACGCGGTCGATCCGGCCGTGAGCGTGCCGGCCAATGCACAGAGCATCACCATCGGCAGCGACGGCACGGTCAGCGTGAGCCTGCCGGGGCAGGCCGCGACGCAGCAGATCGGCACCGTGCAGCTGGCCGATTTCATCAACCCCGCCGGCCTGCAGCCGAACGGCGACAACCTCTATCTGGAAACCGCCTCCAGCGGCTCGCCGCAGATCGGCCAGCCCGGCCTGAACGGCCTGGGCACGCTGTCGCAGGGCGCGCTGGAAAGCTCCAACGTCAACGTGGTCGAGCAGATGGTCGACATGATCGAAACCCAGCGCACCTACGAGATGAACTCCAAGGCGGTGTCCGCTGCCGACTCAATGCTGCAGTTCCTCACCAACAAGACCTGAGACACGCCGTGATGAATCGTTGCCGTTTCCCTTTCCTGCTGTGTGCGCTTGCCTTGCTGGCCGGCTGTGCCAGCGCGCCGCGTGCGCACGACGATGCCGAGTGGGCGCCGACGCCGCCGCCCGCGCAGCCGGTGGCGCCGACGCAGGCCGACGGCTCGCTCTATCACGACTCGCAGAACATGGAGCTGTTTGCCGATCCACGCGCGCATCGCGTGGGTGACATCCTCACCGTGGCGCTGGTGGAGAGCACCCAGGCCAGCAAGAAGGCCACCACCAGCACCAGCAAGACCGACAAGGCGAAGATCGCCTCGCCGACGATCCTGGGTCAGGGACTATCGATCGGCGGCAAGGTGGCCGACATCGGACTGGATGGCGAGCGCAGTTTCGATGGCGCCGGATCCAGCAGCCAGAGCAACCAGCTCACCGGCCAGATCACCGTCACCGTGGCGCAGCGCCTGACCAACGGCAATCTGCTGGTGCGCGGCGAGAAATGGCTGACCATCAACCAGGGCCAGGAGTTGGTGCGCATCTCCGGCATCGTGCGCCCGCAGGACATCGGCCAGGACAACGTGGTGCCCTCGACCCGCGTGGCCGACGCGCGCATCAGCTACACCGGACGCGGCACCCTGGCCGACGCGAACACGCGCGGGTGGATGTCGCGCTTCTTCAATTCCAAGTGGATGCCGTTCTGATGAAAACCCCGCGTCGTACGCAAGCGTGCCAGCCGCCCGCGCATGAGCATGCCCCGGCCAGCGAACCGCCGTTGACCCGGGTGGACACGCATGCTGCGGCCGGGTTCGGTCCGCCGGATTCGCGCATGTTTGCGCAGATCCGGCGCGCGCAGATCCGCGACGTGGTGACCCGCTGGCATGCGTTCGGTGTGACGGTGGCCTTGTGCATGCTCGCACTGCTGCTGGCACCCACTCCGGCGCGTGCGGACAAGATCCGCGATCTGGTACAGGTGGCCGGCGTGCGCAGCAATCAGCTGATCGGTTACGGCCTGGTGGTGGGTCTGGACGGTTCGGGCGACCAGACCACACAGGCACCGTTCACCACCCAGAGTCTGGAGAACATGCTGCAGCAGTTCGGCATCACGGTACCGGCCAATGCACGGCCGCAGCTGAAGAATGCAGCGGCGGTGATGGTGACGGCCGAGTTGCCGCCATTCGCCAAACCGGGGCAGGCGATCGACGTGACAGTGGCCTCGATCGGCAATGCCAAGAGCATCCGCGGCGGGCAGTTGCTGATGGCCCCCTTGCGTGGCGCCGACGGCAATGTCTACGCCGTGGCGCAGGGCAGCGTGGTGGTCGGCGGGATCAGCGCGCAGGGCAAGAGCGGCTCCAGCGTGCAGGTCAATATTTCCGCCAGCGGACGCATTCCCAACGGCGCCTCGGTGGAACGCATCGTGGCCTCGTCGTTTGCCAGCGGCGGCGATCTGACGCTCAACCTCAACACTGCTGATTTCACCACGGCGACGCGAATCGCCACCGCGATCAACCAGGCCTACGGCGCCGGCACCGCGCAGCCGCTCGATGGCGGTTCGGTTTCCGTGCGCGGACCGCAGGACCCGGGACAGAAGGTGGCATGGCTGGGTGCGATCCAGAATCTGGATGTGCAGCCGGGCGATGCGCCGGCACGGATCGTGGTGAATTCGCGCACCGGCACCGTGGTGATCGGCTCGGATGTGCGGGTCACGGCGGCCGCGGTGGCGCATGGCGCGATCCAGGTCACCATCAGCGAGCAGGCGCAGGTCAGTCAGCCGGCACCGTTCAGCCAGGGGCAGACCGCGATCGTGCCGAGCAGCAGCGTGCAGGTCAGCGAAGAGGGCGCGCACATGTTCAAGTTCGGCCCCGGTGTGAGTCTGGACACCATCGTCCGCGCGGTGAACCAGGTCGGCGCCACCCCGAGTGATCTGATCTCGATCCTGCAGGCGCTCAAACAGGCGGGTGCGCTGCATGCGGATCTGGTCGTGATCTGAGCAGATGACCCGACCATGACGCCCATCAACAGCGCATCACCGGCACTCGATACCTGGACCGAACTGTCCGGCTTCCATCAGCTGCGCGCGCAGGCGCGCAGCGATGGCGGCAAGAGTGCTTTGCCGGCGGTGGCCAAGCAGTTCGAGGCGATCTTCACCCAGATGATGTTGAAGTCGATGCGCGATGCCAATGCCAGCATGGGCAGCGATATCGCCGGCAGCGAGCAGGTCAATTCCTACCGCGACATGTTCGACCAGCAGCTGTCGCTGAGCCTGTCGAACGGCCACAACGGATTGGGCATCGCCAAGATGCTGATCCGCCAGCTGGGCGGCAAACCGGCTGCCGTCCCGGCTGCCGTTGCCGATGCGGGCAAGGGTCTGCCGCTGTCCACGGCAGGCGTCGTCAATGCCAATGTCCGCGCGCTGCTGCAGCTGGGTGCCGAGCGCCCGGCGAGCGGCGCAGATGGCGCGGGCAACGCCGCCGATGGTCTCGGCATGACGGGCGTGCCCTCGACCGCCGATGTCGGTTCGCCGTGGCGCCAGGCGCTCGAGCGCATGGCGCAGGGCGCACTGGACGTGGCCGGCACTGCAGCCAAACTGCTGCCCGGTGGCGACCCGGTGAATTTCGTTCGCGCGCTGGCACCGCATGCCGCGGTGGCGGCGAAGCAGCTTGGCGTGTCGGTGCGTGCGCTGCTGGCGCAGGCCGCGCTGGAAACCGGCTGGGGCAAGCATCTGCCCAGTCACGGCGACGGCAGCAGCAGCAACAACCTGTTCGGCATCAAGGCCGGCGGCGGCTGGGGCGGCGACAAGGTCAGCGTGCCCACGCTGGAATATGAGAACGGGGTGGCTGTGCGCAAGCGCGACCAGTTCCGTGCCTACGACTCGCCGTCCGAATCGTTCGCCGACTACGCCCGCCTGCTGACCGACAGTCCGCGCTATGCGCAGGCATTGGGTCAGGGCGAGAACATCGCCGGCTTTGCGCGGGCACTGGTGCACGGCGGCTACGCAACCGATCCGGCCTACGTCGCCAAGATCACCGCGATTGCCAACAGCGCGCAGATGCGCGAGGCGCTGGCCGGCCTGCATGCGGACGGTGCGGCCGAATGAATGCGTGCACGCGACGCGGCGTCGAATCCAACTGCACTGGCAGGGTGGTTCTTTCGGTACGCCATCCACGCCGTCTTGCCGGATCGCCCGCTCAAGAGAAAGCAGCGGCGGCCGTTATCGTTTCCACGTACCGCGCCATACCGGCGGTGCCCCAGAGGTTGAGGATGTTCCATGGCTGACATGCTTTCGACCGGCGTGTCCGGGCTGCTTGCCTCGCAGATCGGACTCAGTACGGTGAGCCACAACGTGGCCAACGTGAACACCGACGGCT
This sequence comes from Rhodanobacter sp., assembly GCA_041690935.1. Lineage (GTDB taxonomy): Bacteria > Pseudomonadota > Gammaproteobacteria > Xanthomonadales > Rhodanobacteraceae > Rhodanobacter. The sequence goes on from JBEPVP010000043.1 coordinate 16,476, forward strand.
ACAGCCGTCAGCTGGTGTCGTTCGGGGCCAGGCTGCCCGAGGGACAGTCCGGTTACTACATCGGCACCGGCGTCAACACCGTGGCGGTGCAGCGCGCGTACAGCCAGTTCCTGAATTCCTCGCTGTGGTCGGCCAGCTCCGGACAGGGCCGCGCCAGCGCCATGGACAGCCTCACCGGCCAGCTCAACAACCAGCTGTCCGGCAGCAGCAATTTGCAGACTTCGCTGGACAGTTTCTACGGTGCCGTGCAGGACATGGCCAATGCGCCGTCGGACGCCGCCTCGCGCCAGGTGCTGCTGGCCCGCGCGGGCGGGCTCGCCAGCACATTCCGCGCGCTGTCCGGCCAGTTCAGCCAGCTCTCCGGCCAGGTGCAGCAGCAGATCGGCGACGCCGTCGATTCGATCAACAGCGACAGTCAGTCGATCGCCAAGTTGAACGGCCTGATCCGCGCCTCGTCGGCCACCGACGGCACGCCGCCAGCCGACCTGCTCGACCAGCGCGATGCGCTGGTGAAGAAGCTGGCCGGCGAAGTCGGTGTGAGCGTGGTGCCGCAGAACGACAACACCATCAGCGTCTTCATCGGCAATGGTCAGGCCGTGGTCACCGGCACCGAGGCGCATGCGCTGGCTACCGCACCCAACGTCTACGACGCCACCCGTCAGGAAGTGGTGGGTGCGGCGTCGGGCAACGTGCTCAGCGGCCGCATCGGCGGTGGCACGCTGGGTGCGCTGCTGGATTTTCGCAGCAACGTGCTCGATCCGGCGCAGACCCAGCTCGGCCGCACCGCACAGGCAATGGCCAGCGCATTCAATGCGCAGCATGCACAGGGCGTGGACCTGCAGGGCAGTGTGGGCGGTGCGTTCTTCAACGTCGCCGGTCCGACCGTGCAGGCTGCCACCACCAACAGCGGCAGCGGCACGCTGGATGCCAGCATCAGCGACATCGGCGCGTTGACCGGCAAGGACTACCTGCTGAGCTACGACGGCAGCAACTGGAGCATGCGCGACACCAATGGCAGCAGCGTTGCACTCAGCGGCACCGGCACCGCGGCCGATCCGTTCAAGGGCGCCGGATTGAGCTTGGTGACAGGCGGCAGTGCCGCCGCCGGCGACAGTTTCCGCGTGCAGCCGAGCCGTGACGCCGCGGCCAGTTTTTCGATGGCGATCGACGATCCCGCCAGGATCGCCGCCGCCGCACCGTTCACCGCCACGGCGGGCACCGGCAACACCGGCACGGCGGCGCCCAGCGTCAGCATCAGCGATGGCAGCGATGCGAATCTTTTCAACAGCAGCTCCGTCGTGTTCAGCTCGCCTACCAGCTACAGCATCGATGGCGGCGCGGCGCAAACCTTCACGCCCGGCCAGCCCATCGTGCACAACGGCTGGAGCATGCAGCTCAGCGGTGCGCCGCAGGCCGGGGACAGCTTCGGCCTGCAGGCGAACACCAACGCGCATGGCGACAACAGCAACGCGCTGGTGCTGGGCAAGGTCGCCAATCTCGGCGTGCTCAATGGCGGCGTCACCAGCGTGGGCCGCGCCTATAGTCAGCTGGTCAGCCAGGTTGGCAGTGCCGGTGCGCTGGCCAAGGACGACGTGACCACGCAGACCGCGGTGTACAACCAGGCGATGAGTTCGCAGCAAAGCGTGTCCGGTGTGAACCTGGACGAAGAGGCCGCCAACCTGTTGCGTTACCAGCAGGCCTATCAGGCCGCGGCGCAGGTCATCAGTACCTCCAACAGCATATTCAGCGCGCTGCTCAGCGCGGTGCGGGGTTAAGTCATGCGAGTTTCCACCAGCTGGGTGCAGCAACAGTCTGTCGGCAGCATGATGGATCGCCAGAGCGACCTGTCCAACATCAACACGCAGTTGAGCACCGGCAAGCGCATCAACCAGCCGTCCGACGATCCGGTCGGCGCGGCACGTGCGCTGGACCTGTCCCATCTCACCGCGGATACCGCGCAATACCAGCGCAACATCACCTCCGCCAACGCGCGATTGGGCCTCGAAGACCAGACCCTGTCGAACACCAGCGATGTGCTCGGTCGCGTGCGTACCCTGCTGCTGCAGGCCGCCAACGGCACGCAGACCGATGGCACTCGCGGCGATATCGCGGCCGAGATGGTGCAGTTGCGCGGGCAATTGCTGGGTCAGGCCAACAGCAAGGACGGGCAGGGCGACTATATCTTCGCCGGCAACCGCACCGGCACCGCTCCGTTCGCTTCGCAAAACGGCGTGAGCTACCTGGGCGACGGTGGCCAGCGCATGGTGGCCGCCGGGGCCGGCCTGCAGGTGGCCACCGGCGATCCCGGCAGTGCGGTGTTCGTCGACATCGCCACCGGCAACGGCACCTTCGCGATCAGTGCGGACGCGGCCAATACCGGCAAGGCCGTGGCCGGCACCAGCAGTGTCGCGAACCCCAATGCCAGTCCAGCGGCATGGGATGGCGGCAGCTACAGCATCGTGTTCACCGCGGCCAATGCGTATGAAGTGCAGGACGGCGCCGGCGCGGTGCTGGACAGCGGCGGCTACGATGCCAGCGCGGGCGGCAGCATCACCTTTCGCGGTGCGCAGGTGGCTTTCAGCGGTGCGCCGGACGTGGGTGACAAGTTCGCGCTGGGCGCGTCCACCACACAGGACGTGTTCACCACGCTGGACAACATCATCAACACCTTGCGCGCGCCCAATGGTGGCGGCGCTTCGATGCAGAACAGCATCAACACGCAGTTCGCGAACCTCGACCAGTCGATCGACACGATCACGCGCACGCGCGGCATGGTGGGCGCACGCATGAATGCACTCGATCAACAAGGCGGACTCAACGACGACCTGACGCTGCAATACAAGGGCGCGCTGAGCGATGTGCAGGACGTTAACTATTACGACGCGATCAGCCAGCTCGGTGCGCAGACCACGGCACTGCAGGCGGCGCAGCAAACGTTCACCAAGATCCAGGGTTCAAAATTGTTCGACTATTTGCGTTGACAAGACTCAAGTTTCGGTGTGGTGGGTCGAAACAGTTCACAAGGCGGATGCATTCAATGGTGAATTCCCGCCGGATTGTCTGAGCCGACTTACCTCGGCACATCACCCCCGATTCGGAGAATTCCCATGGTCATGAGTGTCAACACCAATATCAGCTCGCTGAACGCCCAGAAAAATCTGGCGATGTCGCAGAGCAAGCTGGCCACCGCGATCTCGCGGCTGTCCTCCGGCATGCGCATCAACAGCGCGAAAGACGATGCCGCCGGCCTCGCCATCTCGACCCGCTTCACCACCCAGATCAACGGCCTGAACCAGGCGGTCAGCAATGCCAACGACGGCATCTCGCTGGCGCAGACCACCGAGTCGGCGCTGAACGAAGTGACCAACAACATGCAGCGCATCCGTACGCTCGCCGTGCAGTCTGCCAACGCCACCAACTCCGACAGCGACCGCTCCGCGCTCGACGCCGAAGTGCAGCAGCGTTTGTCGGAAATCACCCGCATCTCGCAGCAGACCACGTTCAACGGTCGCCATGTGCTCGACGGCAGCTTCGGCAGTGCCGCATTCCAGATCGGCGCCAACGTTGGCGAGACGATCTCGGTGAACCTGAGCCAGGGTGCCGGTGCCAAGCAGGTTGGTCAGATGGCCACCTCGGCGACCGGCGACATCAGCAGCCTGTTCACCTCCGGCGCAACCTCAGCAACGGCGTCGGTGGCCACGGCGGCCGGCGTCGCAGGTTTCGATTACAGCGCGGCCACCGGCACGCCCAAGACCTTCACCGTCAACGGCACTACGGTTGCCCTGGCTACCGCCGAGACCGATCAGGCGACACTGATGGCTGACGTGCAGACGCAGTTGGACGCGGGCACCGGTGGTGCCGGTGTCTACACGGTGGCCGCCAGCGGCGCCACCGGCTTCACCATCACCACGGCGGCGACGGGTGCCAGCAGCGCCATGACGATCGGTGGTGCCGATGCCGCCTTCGTCACCGGCAATGTCGGCGGCGCGGACGCGAGTGCCGGAACGGCCGCCCCCCTGACCCTCGCCACCGGCGGCCTGACGATCGACGGCACCGACATGGCGGGCAGCTACAAGGACGCCCAGAGCCTGGTCGATGCGATCAACAGCAAGGG
>JBEPVP010000044.1:0-20305 GCA_041690935.1 Rhodanobacter sp.
CTGCCCGCCAGCGCTTCGATGTCGTCGTACTGTCGGGCAAGAGCGGCGGGCAGTGCCCGCCTCAAGAAGCGGCGGCCGATCGCATCAGGTAGGGGCAGTGCCCACCCTACGGCCCGGTTAAGCCAGGACTGTCCACAATTCACCGTATCGCCACGTTTCGAGGAATCCGATGAAACGCTTCATGCTTGCCCTGTCCGCCGTCGTGCTGATGTTGTCGCTGAGTGCCGTTACGCAAGCCGCCACCGGCCCGGCGCGCGCGCGGCTGGACGCATTCGCCACCGGCCTGCATTCGCTCACCGGGCATTTCGCGCAGTCATTGACCGACCTCAACGGGAACAGCAGCAAGTCCAGCTCCGGCACGCTGGCGCTGGAGGCGCCGCGCCAGTTCCGCTGGGACACGCTGGCGCCGTACAAGCAGACCATCGTGGCCGACGGCAGTCGCGTGTGGATGTACGACCCCGAACTCGAACAGGTCACCGTGCGCGTGCAGAGCACTGAAGAGGCGCACAGCCCGCTCACCGTGCTGACCGACGTCAAGCAGCTGGACAAGAACTTCAAGGTCGCCGAACAGGGCGAGCATGATGGCCTGGTCTGGCTGCGGCTCACCTCCACCGCGAAGGATCCGCAGTTCGACCATGCCGACCTCGGCTTCGACGCGAACGGCCTGGCGCGCATGACGTTCCGGGATCAGCTCGGCTCCACCACCGACATCCGCTTCTCCGACTGGCAGCGCAACGCGGGGATTCCGCCATCCGCGTTCAACTTCGTGCCGCCCAAGGGTGCCGACGTGATCGGCGATGTGCCGGTGATCACCACCCAGCCGCTGCAGGACTGATCAGCGCGGAATCAGGCGGCCGCGACACAGCGGTTGCGGCCATTGTTCTTGGCCTCGTACAGCGCCTTGTCCGCACGCGTCAGCCACTGTTCGATGGATTCGCCATCGCGCAGTTGCGCCACCCCGATACTGACCGTGATGTCGATGGATCGTCCATCGTGCATCACGCTGGTGGCCGCCAGCGTGCGACAGATGCGCTCGCCGGTCTCCATCGCCTGCTGCGGTTCGGTACCCGGCAGGCACAGCACGAACTCTTCGCCGCCGTAGCGACCGACCAGGTCGCCCTGCCGGCTGTGTTGCTTGATCACCTTGATGGCCGTGCGGATAACGGCATCGCCGGCCAGATGTCCGTAGGTGTCGTTGATCAGCTTGAAATGGTCAAGGTCGAACAGTGCCATGCAGATCGACCGCCCGCCCGACAGGTCGCGTTCGCTGCCGGCCAGCTCCAGAAAACGGCGACGGTTGTAGACGCCGGTCAGGCCATCGGTGCCGGCCAGCTCATCCAGACGCTGGTTGGCCGCGCGTAGATCGCGTGTGTGATCATCGATCTGACGCTGCAATTGCCGCGCCTGCAAGCGCAGATAGAGCGTGCGCAGATGTACCAGCACGCCGATGAGCGCGAGCAGCAGCAGCAGTGCCACCAGCCGCGCCAGCAGCGTTTCGTACCAGCGTGGGTTGACTACCACGGTCAATTCGGTCTGGACGGTGCGCTCCTGCATGCCGTGGATCACCGCGCGCAGCCGCAAGTGATATTCACCGTGGGGAAGGTTGGTGTAGATGACCGTCGGCACGCTGCCTTTGGGAATCACGGTCCAGTCGTCGTCCAGCCCGTCCATGCGGTAGCTGTAGGAGGTTTCCATCGGCGCCTGGTAGTCGAGCAGCGCGAAATCCAGGCGCAGGTTGCGGCTGCGCGGGCGCAGCGCCAGCTTTGCGCCGTCGCCGGGCAGGTTTGCGAAAGGCAGCGCGGCGCCGTTGATCACGGCCTGCGTGATGGCCAGTGGCGCGGTATCCGTCAGTGGCGGCTGCCAGTGCGGTCGAATCACGGTGAGCCCGCCGAGGCCGCCGAACATCAGTTCGCCACCTGGGGCGCGCGCCACCGCGGTGTGGATGTAACTGGAGATATGCAGCCCATCGCGAATGCCAAGGTTGTGCACGGCATAGGTGTTGCTGTCGATCCTTGCCACGCCGCTGGACAGGCTGACCCACAGTTGGTCGCGGTCGTCGTCGAGCATCCCGTTGACCTTGTCGCTGGCCAGCCCATCGGCCGTGCCCACCGTGCGGAAGCGGTAGGGCTGGCCGGGCGCGTGATGGTCGAGCACGCCCAGTCCGCCGTACGTGCTTACCCACACCTGGCCATCGGAGGCGCTCGTGATCGAGCCGATGTAGTCCTGCGGCAGGCTGCCGGCGTCGCCGGCACGGTGGTTGAGATTCTCGAAACCGTTGTTGTCGCCGGCGTCCCTGGCGATGCTGATGCCATGCGTCGTTCCATACCACCAGTGGTTGCCGACCCGGGCGATCTGTCGCACGGTGTCACTGGCGAGGCTGGTTGGATCGCTCGCCACGTGGGTGAAATGTTGCATGACATGCGTGCGCAGGTCGTAACGGTAGACACCCTCGTAGGTGCCGATCAGCATGCGCGAACCGTCCCGTTGCAGGCTCAGCACCGGTTTGCCGTCCAGCGCCGGGATGATCGAGCCCTTCACCGCCAGCGTTTTCGGATCGATCCGCGCCACGCCCTGCGTACCCACCCAGATGGAACCGTCGCCCGCTTCGCTGAAAGCCTGCACGTCGCGTTGCGCCTGGCTGCCACCCAGCAGCAGATGCTGCATGCTGCCGCGGGCCAGATCGATCACGTCGATATGTCCGGCGCCCAGGCCGAGCCAGATCCGCTGCTGCGTATCGACATAGATGCCATGCACGTTGGCTTCGGACAGCGAATGCTGCTCCAGCGGCGACGGCAGCAGTGAAAAGACCGTGCGGGCGTTGGGGTTGTTGCGCGCGATACCCAAATCGGTAGCCGCCCAGATATTGCCGGAGCGATCCTGCAGCAGCCCGCGCACCGAACTGCCGGGCAGCGACGAGGGCAGCGCCGCGTCGTGGTTGATGACACGCGCATGCGCGGAACCGGCGGTGTATTCGATGACGCCGCTGCCGTCGGTGGCGATCCACGTCGCGCCGGAAGTCAGCTCCAGAAAGTCGCGCACCGTCGCTTGCCTTGCCGCGCCCGCGGCGCCGCTGAAACCGGGCACGACGTGCCATTGTCCGTCGATATCGCGGTACACCGCGCCGGCCTGTCCGCTGCCCACCCAGAGCCGGCCCTTGCGGTCTTCATGCAGGGCCCAGATCTGGTTGTTCAGCACGGCGGCGACGCTGCCATCGCGAGTGCCGGGGCGAACGAAGTCCGCGGTGCCTGGATGCCGTACGAAAAGCCCTTCGTTATTGCCCAGCCAGAGGTTGCCGACCCGATCCTGCAGCACACTGAAATTGCGCGGGGTGGTCGACGCGCCGCTGTCGATGTGTTCGATCCGCTCCGAGCGCAGGTCCAGGTGATCGAGGCCGTTGTCGGTGGCGATCCACATACCGCCGGCGTGGTCATCTGCAAGACCGTAGATCTTGCCGTCCGAGGTGCCGTTTGCACCGACCGGATACGCATGGAAGCTGTTGTCGCGGGGCTCGAATCGGACCAGGCCGCCCGCGTTGGTGCCGATCAGCAAGCCACCGTCCGGCAACGCGAGCAGGGTTCGCACATAGGCATCGGGCAGGCCGGGCGTATTGCGCGTGGCGGCCTCGAACACCTGCATGCGATAGCCGTCGTAGCGGGCCAGGCCACCCATGGTGCCGATCCAGATCAGGCCGCTGCTGTCCTGCACGATGGCGGTCGTGGTCGAGTGCGGCAGGCCCTGGGTGATGTCGATCTTGTCGAACCACGGCACGTCAAACGGCGCCCAGGGATCAGCGGCCGGCGTGGCGGCGAAAACCGCATGAAAAAAGAACAGGGCGAGCAGCCCGGCCAGGTTCGCCCAACCGCGTCGGGAATTACCGCGCGAAAGGTTCATGCGCGGCGCAGGATGTCAGGGGTCGGTCCGCTGGCCGCGGCCACCATGGTGACCGCGCATATGGAAGATCCGTGCAACCTGGCTTGCATTGAAGTCTCGCCCCCCCGGCGCGATGTGTCACGAACCCCGATACCGCAATGGCCGCCATCATAGCGGCAAACGGCTCACTCCCGATCCGGATGATCCGGCGTCGACAGGAGGTGCCGTATCATGGCCGCATGCCACGCCCCACCACGACGTCCACGCCCGGCCTGTTCGCCGAACCCGACGCGCTCAAGCCGCTGGCCGAGCGCATGCGCCCGCGCAGCCTCGACGAGATCGTCGGCCAGCAACGCCTGGTCGGCCCGGACAAGGCGCTGCGCCGCGCGCTGGAAGCCGGCAAGATCCACTCGATGGTGCTGTGGGGTCCGCCCGGCTGCGGCAAGACCACACTGGCGTTGCTGGTGGCGCGCTATGCCGACGCGGATTTCCGCGCGATCTCGGCGGTGCTGTCCGGCCTGCCGGATGTGCGCAAGGCGCTGGCCGAGGCCGAGGTGAATTTCGCGCAAGGGCGGCGCACCGTGTTGTTCGTCGACGAGGTGCACCGTTTCAACAAGACCCAGCAGGATGCGTTCCTGCCGCACATCGAAAAAGGCGTGATCATCTTCATCGGCGCCACCACCGAGAACCCCTCGTTTGAACTGAACTCCGCGCTGCTGTCGCGCTGCCGCGTGCACGTGCTGGAGCCGCTCTCGACCGACGACATCATCGCCGCATTGAAACGCGCGCTGGCCGATAGCGAACGCGGCCTCGGCGAGTTGCACTTGCAGATCGGCGACGAATCGCTGGAGTCGATCGCCCAGGCCGCCGACGGCGACGTGCGCCGCGCGCTGACCCTGCTGGAAATCGCCGCCGAGCTGGCCGAGAACCATCGCATCGACGAAACCACCCTGACCCAGGTGCTGGCCGACCGCACGCGCCGCTTCGACAAGCAGGGCGAGCAGTTCTACGACCAGATCTCGGCGCTGCACAAATCCGTGCGCAGCTCCGATCCCGACGCAGCGGTGTACTGGCTGTGCCGCATGCTCGACGGTGGCGTCGATCCGTTGTACCTGGCCCGACGCATGACCCGCATGGCGGTGGAAGATGTCGGCCTGGCCGAGCCGCGCGCATGGCGCATGGCGCTGGACGCGTGGGATACCTACGAGCGCCTCGGCAGTCCCGAAGGCGAGCTGGCGCTGGCGCAACTGGTCATCTGGCTGGCTATCTCGCCCAAGAGCAATGCGGCCTACATGGCCTACAACAAGGCCCGCGCCGCCGTGCGCGAAGGCGGCACGCTGGAAGTGCCGATGCACCTGCGCAACGCGCCGACCAAACTGATGAAAGGCCTCGGCTACGGCAAGGGCTACCAGTACGACCACGATGCCGAGGGCGGCGTCGCGCTGGACCAGCAATGCCTGCCCGACGCGCTCGCCGGCAGCGTGTTCTACGAGCCGGTCGAACGCGGCCTCGAACTGCAACTGCGCGAAAAGCTGCTGGCCCTGCGCGCCGCCCGCGCCAAGGCCCGCAAATCGTAGGTGCCCGCTCGCGGGCGATGCTCTGTCCGTGCCGGTAAGCGGTGCTGCGCGCACCCTTGCCGCCACCGCAGTCCCCAGCCTAAATTGATCCCATCAACCGGGGAGGGTGAAGCATGCGCGTACTCGTGGCAGGTCTGATCGGCGGCATCTTGATGTTTGTGTGGGGCGTGGTGGCGCACATGGCCCTGGGGTTGGGCCAAGTCGGCCTCAAGTTGCCGGCCAATGAAAATGTGGCGCTCAGCGGCTTGCAGGAAGGCCTGGGCGGGCAGGCCGGTGTATACATCCTGCCGTCGCTCGATCCGAAGAAGATGGGCGACGCGGCTGAAGTCAGGGCCTATTCGATCAAGGCCGTCCGTTCGCCGTATGCGTGGGTGGTCTATCAGCCGCAAGGCGCCGACATGATGCAGATGGGCCCGCAGATCGGGCGGCAGTGGGCATCCGATACCTTGAGCGCGCTGGCGCTGGCATTCGTGATGGGACTGGCCGGGCTGGGTTTCCGGCGCCGCCTCGCGGTGGTGGCAGCAGCGGCGATATTCGCCTGGCTAAGCACTTTGCTGCCGTACTGGAACTGGTATCGCTTTCCGCTGGATTTCACCCTGGCCGCGCTGGCCGAGCAGCTGATCGGCTGGTTGATCGCCGGCGCCGCGATGGCCTGGTGGCTCGGCCGCAGCGAACGCAAGCTGGCCAGCTAACCCGCTTCGATCCTCCTCGCGGAGCCGCTTTGCTCCCTCCCCTGCGTGCAGCAGGGGAGGGTCGGGGTGGGGTGAAGCCCCCACGCCAACCGCGCGTTGCATTGCGACAACCGCCGCCCGGCAGCGATAATTCACGGTTCAAGCCTTCATCTGGACTCGATCATGCTGGATCCCGCACTGCTGCGTTCGCACCTCGTCGAAACCGCCGCACGCCTCGCCGAAACCCGCGGCTACGTGCTCGACGTGGCCGCCGTCGAGTCGCTGGAGAGCACGCGCAAGCAGCTGGCAATGGAGACGCAGGAACTGCAGAACCTGCGCAACACGCGCTCCAAGTCGATCGGTCAGGCCAAGGCAAAGGGTGAGGATGTCGCTGCGCTGATGGCCGAGGTCGCGGGCCTGGGCGACAAGCTCAAGGCCAACGAACAGACGCTCGCCGACGTACAGGCGAAGCTCGCCGGGATCGCGCTCGGCATCCCCAACATCCCGCACGCGTCGGTGCCGGTCGGCAAGGACGAGCAGGACAACCTCGAAGTCAGCCGCTGGGGCACGCCGCACGTATTCGCGTTCGCGGTGAAGGACCATGTCGAACTCGGTGAACGTCACGGCTGGCTCGACGGCGAAGCCGGTGCCAAATTGTCCGGCGCGCGCTTCACCGTGCTGCGCGGCCAGCTCGCGCATCTGCATCGCGCGCTCGGCCAGTTCATGCTCGACCTGCACACCGGCGAACACGGCTACCTCGAATGCAACGTGCCGGTCATCGTCAACGCCGACAGCATGCAGGGCACCGGCCAGCTGCCGAAATTCGAGGACGACCTGTTCGCCACCGAAGTCGGCGACACCAAGCGCTACCTGATTCCCACCGCCGAAGTCTCGCTGACCAATCTGGGGCGCGACACCATCCAGGACGCCGACGCATTGCCGCTGCGCATGACTGCGCACACGCTGTGCTTCCGCGCCGAAGCCGGCAGCTACGGCCGCGATACCCGCGGCATGATCCGCCAGCACCAGTTCGAGAAAGTCGAGATGGTGCAGATCGTCCGCGCCAGTGATTCCCACGCGCAGCTGGAGGAAATGGTCGGCCATGCCGAGAAGGTGCTGCAGAAACTCGGCCTGCCGTACCGCAAGCTGCTGCTGTGCACCGGCGACATGGGCTTCGGCGCGGCCAAGACCTACGACCTCGAAGTGTGGCTGCCCAGCCAGCAGAGCTACCGAGAAATCTCCAGCTGCTCCAATTGCGAAGACTTCCAGGCCCGCCGTCTGCAGGCCCGCGTACGCAACGCCGACACCGGCAAGCCCGAACTCGTGCACACACTCAACGGTTCCGGCCTCGCCATCGGCCGCACCCTGATCGCGGTGATGGAAAACAACCAGAATGCGGACGGCTCGATCAATATCCCCGAAGTGCTGCGCCCGTACATGGCCGGGCTGGACCGCATCGCATGAACACGCCGGCACCCGCGCGCGGCACCTGGGACAAGGTCGAGTTCTACACCAGCTACTTCCTGCTGCTGGTGCTGGCCTCGGTGATCGGTACGCGACTCGGTTTCGATGGCGTGTGGCAGATGCCCACCTTGGATCTTGTGCTTTCGATCACCGCGCTGCTGCTGGTCATCGGCAGCTTCTGGTTCGCCCGCCAACGCCGCCGCTGGCGCCTGTGGATCATCGCCTTTGCCAGCGCCACCCAGCTCGTGCCGATGGTCGTACGCGAACCGGTGCTGCTGCTGCCGCTGCTGGGCGCACTGATCCCGGTGGCGATCCTGGTGGGGTGTCTGGTGGCGTTGTCGAAGAAGGGCGCGAGCGGTCGTCCAACGCGGGGTTCCTGATAAACTGCGGCGCGTCGCCGTCAGTGCAAGATTGTCGGCGGAAAGTTCTGGAGAGATGGCCGAGTGGTTTAAGGCAGCAGTCTTGAAAACTGCCGTAGGTGTGAGCCTACCGTGGGTTCGAATCCCACTCTCTCCGCCAGAAACTCAAAACGCCCCAAGTGGGGCGTTTTGAGTTTCTGATGGTGACGACGGGGATGAGAACCCACCGGTTCGACAAATTCGTCTGGAACGAAGTTGGACAGCCGCAGGCTGGCCCCGTAGCGCGTAGCGCGGAGGGGTGAGGCTCAGGGATGAGCCGAACAATTCTACCCGCCGCGTCCCCGCGAAAATTCTTAAGTGGCTCTGACCCGCTTCGCTCTTGAGGTGATTCGTCAGCTCACCATCGGCCGCAGCCGATGTGTAATTCGACGCGCCTAGATCGACAACCACACGTAAAGGTAAAGCGTGTTGTTGTCGCTGGCCTTGCGCCCGGCACCGTCGACGTTATGCACGAGTCCGCTGAACCGGGTGTAGTAGGTGTACTGCAGACCGAGTCGCACATTGGCCCATGGCTGTTTCCACGAGGTGGCCTGCCCAAACGGGTTGTAGTCGAATTCGAGCATGCCACCCTGGGTATTCGGCGAGCCGTCGTTGCCGTACAGCGTGCGATCGCTGCTACCGTTGTTGACAAACTGCGCCAGGGTCACGCCGTAGGTATTGCGGAACCAGTAGCTGCCCTTGAGGTTGAGCGACTGCAGGCTGTCGTGCAGGTTCGACGAACCACCGTCCGGGAAGGTTGCATTGAGCGTCTGTTTCTCATCGACGTAGAGGCCCTCTACCGTCACCGTGTGGTCACCCTTGAAGTACTGCCAGGTCGAAGACAGACCAAGATCGCGGAAGTGATCCGTGGGGCCAGCCAGCGGGATCGCGTTGCCCGCAAAATCCGATCCCGTCAACCCACGCTTGATGTCGAGCAGGAAGCCACCGAGAGAGATGTCCCCGGTGGGCAGATTCCAGGTGTAGCTCACGCGGGCATAGGGAGCGACGCCGGACAGGCGGCCGTCGTAGCCCGCGTTGACACGACGCAGGAAAGTCGCTGACAGCGAGCGATAGCCGCCCACTTCCGCATACCACTTTCCATCCAGCTGCGCGTAGGCGGTGGCGCCGACCGACTGGCCGCCGATTCCGCCGAACAGCATCGGCGCCGCCGGCGCACCGGGCGCGAGATCGGGTGCCATGTAGGGGTACTGCCAGGCCGGCGCGGTGTTGAAGATATCGCTGACGGTGGGGTTGTTGTTGACCGAAATACCCCAGATGCCGGAATGATCGCCATGGGTGAACATGCGCGCGTAGCGCACGTCGGCATTGTCCCAACCGAGCAGGCCGCCGTTCTCCGAATAGGTCGCCTGCGCAAACACACCCATGTGTTCGCTCAGACGCCCGGCCAGGAACAATGAGGCCTGTTGCAGTTCCACGTTGTTGTTGGTGCCGAAGCCCTTGGCAGGCGCCTCGGTCTGCGCCTTGTGCGTGTGCGTGAAGGACTCCACCAGCATGGCCGATAGCGGCAGGCCTGCACCGTCGCCCGTCTTCATGGTGTAACCCATCAACTTGAACTGTCGCCCGAATGCAGTCAGCTCGGGACCGAAGCCGCCGACATGACAGGACGTGCAAGGCAACTGGGTCTGACGTGCATAGGACGGAACCGCCAGCGCGGCGCCGGATGCCCCCAGCAGCGACAGCAACAGGATCAGGCGCAACCCTCGCCGCATGAAGGCGAAGTTGGCCCGGGCCGACCGATCAACTTGATTCATCGTGGTTGCCCTTTGGTCAGCCGCAACGGGAGCGACTGTTGTTGCGGACAGCGTGATGCGGATGCTTGCAACTCGTATTGATTTCGATCAACTAAACAGTGGCGTGAAGCTGGGGCGAGCTGGGGCGAAATGACACGGACCGGTCAGGCTGCACTGAAACCGGGACGGTGTGTGGATGTTGTGGCTGAACCCGACGGGTAAACTGCTGGATCCGACCCCCGACTACACAAAATCCCATACACGCCCGGACCAGACCTCCGTTCGGTTCGGTCATTTTACAAAGCTGAGGTATGACGCAAGGGCATCGACGTCGTTCGGGGACAGCTGACTCGCGATTCGGGGCATCGGGAGCGATGTGGCCGCATGGTTTTCCTGCGCCCAATGATCGAGCCTCGTCTTCAAATAGGTCGGGGTGGCGCCAGCCGACATTGATGAAAAATTACTGGGCGTCCATGCAGCGCCAGTGGACGTTCATGAAAATCTGATGGGCGTCCATGTAGCGATCGTGGACGTCGATGAAAATTTGATGGGCGTCCATGTAGCGGCAATGGGCGTTCATGAAAGATCACTCGACGTCCATGTAGCGGCAATGGACGTTCATGAAAAATCAGTGGCCGTCGATGTGGCGCCAGTGGGCGGCCATGAGAATTTGCTGGGCGTCCATGTAGCGACAATGGACGGCCACGTAGATTTACCCGACGTCGATGTAGCGTGGGTGGATCGCCATGTGGATTCAATCGACGTCGATGTGGTGCAGCGGATGACAGCCGGTTGGGAGCGACGAGCTTTCTGCCCGGAAGCACATCAGATCGCCGTCATATCCACCGGGAAAGTGCCCTCAATCCCCGCGTTCCCCAGCGCCACCCCGATCGCCTCCAGCAACTGCTCCCCGCCGAACGGCTTGCGCAGGAACACGCCGCGTTTGGGAATGTCGGCGTGCTGCACTTCCGTGTCGGCGGTGATCACGACGACGGCGATGCGGGGGTAGCGCTCGATCGCTTTCCCGCACACGTCGATGCCGCTCATGCCGCCAGTCAGGATCACGTCGGCAACGATGACGTCGATGCCCGGCGCATTCTGCATGTGGCTCAGCGCACCGGCCGAGCCCATCACCTGGATGGTCTGGAAGCTGTCGGACATGGACAGATGCATGTCGATGGATTCCAGTACCAGGTCGTCATCGTCGACGATGAGTACGGTTTTCTTCGTTTCCATGGCTATCCCCTCGAAACCATCCCATCGTTGCCCAGCATAGGCCCGGTCCGACGCCGACGGGAAGCAGTTGGCACCGCTCTGGCGTCGATCGGTTCAGCCTTTCACGTCGGGCAACTCGTCCCCGCTGCCGTTGCGCTTCAGCAGCCACGCCAATACCGGCGGCGTGACCATGGCGGTAAGCAGCGACATCGCCACGATGATGGCGTAGATGCGGTCGCTGAACACGCCGGCGGCCAGGCCCAGGCTGGCGATCACCACGCCCACCTCGCCGCGCGGCACCATGCCGAAACCGATGATGGTGGCGCTGCGCCGGCCCAGCGACAGCGCGCCAAGGAACCCGCCGACCAATTTGGACAAGATCGCGATCACGGTGACGACCGCCAGCATCACCAGCGCGTCCATGCTGGCCAGTTCCGCCAGGTTGACCTTGGCGCCGGTCACCACGAAGAAGAACGGGGTGAGGAACGACAGCAACGGCAGCGTCTGGTGCTCCAGCTCGTCACGCTGGCGCGTTTCCGAGGCGATCATGCCGGCGAGGAATGCGCCGATGATGGCGGCCAGGCCGAACCGGGTCGACAGCCAGGCCAGCCCCAGGCAGATCGCCAGCACGATGGTCAAGGCGGAGTGCGAGCTGACCGGCGCTTCCAGCCAGGCCGAGCGATGGCGCATCACCTTCGAGCCACCCCAGCCGATGATCGCCACGAAGCCGATCGCGCCGGCCAGCGTCAGCAGCAGCGACTGCAGGTTCAGCGAGCCGCCGCCCTGCAGCGAGGACACCACGCCGAGCAGCAGCATGGCCAGAATGTCGTCGATCACCGCGGCGCCGAGGATCACCCGGCTCTCGGTGCGCTGCAGCACACCCAGCTCCTGCAGCACGCGTGCGGTAATGCCGGCCGAGGTGGCGACGAAGGCGGCGGCCACGAACAGCGACTTGATCCACTCGAAGCCCTCGCCATGCGCCCACAGCGCGCCGGCGGCGAACGGCACGATCACTCCGAGCACGCCGACCAGCAGGGCGCTCTTGCCGACCTTCTTGAGGTCGTCCAGCCGCGTTTCCAGGCCCACCGAAAACAGCAGCAGCACCACGCCGATCTCGGCCAACACATCCAGCGGCGTACCGGGAAGGATCTGCTCGGGCGTGAGCCAGCCCAGCAGGGACGGGCCGACCACGCAGCCGGCGGCGATCTCGCCGACCACGCCGGGCAGCTTCAGGCGCTGGGCGATCTCCGCGCCGATCTGCGCGGCCACGAAGATGATGAACAGGGTGAGCAGGATGTCGGCGGCGTGGTGCATGGGGCGTCGTTCCTTCAGGTGAGCACCCATGCTACAGGGCGACGCGAGCGAGGTCGCCCGGCCGGCCGCTGCGTCAGCCGCCGAACAGCGCGGCAGTCATCCACAGGTGCAGCGCGATGCTGGCGGCGTAGCCCAGCGCAATCGCCCAGCTCCAGCGCAGATGGCTCATGAAGGTGTACTGCCCGCGCGCCGCGCCCATCAGCGCGACGCCGGCGGCCGAGCCGACCGACAGCAGGCTGCCGCCCACGCCGGCGGTCAGCGTGATCAGCAGCCATTGCGCACCGTCCATCGGCGGATTCATCTTGATCACCGCGAACATGATCGGGATGTTGTCGACCACCGCCGAGAGCACGCCCATCGCGGCATTGGCCGTGGTCGGCCCGAGCTTGCCGTAAAGTTCCAGCGAGGCCAGCTCCAGGTAACCGAGTGCGGCCAGCCCACCGACACAGGCAAACACGCCGTAGAAGAACAGCAGCGTGTCCCATTCGGCGTTGGCGATGATACGGAAGATCGAATAGCCCTGATCCTCGACGCCCTGCGCCAGTGCGTAGTGCCGCTGTCGGTAATCGATTCGGCTGGCCACCAGGTTGAGCAGGGCCAGGCCGGTCAGCATGCCGTACGCCGCCGGCATGCCGAGCCACTGGCGGCCGACCACGGTGATCGCGATGGTCAGCGCAAACGTCAGGCAGATGCTGATGCCGCCGTGCTTGATCTTGCTGTGACCGTCGGCACCAGCGGGTCTGCCGCGGGGTAGGGCGAAGGACATCAGCAGTGCGGGTACCAGCCAGTTGACCACGGCCGGGAAGAACAGCCGGAAGAAGTCGAAGAACTGCGCCTTGTTCGCCTGCCACACCATCAGCGTGGTGATGTCGCCGAATGCACTCCAGGCGCCGCCGGCATTTGCCGCCACCACCAGGTTGATCATCGCCAGCGCGATGAAGCGCGCATTGCCGGCGCCGACCGCCAGGATCACCGCCGACATCACCAGCGCGGTGGTCATGTTGTCCAGCACCGGGGACAGCAGGAACGCGAGCAGGCCGGTGATCCAGAACAGCGAGCGGTAGCTGAAGCCGCGCCGGGTCAGCTGCGAGCGCAACGCCTCGAACACGCCGCGCTCGCCCATCGCGGTGACATACGTCATCGCCA
Organism: Rhodanobacter sp.; assembly: GCA_041690935.1. Lineage (GTDB taxonomy): Bacteria > Pseudomonadota > Gammaproteobacteria > Xanthomonadales > Rhodanobacteraceae > Rhodanobacter. The sequence continues at coordinate 13,407 of JBEPVP010000044.1, forward strand.
CCACCAGAAAGAAGAAGATCTCCGCGTACTCGAGAAACATCCCCTCGAAGGCGCGCCGGGTCAGCATGGCGTCCGCGCCAGAGCCACCGGTTTTCCAGGCGATCATGCCCCAGATCACCGCCGCCGCCAGCATCACCGGCTTGGATTTGGCGATGTGGATGCGCTCCTCGAAAATCACCGCCACATACGCCAGCACGAACAGCAACAGCGCAATCCAGCCGATCGGATGCTGCACGAGGTGAAAGTTCACGTCGGTTGCGGGTTCGGCCGCCAAGGCGGGGGTGCTGGCAAACAGGACGGCCAGAGCGGCAAACCATCGCATGGAGGATCCTCGGGAAAGATGGCAGTGTTGATCACCGCACAGGTTATCAGGCGCTCGCGTGCCGCTGCGGGTTCACCGCGGCGCTAAGGATGTGCCGATGTCTCCGCCGCAACGGCGAGCGGGCGGTCATGCCGCAGTCGGCTGAACACACGGCTCGCTGCGGCCGTGATCGCCGCCAGCAACAACACCGTCCAGCGGAACGCGACCACATAGTCGTCGTGGGCATGGCCTTGCAGCATGGCTTCCATCAGCAGCGTGGACAACGCGATGCCGAAACTCATCGCGAGGTACTGCACGGTCGAGGCCATCGACGAAACCATCGAGGCGTGCTGGATATCCACGTCGTGATAGATCAGCGTGTTCATCGCGGTGTACTGCAACCCCGCGAAACAGCCATAGCCGAAGGTCAGCAACGCAATCACCCACACTGGCGAGCTCGGCCCGAGCAGGGCGAACGCCGCCAACAGCACGGCCACGATCAGCGTGTTGCCCAGCAGCAGGCGCCGGTAGCCAAAATGGACCAGCACCCGGTTGACCATCCACTTGGCGCTGATCGAACCCACGGCCTGCGGCACCATCATCAATCCGGCCATCAGCGGCGACCAGCCGCAACCCACCTGCAGGAACAGCACCAGCAGCAGGAACATGCCGGAGATGCCGAGCCGGGTGAACAGGCCTCCGGCCAGTGCCACCCACACGCTGCGCACGCGCAGCAGTCGCAGATCCGCCACCGGATACGTCGTGCGCCGGCTGTGCCACACGTAGATCACGCCCAGCAGCAGCGCGGTCGCGCCGCACAGACCGATCCGCGCCCACGGCACCGGATGGCTGCCGGCCAGTTCCGAGGCCGTCAGCAACAACGCGGAGGCGGCCGCGAACAGCAGGAAACCCAGCAGGTCGAAACGGCGGGCGTGATCGAGCCGATAGTCAGGCATGTCGCGCTTGTTCATCCACACCCCGGCGATCGCCACCGGCACGTTGATCAAGAAGATCAGCCGCCACGAGGTGAACTGCACCAGCGCGCCGCCGAGCAGCGGCCCCAGCACCGAGCCGAGCAGGCCGAACGTGGCCACCGTGCTCATCGCGCGCACGAACTCGCGCTTGTCGATGCTGCGCACCAGCACATAGCGGCCCACCGGCATCAGCGAGGCGCCGCCGATGCCCTGCAGCACGCGTGCGGCGACCAGTTGCGGCAAGGTCTGCGCCACGCCGCACAGCAGCGAGCCCACGCCGAACACCACGATGGCGATGCCGAACACCCGCCGCGTGCCAAGGCGATCGCATAACCAGGGGCTGGCGGGAATCAGAATCGCCAGGGTCAGCACATAGCTGGTCAGCGCGGTGCGCATGCCCAGCGGCGTTACCCCCAGCGCCGCGGACATCGCCGGCACCGCGGTATTGACCACGGTGGAATCCAGCGCCTGCATGAAGAACGCCGCGGCCACCAGCCACAACAGGCCGCGGAATCGTTCACGCGAGGACATCCCCGGCACATCGGCGGAAGCCGTCGCTGACGTGGAGGCAGCAGAGGCGGCTGCGTGGGGGCCCGCGGCGGCTTGGTCAGACATGGTCCCGCATGATAGCTGCTGCGACAGCTTGCTTTTCGCGGGTGGTATCCGCAGAGTCAGCCTTGTTTCATCCGCCGGTCATGCCCAGATCGGCATGACGGCCATTCACGACCCCACGCGCCGGAGCGGTTTCGTTCCGGCGCGTGCTTTTGTGCGGCAGGAGCCGCGAGCATCAGGAAAAGCCATGAGCAGCAAACCACCGATCATTGTTTCCCGCATCGACCTGGCGCGCATCGAAGCGCTGCTGGAGCGACTGCCTGCCGCCGAAGCCGCGAAGCTCGATGCGCTGCGGGCGGAGCTCGATCGCGCCGAGGTGGTCGAGCCAGCGGCGATGCCCGAGCACACCGTGACGATGAACTCCACCGTCACGTTCGAGGATGAGGGCAACGGCGAGAAGCTCACCCTGACCCTGGTGTATCCCGCGGCGGCTGGCGCGCCGGGTACGGTGTCGATCCTGGCGCCGGTGGGCAGCGCCTTGCTGGGGCTGGCGCGTGGCCAGCAGATCGACTGGCCGACCCCGGACGGGCGCAGGCGTCAGCTGAAAGTGCTGGAAATCAGCTACCAGCCCGAAGCGGCGGGGCACCTGCATCGCTGAGGCATCACGGCTTGAAATGGTGCACGAAGCCCACCTGAAAGCCGCCCGGCAGCCAGCCGATGATCAACGGTGACTGCCGATGCGCGGCCCACAGGCCGACGCCGGTGCCGATCGCCGCGCCCACCAGCACATCGCTCTGCCAGTGGCCGCGGGTCTTGACCCGCGCCACCGCGTCGTAGACCGGCAACAGGGCCAGCGCGTAGACGGCCGGATGGTCGTCGCCGTAGGCGGCGATGAACGGGGTCACCGCCGCCGAGATCGCGGCCACTTCACCGCTGGGGAAACTCTGCGCGTGCCGCCCCTGAAAGAAGCGGTCGGGGTTGTCGGTCTGTGAGGGGCGCTCGCGCTGGAAGGTGTATTTCATAGCCTGCGCGCCGACCCCGGAGATCACCATCGCATCGACCGAACGCCAGAAGGTGTCACCGAGCTTGTCGTTGTCGCCGAACGCCAGCGCACCGATGCCGACGGTGACGATAGTGCCGTACATCAGCGCGTTCTGGTCGCCGCGCTTCCAGATGCCGCTGTTGTCGTAATGCAGGCGATGGTCGATGCCAAGCGGGCCACCGCCGGCGATGGCCACACCGGAGGCGACCATGGCGGTCAGGAATGCCAGGTACTGGTTCATGCGCATGATCGTGTCCTCCCACCCCGTGCGGCCCGAAATTAGGCCTGCTGGCTTTCGTTTCGCTTACTTCGCGGCCGCCGTGCGCGGGTATCGCTAAACTGGGCCGTAGCCAGGAGACCTGCATGACCGCTCGCCCCGCCCCCGCCCCGACCATCGCCCGCGCCGCCGCGCTGCGGGCGCAGATCGAGCAGGCCAATTACCGCTACCACGTGCTCGACGACCCCGACATCACCGACGCCGAGTACGACAGCCTGATGCGCGAGCTGGAAGCGCTGGAAGCGGCGCATCCAGCGCTGGCATCCAGCGATTCACCGACGCGCAAAGTCGGCGCGCGGGCGCAGGGCGGCTTTGCCGAGGTGCGTCATGCGATTCCGATGCTGTCGCTGGGCAATGCGTTTGAGCAGGACGGCGAGACGGAGCGCGAACGCTTCCGCGAAGTGGCCGACTTCGAGCGGCGCATCGAGCAGACGCTGGACCGGCGCGAGCCGCTGTTTTCGGTCGAGCCCAAACTCGACGGCCTGGCGATCAGCCTGCGCTACGAGCACGGCGTGTTCGTGCAGGGCGCCACCCGCGGCGACGGCGAGACCGGCGAGGATGTCACCGCGAACCTGCGCACGGTGCGCGCCATTCCCCTCAAATTGCGCGGCGCCGGTTGGCCAACGATATTGGAAGTGCGTGGTGAAGTGATCATGTTGCGCAAGGATTTCGAGGCGTTCAACCAGCGTGCCCGTGCACACGACGAGAAGCCGCTGGCGAACCCGCGCAATGGCGCGGCCGGTTCGCTGCGCCAGCTCGATCCGGCGATCACCGCGAAGCGACGGTTGAGTTTCTTCGCCTACGCGATCGGCGTGGTCGAGGGTGGCGCACTGCCGCCGACCCACTCGGAGACCTTGCAGCAGTTGCGCGAATGGGGTTTTCCCGTCTCGCCGGAAGTCGATGTCGCGCGCGGGTTCGATGGGCTGCTCGCCTACTTCCAGCGCATCGGCGCGAAGCGCGACAGTCTGCCGTACGACATCGACGGCGTGGTCTACAAGCTGGACGACTATGCCGGCCAGCGCGAGATGGGTTTCGTCTCGCGTGCGCCACGCTGGGCGATCGCGCACAAATTCCCGGCGCAGGAGCAGACCACGCGCCTGCTCGACATCGAGATCCAGATCGGCCACACCGGTGCGGCCACGCCGCGCGCGCGGATGGAGCCGGTGCAGGTGGCCGGCGTCACGGTGACCTACGCCACGCTGCACAACGCCGACCAGATCGCGCGACTGGACGTGCGCTTGGGCGACACGGTGATCGTGCGCCGCGCCGGTGACGTGATTCCCGAAGTGGTGCGGGTGATCGAGGAGCAGCGCCCGGCCGGTACCGTGCCATGGACGATGCCGACGCATTGCCCGGTATGCGGCTCCGCGCTGCTGCGCGAGGAGGGCGCGGCGGCCTGGCGTTGCTCTGGCGGCCTGATCTGTGCCGCGCAACGCAAGGAGGCCCTGATCCATTTCGCCGCGCGCCGCGCGCTGGACATCGAGGGTCTGGGCGAACGCTTCGCCGAGGCATTGGTCGAGCTCGACATCGTGCACACGCCGGCCGATCTGTATGCGCTGACCGTCGAGCGTCTGGTGGCAATGAAGCAGGCCATCGATGAGCGTGACGTCACCACGCCGGAAACGGTCAAGGCCGGCAAGGTGGCGACCCGGTGGGCCGAGAATCTGGTGGTGGGCATCGAAGCCAGCAAGCGCACCACGCTGGCGCGCTTCCTGTTCGCGCTCGGCATCATGCATATCGGCGAGAGCACCGCGAAGACGCTGGCAGGGTGGCTGGGTCGGCTCGATGTGGTGCGCAGCATGCCCGCGCCGGTGCTGCGCGTGCTGCCCGATATCGGCGACGAAGTGGCCACCTCGATCGCCGGCTTCTTTGCGCAGGAAGGCAACCAGCAGGTGGTCGATGCATTGCTTGCCGCCGGCATCGTGTTCAGCGACGAGGCCGCGCCTTCACCGTTGCTGCGCGAGCGACTGAACCTCGGCGTGCTGCTGGGCATGGCCAACATCAGCAAGCTCGGTCCCAAGAGCAGCAAGCTGCTGGCGCAACATTTTCCCACGCTGGAACAACTGCTGGCGGGTGGTTCGGTGCACTGGATCACCGCCGGCGTACCGCAGGCGGCGGCAGCAGGATTGGAGGCGTTCCTCGCCGATCCGACTGCACTGGCTGGTTTGCGTGAAGCCGAGGCGGCGATGCAGCGCTTGTTCGCCGCGATCCCGGCAAAGGCGTCGGTAACCCGCGCGCCACTGGCCGACCAGACCATCGTGCTCACCGGCACGCTCGCTTCGCTGAGTCGGGACGAGGCGAAGGAACGGCTGGAGGCGCTCGGTGCGAAGGTGTCCGGTTCGGTATCGAAGAAGACCCGTTTCGTGGTGGCCGGCGAGGCGGCCGGTTCCAAGTTGGACAAGGCGCAGGAGCTTGGAGTGGCGGTGTGGAGCGAGATGCAGTTGCTGGCATTGCTGGCGGAGCATGAGGCATGAAGATGCTTTCCCCGGGAGATCGCTGAATCATGGAACGAGCCCGCCAGCTCCGTCGCGAGCAGACCGATGCCGAGCGCAAGCTGTGGTCGCGATTGCGTGCCGCACAGCTCGGCGCGAAGTTCCGCCGCCAGCATCCGGTGGCGGGGTACTGCGCGGACTTCTGCTGCGTCGAGCATCGGTTGATCGTCGAGCTGGATGGTGGTCAGCATGCCGAGCAACAGGCTTATGACAGGCAGCGCACGCAGGATCTACAGGCGGCCGGTTTCCGTGTGCTGCGATTCTGGAACGACGATGCCCTGCTGCGCACGAATGACGTGCTTGAGGCAATCGTGCGGGAGTTGGGCGGGGCGCTGCGATCGTTGCACTTGCGTGCTCGCCTCTACGGTCTCATCCGTACCTTTTTCATCGAACGTGAGGTGCTGGAAGTGGAGACGCCGATCCTCTCGGCGGCCGGCAACACCGACCCGAACATCGAGAGCTTCCGCACAACGTTCAGCGGTCACGTGGATGCCGGTGCGCGCGAACGCTGGTTGCGCACCTCGCCGGAGTTTCCGCTGAAGCGGCTGCTGGCCGCGGGCGTCGGTGATTGCTACGAACTGGGACGGGTGTTCCGCAATGGTGAGGCGGGTGGTCGGCACAATCCCGAGTTCACCATGCTGGAGTGGTATCGGGTCGGCTGGGATCATCGCCAGTTGATGCAGGAAGTCATCGCGCTGGTGGAAGCGGCGCTGGCGATGGTCGGGCGGCGCGCCGAGGTGCGGATCAGCAGCTACCGGCAACTGTTTCTGGATGGACTGGGGATCGACCCGTTGCACGCATCAATCGATGAACTGCGCACGCCGCTGGCCGAGTTCAGCATCGATCCCGCCGGGCTGGGTCGCGACGACTGGCTCGACCTGCTGATCACGCACAAGCTGCAATCGGCGTTTCCGTGCGACCGGATCACGGTGATCCACGACTACCCGGCGAGCCAGTGCGCGCTGGCGAAGATCCGCCCCGGCGAACCGCCGCTGGCCGAGCGTTTCGAGCTGTACCTGGGGCGCCACGAACTGGCCAATGGCTATCACGAGTTGAACGATGCGGTGGAACAGCGCCAGCGCTTCGAGCGGGACAATGCGATACGCCGTGGCCGTGGCCTGCGCGAGATTCCACTCGACGAACGACTGCTCGACGTGCTCGATGCGATGCCCGATTGCGCCGGCGTGGCACTGGGCGTGGAGCGTTTGCTGATGTGCCTGGCAGACACGGATGCTATCGCAGACGTGATGGCGTTTCCCTT
>JBEPVP010000045.1:0-20020 GCA_041690935.1 Rhodanobacter sp.
GACCCTGGCGGTCGGCGTCGGCCTGGATCGTCTCGGCCGATTCCTGGCCGGTGAAGCGCAGTTCGTTGGCCAGCTGCAGACGCTCGGCGCGCATGCGCTTGTACACCGATTCGCTGACCTCGTTGGGCAGGTCGATGCGCTTGATGCGCACGTCGACCACGGCGATGCCGAGGTTCTTGCGCGCGGAGGCGTCGGTCTGCGCACGCACGCGTTCGGTGATGTCCTTGCGTCCGCCGGAAATCAGGTCGGGCAAGGTGCGCGCGTTGAACTCGAAGCGCAGCGCGTCCTTCACGATCGGAGTGAGCCGCTGCGCCGCCGTCAGCTGGTCGCCGCCGGTGGCGCGGTAGTAGGCGGCATTGTCGGCGACGCGCCACTTCACGTAGAAGTCGACGTTGACGCTCTTCTTCTCGGAGGTGAAATAGCGCTCCGGCGGCGCATCCAGCGACAGGATGCGCTTGTCGAAATGCATCACCTGCTGGATCACCGGCAGCTTGAAGTGCAGGCCTGGCTGGTAATCGGTGTGCACGATGCGGCCGAACTGCAGCAGCAGTGCGCTATGCCCTTCGCTGACCACGAACATGCTGTTGAGGCCGAGCAGGATCGCCAGGATCGCGATCACGATGGAGCCGATCTTGATCATGGCTGGGCTCCCTTGTCGGCGGAACTGCTGCCGGCAGGCGCCGGGTTGGGCACAATCGCGCCCACCGTGGCCGAACCGGTTTCCGGTGCCGCTGCGGCACCCTGCAGAGGCGGCAGCGTGATGATGTTGCGGCCGTTGGAGCCGTCGATCACCTTGGGGTTGTTGGCCAGCACCTTTTCCATCGTTTCCAGCCACAGGCGCTTGCGCGTCACTTCGGGGGCGGCCTTGTACTGGGCCAGGATCAGGTCGAAGCCGGCGGTGTCGCCAGTGGCTCGGGCGATGCGCTCGGCCTTGTAGCCGGAGGCCTCGGCCGCGATGCGCGCGGCGTCACCACGCGCTACCGGCACGACTTTGCTGGCGTAGGCGAGGGCGCTGTTCTCGATGCTCTGCTTGTCTTCACGGGCATTGTTGACGTCGTCGAACGCATCCTTGACCTCGTTCGGCGGCGCCACGTTCTGGAAGCTGACCTCGGTCACGCGCAGGCCGGAGTCGTAGCCGTCCAGGGTCTTCTGCAGCGCGACCTGCGCCTCGCTGACCAGGCTGGCGCCGGCGGCGGACAGGATCTGGTCCATGTCGCTGCCGCCGATCACCGAGCGCACCGCTGCCTCGGCCGCGGCACCGATGGTGCCGTCGGGGTCGTTCAGCGAGAACAGGTATTTGCGCGAGTCGTCTACCTGATACTGCACGGTGAAGTCGATCGTGATGATGTTTTCGTCCTTGGTCAGCATCGCCACCTTGTCGGTGACCGAGCGGATCCGCGTGGACTCGACCTTGGTGACCGACTCGATCGGCTGCGGCAGCTTCAGGTGGAAGCCCGGCGCCAGCGTGCGCGAGTACTGGCCGAAGCGCAGCACCACGCCGGCCTGGCGCGCGCCGATGATGGTGTAGCTGCTGAACAGCAGACCGACCACCAGCAGGACCAGCACCGCCGTGAGGATGCTGCCGGGGCCATGCCCCAGCTTGCCCATGCGGTTCTTCAGATTGTTGAGCAGGTCATCCAGCGGCGATTTGCCGGAGGAGCGCTTCCTGTTCCAGGGATCACGTTGCCCGTTGTTGCCGGGTTCATTCCATGCCACGAGTCAGTCTCCTTGAAGCCGTCGGGAGGCCGGCAACCGCGGCCGGAACACGCGTTGAACCGGGTTACACATGAGTTTCAGCCAAAGCTTTCGAGTGCCGTGCGACCGGCAGACGATGGCCGCACAAACGCTGGTTATTCTAGCAGAGCCGGCCGAGGTCGTCCGCGGTTGGACGGCGTCATTCCGCCACCGCCAGCAGTTCGCGCAGCAGCTGGGTCTCGGCCGGATCGTTGCCGCTGAGCGGCGCGATCACGCTGCGCGGGGCGTCGATGCGCAACTGCCAGCCGTGCTCGTCCACGGTCTCGCCGCTGATCGCGCCGGCGGCCTTGAGCCGCGCATGCAGCCGCCCGGCCGACAGCGGCAACTGCAAGGCCGACTGCACCCGTGCACCGCCGAGCAGTTCGCCGAGCGCTTGCCGCAGCAGATCCACACCGATGCCGGTGGCGGCGGACAGCCAGACCCGTACCGGCTTGCCGGCAGCGTCGCGGTCGATGCGCGGCTCGGCACCGGCCAGGTCGATCTTGTTCATGATGTGCAGTTGCGGCACGTCGCCGGCGTCGATCTCCTCCAGCACGTTGTCGACCACGCGGTGCAGGCGTTCGCGCTCCTCGTCGGCGGCGTCGCTGACGTGCAGCAGCAGATCGGCATCGCGCGCCTCGGCCAGGGTGGCGCGGAACGCGGCGACCAGGTCGTGTGGCAGCTCGCGGATGAAACCGACGGTGTCGGCCAGCACCGCCGGGCCGCAGGCCAGATCCTCCAGTTTGCGCACAGTGGGGTCGAGCGTGGCGAACAGCAGGTCGGCGGTATAGACATCACCGGTGGTCAGCGCATTGAACAAGGTCGATTTGCCGGCATTGGTATAGCCGACCAGCGCTACCTGGGGCACCGTGTTGCGCAGCCGCGAGCGACGCTGCTGGCCACGCTGGGTCTGCACTTTTTCCAGCCGCTTGGTGAGCATCTTCACGCGTACGCCGATCAGGCGGCGGTCGAGCTCGAGCTGGGTTTCACCGGGACCACGGTTGCCGATCATGCCACCGCGCTGGGTATCCAGATGGGTCCAGCCGCGCACCAGCCGGGTGGCCAGGTGCTTGAGCTGGGCCAGCTCCACTTCGAGCTTGCCCTCGTGCGAGCGCGCGCGCTGGGCGAAGATGTCCAGGATCAGCCCGGCGCGATCGACCACGCGGATGCCGAGATGCTTTTCGAGATTGCGTTCCTGCACCGGGGTCAGCACGTGGTCGACCAGCACCACGTCGGCCTCCAGCGCACGCGCCGCCTCGGCGACCTCGTCCGCCTTGCCACTGCCGATGTAATAGCGCGGGTTGGGACCCTCGACCCGGGCGCTGACCGCGCCCAGCACCTCGGCACCGGCGGACTTCACCAGTTCGGCGAATTCCTCGGCACGGCGCGCCGTGTCGCCTTCGCCGCGCGAATGCGGCAGGACCAGCACGGCGCGGTCGCCTTTCTTTTGTCTGTCAAACACTAGTGGGAATGATCCTTCAGGAGCAGACCCACTTCATGCGGGCGGACGCCCCTTGTATCAAGCGTCCGCTTCGGCGGATGCGGCCGGTGCATCGGAATGACTGTCGTGACCCTCATGGCCTTCATGACCGTCATGGCCATTGCCGATACGCACATTGCGGCTGGGCACCACGGTGGAGATGGCGTGTTTGTAGACCATCTGGCTCACCTGATTGCGCAGGAGCACCACGAACTGGTCGAACGACTCGACCGTCCCCTGCAACTTGATGCCGTTGACCAGATAGATGGCCACCGGCACGCGCTCGCGTCGCAACGCATTCAGAAACGGATCCTGCAACGATTGTCCCTTGGACATTTTTTCTTCTCCCCTGCAGCGGACAGGCCCGGAAAAAACGCCGAAGGCGCCCCGGCCCAACTCGTCCAGATGGTAGCGTTTTTCAAACACTTGATGGAAGGGGATCTTTCGGCGGATCGGCACGCCGTGGACGCCTGGCTTTCGGGGTTGCTAGGCCGTCGCGCCCGTGCGCCCGAGAAACAGCTCGACGGCGCCCCCGGTGCAATCGGCCAGATCGGCACGCTCCGGATCGAACAAGCGCGCGGCGAACTCGCTGCGCAACCAGGTGATCTGCCGCTTGGCCAACTGGCGCGTGGCGAAGATGCCACGGTCGCGGAACGTGGCGAGATCGGTCGATCCGTCCAGATGCTCCCATGCCTGACGATAGCCAACGGCGCGCATGGCCGGCAGATCCGGGTGCAGATCGCCGCGCGCGCGCAGGCGCCGGACCTCGTCCAGGAAACCCGCCTCCAGCATCGTGTCGAAGCGCTGCGCGATGCGCAGGTGCAAGGCGCGACGGTCTTCCGGCAACAGGGCCAGTTTCAGTACCCGCCAGGGAAATGCCGGGCGATGACCGCGACGCTGCAGATCGGACAGTGGCTGGCCGGTCAGCTCGATGACCTCCAGCGCCCGCTGCAGACGCTGTGCATCATTACAACCGATACGCCCCGCGGCGATCGGGTCGCGCTGCGCAAGCCGCGCGTGCAGGGTCGGCCAGCCGATCCGCCCGGCCTCGTCGGAAAGCCGGGCACGGATGGCGGGGTCGGCCGGCGGCAATTCCGACAAGCCCTGCTGCAATGCGCGGAAATACAGGCCGGTGCCGCCGACCAGCAACGGCACCCTGCCCGTCCCGGCAATCTGCCGCATGGCAAGGAGCGCGTCATCGCGAAAGTCGGCGGCGGAATACGGCTGCGCCGGATCGCGGATATCGAGCAGAGCGTGCGGGTGGCGCGCCAGCATGGCGGCATCCGGCTTGGCCGTGCCGATGTCCATTCCGCGATACACCATCGCCGAATCCACGCTGACCAGCTCGAAAGAAAACCGTTCGCGCAGCGCGCATGCCAGCGCGGTCTTGCCCGAAGCAGTGGGGCCCATCAGGAAGACGGCCGGCGGGCGTGAGTCGAGTGGCATCGCGGCATTGTAGGGTTCGTGCGCTGAAGCAGCCAGCGACGGCCCGGCACACGGCAAGCCGCCATGCCGTCCACGGCGTTCTATAATCGCGGTTTCCGCGCCCGGTACGCGGGCCACACGATGGATTCCCCATGTCGCAGCAGACGATGAAAGCCCTGGTCAAGCGCAAGCCCGAACAGGGCATCTGGATGGAAGAAGTGCCGCTGCCTGAGGTCGGCCCGAACGAGGTGCTGATCAAGATCGAGAAAACCGCGATCTGCGGCACCGACCTGCACATCTACAAGTGGGACGAATGGAGCCAGCGCACGATTACGCCGGGACTCACCATCGGCCATGAATTCGTCGGTCGCATCGTCGAGATCGGCCCGGGCGTGACCGGCTACAAGATCGGCGACCGCGTCTCCGCTGAAGGCCACATCGTCTGCGGCCATTGCCGCAACTGTCGCGCCGGCCGCCAGCATCTGTGCCCCAACACCATTGGCATCGGCGTGAATCGCAACGGCGCGTTCGCCGAATACATGAGCATGCCGGCCTCGAATCTGTGGCCGATCCCGGACCAGATCCCGTCCGAGCTGGCCGCGTTCTTCGACCCGTACGGCAATGCCGCGCACTGCGCGCTGGAGTTCGACCTGATCGGCGAGGACGTGCTGATCACCGGCGCCGGCCCGATCGGCATCATCGCCGCCGGTATCGCCAAGCACATCGGTGCGCGCAACGTGGTGGTCACCGATGTCAACGACTATCGCCTGAAGCTCGCCGCCGACATGGGCGCGACGCGGGTGGTCAATGTTTCCAAGCAGTCGCTGAAGGACACCGTGAAAGACTTGCACATCGAGGGTTTCGACGTCGGCCTGGAGATGAGCGGCAACCCGCGTGCATTCGCCGACATGCTCGATTGCATGTACCACGGCGGCAAGGTCGCCATGCTCGGCATCATGCCGCGCGGTGCGGGCATCGACTGGGACAAGGTGATCTTCAAGGGTCTCACCCTGCAGGGCATCTACGGCCGGCGCATGTACGAGACCTGGTACAAGATGACCCAGATGGTGCTGACCGGCTTCCCGCTGCAGAAGGTGCTGACCCATCAGATCGCCATCGACGATTTCCAGAAGGGCTTCGACCTGATGGATGCCGGACAGTGCGGCAAGGTGGTGTGTTCATGGAATTGAAGGATCAATCGCCCGTGGAAGAGCATGCCGTGTAGCAAACAACACCAAGGTTTTCCTGGCTCCGGCGCGAGAGAATCAGTCTCGCGGATGTTGCGGTCCATACCTTCGCGGTCGTACTCGGCATCCTGCTTGCGCTGTTCATCAACGGCTGGAACACTCAGCGCGAGCAACGGGCGACGGGCGACGGTCGACGAGTCCATGCACGCGATACGTGCGGAACTTGCCGCCAACCGGATCGCTCTGCGCGACCATGCTACGCAAATGTTCGACATGGCCACGCGCATGCGGAAATCGCCGGTAAACAAGAATCAGCCGCCGCATCCCTGCTTTGAATGGGATCAGTTCCGTGGGATCGGCGACTTGAACCTGGTCGATGCGGCTTATCAGACCTCGATCGCCACACAGGCGCTGGCCAATATGCCTTTCAAGCAGGCGCAGCTTGTGTCGCAGATCTACGGCTGGCAGCGCTATAGGGAGAAGGGAATCGATTTGGATGCCACGCTGCTGTTTGTACATCCGGAACCGCTGGATTTGTGCACCGGCATTGTCGAAGAAGCCGGCCGAGGTGATCTGAAACTCGATGCCATCTATGCCCGCCTGTTAGGCCCCGACACGGCGGCGTCGCCCGCGCCGCCAGTACCCCATTGACACGTACTAACGCCTCGAACAAGGAATTCGCCATGGCCTGTACCGGCTAGGAACGCTATCTACAGGATGACCCGGATGGTGTTGACCAGCTTCCGCTGCAGAAGGTCTCACCCACCACATCGCCATCGACGATTTCCAGAAGGATTTCGACCTGATGGGTGCCGGCACCTGCGGCAAGGTCGTCTGCTCCTGGAATTGAGTATCAGCAACGTGGCCGCCGCTGCACGCTACACTGCCCGGCAGGCGGGCCGAACAAGCACTTCTGGGATGAGCGTGTCTGGCTGATTCGGCCAGGCACCGTCGGTTCGTGATGTCACCGGAGCATCGACGGCATGGCAGATCGGAATTCTTCGCGCAGCGCGCTTGTCACGGCTGGCCGCGAACGCACGCGCGCACTCTATCGCTCCCATCGCCTGCGCAGGATCCTGCTGGTCCTTGGCGTGCTGCTCCTGATCTTCGGCGTACTCGGTTTCTTCGCCGCACCGCCGCTGATACGGAGTCAGCTGCAGACCCGCCTGGGCAGCATACTCGGCCGCCCGGTCACGCTGGGGGCCGTGCATCTCAATCCGTATACGCTGAAGCTGGATGTGGACCGGCTGCACGTCGACGAGCGCGACGGTCGTTCGCCGTTTGTCGATATCGACCACCTCACCGTCGACGCCTCATGGAGTTCGCTGTTCCGCATGGCACCAGTACTGGACGTACTGACCTTGCAGCACCCGCAGCTGCACATCACGCGCATGGGTGACCAGCAATTCAATTTCACCGACCTGATCGACCGCTTTGCCGGCAAGCCTGCGAAGTCCGATGCGGCGCCGGCGCGCTTCGCACTTTCCAACATCAGCGTGCATGACGGCGACATCATCTTCGACGACAAGGTGCTCAATACCAGTCACCGGATTGATCATCTCGAACTCGGCATCCCGTTCATTGCCAACCTGCCGCACGATGCCGACGTGTTCGTGCAGCCGCTGCTGGCGATGCGGGTGGATGGCAGTCCGATACGCATCGGCGGACAGACCAAGCCGTTTGCCAACAGCCACGAATCGGCGATCGACTTCCATCTCGATCACCTGGACCTGCCCCGCTACCTGAGCTATGTGCCGACGCCATTGCCGGTAGCGATTCCCGGTGGCCAGCTGTCCGGCCAGCTCAAGCTGGATTTCATCGACAGGAATGCCACCCAGCGGTTGAAGCTGACCGGCAACGTGCAGCTCGACAACTTCACCCTCAATACTCACGACGGCGCGCCGATCGTTGAACTGGGCCATGCCGGTGCGACGCTGGCAGATATCGAGCCGCTGGTGTCCCGCTATCACTTCGACGTCATTGCGCTTGACAAGGCCACCCTGCATTACACGAGCCTCGCCGGCGGCCGCAGCAATCTGGACGCGTTGACCGGTGCCGGAAAAGCGCCAGTCAAGTCAGCCTCGCCCGCCGCCGATGCGCGCATCGCAACGCTGACCGTGCAAGGAAGCCGGATCCTCTATGCCGACCTGAGCGGCCCCAACCCGGCGCGGCTATCGCTCGACAATCTGCACGGCACGATCCGCGGCTTCGCCACCCTGGCCGCACCGCCGGCGAATATCGACCTGAGCGCAGGCCTTGCCGGCGGTACGCTGCATCTCGACGGGGCGTTGCATATGGGCGACAGCCGCTTCGTTGGTCAGGCGGCGTTGAAAGGCGTGGGCCTGCCGCCGCTCGTCGCGATGGCACCAGCGATGCTGAATGCGCAGGTCAGCCACGGCAATCTGGATGCGAGCGGACAGCTCGTGGCCGACTGGAGCAAGACCTTCAACCTGCAGCTCGATGCGAGCAAGCTCGCAGTAAACGATTTTGTATTGCAGCAGAAGAGCCGCACGCCGGTGGCCTGGAAAGCGCTGAATGCCGATATCACGCACCTGGACCTGGCCAGCAGCCAGGCGCATCTGAGCAACCTCAACCTGCAAGGGTTGAAGATCGATGCCCAGCGTTATCGCAACGGTCGCATCGATCTCACCGACCTGGTCAAGTCATCCCCGCATCATGCAGCGGGCAAGCAACCGGCCGCACCGGCATGGCACTGGAGCATTGCGCATGTCGGCATCGACGGCGGCGCCTTTGCGTATCGGGATGTGGCGATTCCAGGCAAGGCCGGGCATATCACGGTCAATGCCGACAAGTTCAGCATCGACGGCCTGTCGGACAACATGCACCAGCCGCTGAAACTGGATCTGGCCGGCGGCATCGACAAGGGCAAGTACCGCGTGACCGGTTCCGTGCGACCGGAACCGCTCAAAGCCGACCTGCATGTCACCGCGACCCGGCTGAACGTGGCACCGCTGCAATCCATGGTCAAGGTGCCGCTCAACGTGCACGTCGACCACGCGCTGTTGAGCCTCAAGGGACATGTGCGCTACAGCGATCGCAAGCCGGAACCTTCGTTGAGCTATCAAGGCAGGCTCACGCTGGGACGTGTGAATGTGCTGGATAACGTCACCAACGACGATTTCCTGCGCTGGAACTCGCTGGCGGCCACGGACCTCAGCGTGCGCACTGGCGAAGGTGCCCCGCAGGTATCGGTAGGTGGGCTGGCGCTGGACAATTTCTATGCGCGCGTCATCGTCAACAGCAACGGCCGCCTGAATCTGCAGGATGTGATTGCCTCGCCGCAAGCCGCACCGGTTTCGGTGACGCAGGCGAACAATGGCTCGGCTGCACCGGCCACCGCCAGCACCGCCGTACCCGGCACGGCGGCCAGCAGCGCTGCACCGCCGCCGGTCATCCATATCGGCCAGATCATTCTTGCGCGCGGCAATCTCAACTACACCGACAATTTCATCAAGCCCAACTACACCGCCAACATCACGCAACTGGCCGGCAAGATTGGTGCCTTCGGCACAGCAAACGGCGGACCACCGGCGGACCTGACGCTGCAGGGGCAGCTCGACGACAACGCACCGGTCAATATCGACGGCACGATCAATCCGCTGACACCCGTCGCATTCCTGGATGTGAAAGGGAAAGCCGATGGCGTGGAACTGACCCATCTGACACCCTATTCGAGCAAGTACACCGGTTACCCGATCATCAAGGGTCGCCTCACGATGGACGTGCATTACGCGCTCGATCAAGGCAAGTTGAATGCGGACAACCATATTTTCCTGAGCCAGCTGACCTTCGGCGATCGCGTCCAGGGCAAGGGCATCAGCCATCTGCCGGTGAAACTGGCGGTGGCCCTGCTCAAGGACTCCCAGGGCAATATCGATGTCGATGTCCCGGTAACCGGCTCGCTGAGCGACCCGCAATTCAGCTTTGGTCGCCTGATCTGGCGCGCGTTCGTCAATCTGATCGGACGTGCCGTCACCTCGCCGTTCCGGCTGATCGCTTCAGCCATGGGGGGCAATCATCAGGATCTCGGCTACGTGGAATTCGCACCGGGCTCGAACGTGCTCGATGCCCAGACGCAGGATCGGCTGACCCAGATCGCCAAAATTCTTACCGACAAATCTTCGCTCAACCTGGACATCATCGGCCGGGTGGATCCCCAGTTCGACGAGAACGGATTGCGCAAAGTCATGATGCAGGAACAGGTCACGCACGAGATGGCCAAGGATCGCGGCGGTGACGAGAACGATGTCGCTGTCCTGTCCAAACTCAGTCCCGATGACTACAACAAATACCTCACCAAGGCCTACAAGCACGCCAAGTTTTCCAAGCCGCGCGACCTGATCGGCCTGACCAAGTCGCAGCCGCCGGACGTGATGGAAAAACTGCTGCAAACGAATGTGCAGGTCGACCAGGACGCGTTGCGCCACCTTGCCGAGCGTCGCGCCGATGCGGTTCGCCAGTGGTTGCGCGGCAAGCTGGACGACAAGCGCGTCTTCGTGTCGGCGCCCAAGCTCGACGCCAAGGGCATCGACGACAAGGGCAAGACCACGCGCGTCGACTTCGGCCTGCACTGAACTTGTTGGAGGCTCGGGGCGCCCCGCGGCCCTGTCAATGGTTTTCCGCGGCCGGCGAAAGGCTCACAATGGGCGCTTTCCCCGCATGCGGAATCCGCCATGAGCTACCCCGGCCAGACGCGTTATATCAGCGAACTCGAATCCATCCGTGAGCAGGGCCTGTTCAAGGCCGAGCGCATCATCACCTCGCCGCAGTCCGCCGAAATCGAGCTGGAGGGCGGGCGCAAGGTGCTGAACTTCTGCGCTAACAACTACCTCGGACTGGCCGACAACCCCGAAGTGATCCAGGCGGCCAAGGATGCGCTGGATACCCGTGGTTTCGGCATGGCCAGCGTGCGCTTCATCTGCGGCACGCAGGACCTGCACAAGCAGCTGGAAGCGAAGATCGCCGCGTTCTTCGGCACCGAGGACACCATCCTCTACGCGGCCTGCTTCGATGCCAACGGCGGTCTGTTCGAGCCGCTGCTGGGCGAGGAGGACGCGGTCATCTCCGACGCGTTGAACCACGCCTCGATCATCGACGGCATCCGCTTGTGCAAGGCCAAGCGCTTCCGCTATGCGAACAGCGACATGGCCGATCTGGAGGCCCAACTCAAGGCCGCCGACGCGGCTGGCGCGCGCACCAAGCTGATCACCTCCGACGGCACGTTCTCGATGGACGGCTTCATCGCGAAGCTCGACGAAATCACCGCGCTGGCGGCGAAGTACAACGCCATGGTGCATATCGACGAATGCCACTGCACCGGTTTCCTCGGCGATACCGGCCGCGGTGCCGCCGAAGTGCACGGCGTGATGGACAAGATCGACATCTTCACCGGCACCCTGGGCAAGGCACTCGGCGGCGCGCTCGGCGGTTTTACCACTGGCCGCAAGGAAGTGATCGAGTTGCTGCGTCAGCGTTCGCGTCCGTATCTTTTTTCCAACTCGCTGCCGCCGCCTGTGGTGGCCGCTGCGATCAAGGTGTTCGACATGCTGGCGTCGGCCGGCGACCTGCGCGACAAGCTCAGGGAAAACACTCGCTATTTCCGCGAGCAGATGACCTCCGTCGGTTTCGACATCAAACCGGGGGTGCATCCAATCGTGCCGGTGATGATCCACGACGCGAAGAAGGCGCAGGCGATGGCCGTCGGCTTGCTCGAAGAAGGCATCTACGTCACCGGTTTCTTCTTTCCGGTGGTACCGCAAGGTCAGGCGCGCATACGCACGCAGATGAGCGCGGCGCATACCCGCGAGCATCTGGACCATGCGATTGACGCGTTCACCAAGGTGGGCAGGAAGCTGGGCGTGATCGGAAGCTGATCGCGCCTACCGCGGGGTCGAAGGTGCGGCAAGTGAGCGCACCTCGTCCGCGCTCAACCGCCGCCACTGTCCTTTCGCCAACTCGCCCAGTGGCAGCGGCCCGATCGCCACGCGGATCAGGCGCAGCACATCGAAACCCAGCGCGGCCAGCAGCCGGCGGATGTGCCGGTTGCGACCTTCGTCCAGCACGACCTCCAGCCACGCATTCTTTTCGCCAACGCGCAACAACACGGCCCGCCGCGCCTTGAGCAGGTCGCCACCCTCATCCATGCCCACCAGCATCGCGGTGAGTACCACCGCATCCGGTTGGCCAGCTACCTGAACGTGATAGGTCTTGTCCAGGTGCGTGGCCGGGTCGGTGATGCCGGCTGCCCAGCTGGTGTCGTTGCTGAGCAGCAACAGGCCTTCGCTGGCCTTGTCCAGTCGCCCGACCGGGCCCAGCCACGGCAGGCCGGCGGCGGCCAGCGCGGTGTAGACCGTGTCGCGACCTTGCTCATCGACTGCACTGACCACCAGTCCGCGTGGTTTGTTGAATGCCACATAGATGCGCTCGGCGGATTTCACCGCCCGACCATCAACGGCAATCTGCTGTCCATCCAGCAGCGTCGGGTGATACGGGTCGCGCACCACACGTCCGTCGAGGCTGACCCGTCCCGCGCGAACCCATTCCTCGGCCTGGCTGCGTGAACATGCGCCCAGCTTGGACAGCACACGTGCCAGCCCGTGCCGTGGCACCTGGTTGGCGGAAGCCGCAGAACGTGCGGAATGGAAAGGTGGGCGAGACATCGCGCTAGCGTATAAGCCCGAGCCACGGCACCACAAGGATGGTAAGCCGTCCCGCTACCCGGATACACATGCAGCGGACGCGAGGCAAAAAAAAACCCGGCCGAAGCCGGGTTTTTTCATTACTGCGTTACCGCGGTTCGATTACTGCTGAACCTGCAGCTCCGTACGACGGTTCTGCGCACGACCGGAGTCGGTGGCATTGTCGCCGATCGGGTTGGCTTCACCGTGGCCGATCGGGCCCTCCAGGCGGCTGGCATCGATACCGTGGCCAGTCAGGTAGTTGTAGACGATCGCGGCGCGACGCTCCGACAGGCTCTGGTTGTACTCATCAGTGCCCTTCGAGTCGGTAAAGCCGGCAACCGTCACATGCACCTGCGGGTAACGCTGCAGGGTATCGACAGCCTGGGTCAGGACCGCGATCGAGTCGGCGCTCGGCTCAGCCAGCGACTTGGCGATGTCGGTCTCGCCTTTCTTCGGGCGATCGTATTTGAAGTTCACGCCGCGCAGGTCGATCACGACCTTCTGTGCGCAACCGTCGGGACCAACGATCGTGCCGGAAGCGGTACCCGGGCACTTGTCGTCGCAGTCGTTCACGCTGTCGCCATCGCTGTCCATCGTCGAGCAATCAGCCGGCGGCGGAGTGGCGACCACAGGGGCCGGAGCCGCTGCCGGAGCGCCGAAGCGCGACACGATGCTGAAGCCCAGGAACCAGTCACCGTAACCGTCTTGCGCCGGCTGGGTCTTGTTGTCCCAGTCGTAGCGGTAGCCGGCTTCGATGCGCACATCCGAGCTGTCCGTGACCGTCTTGGAGACGCCGCCACCCAGCTCGGCTGCCGGCGACCAGCCACTGTCGCCGCTCGAATGATGATTGCTGCCCATCACGCCGGCGAGGACGTACGGACGCCATGCGTTCCAGTCACCCGCATAGAAACGGACAGCTGCACCCACGGAGTTGTTTGCCCAGCTGTTGTGGCTGTGGCCACCACCGGCCATCGCGCCATTGTCGGTCTTGCGCTTGGTGCGGTCGGCAAACAGGTCGATCGAGGCATTCGGCGCAATGAAACGACCCACACCCAGCCCGTAATAGAACTGACGGCTGTTGGTGTTGCGATCGGTATCGTTGTAGTAGCCGCCCACGGTCGGGGCGATATACCAGCGACCATCATAGGACGGGGTGGCCATGTCGGTAGCCGCGACATCGGCTGGTGCAGCGGTCGTGTCCTGCGCATGAACGGCACCAACGCCGCCCAAGGCCAGCGCAATCAGAAAGTACAAGCCCTTACGTTTCATCAGGTGTCTCCTCATTTATTAGGTTTTCGCGTCCGTTCAACCCCAACCGGAAGTCGCGCGTCGGAACTGGAGCACGTCACTCAGAGCTTTTACAGCCCCTGCTTGGCGTTTTCTCTGCGACAAGCGACGGGAAGTGTAGCAAAATCGTTAAGTGGGTGGTGCTTTAACATCTTTAGAACCAAATTCTGGTGAGGTTTCGTTCAGGAAAGTTCACGTCTTGGACGTGTCGGCTTGGCCGCCCTGCACTGCCCTCCCCAACTTAGCTTTCCACTCACATTGTCTTCACACCGTGAAGAGCGCAAGGAATTCGTTCACTGGCATCGCGTCGAGCTGTGCCGGATCCTTGGTCGCCCCCATGATTGCCCTGACCTGATGCGCCGGCAAATGATCGCGCATGGCCGCTTCGAATTTCTGCAGCAACACCGGGATGCCCTCGGCGCGACGCTTGCGGTGTCCGATCGGAAAGTCGATCGAAACCTTTTCGGTGCTGCTGCCGTCCCTGAAAAACACCTGCACGGAATTGCCGATGTAGCGTTTGGTCGGATCGAAATAGTCGCGTGTGAACTGTGGATTCTCGCTGACCAGCATTTTGTCGCGCAGCGCGTCGATGCGCGGATCCGCGGCCACATCGTCGTTGTAGTCGCTGGCCACCAGCCGACCAAAGATCAGCGGCACCGCCACCATGTACTGGATGCAGTGATCGCGGTCGGCGTAGTTCGCCAGTGGGCCGGTCTTGTCGATGATGCGGCTGCCGGCTTCCTGCGTCTCGATCACGATTTTCTCGATCTGATCGAGCTTGCCGGCAACCTCACCGTGCAACTGCATCGCACATTCCACCGCGGTCTGCGCATGGAATTCAGCCGGATAGCTGATCTTGAACAGCACGTTCTCCATGACGTAGCTGCCGAACGGGCGCTCGAACTCGAACGGCTTGCCGTTGAACGCCACGTCGTAGAAGCCCCAGGTCTTCGCGCTCAGCGCCGACGGATAGCCGACCACGCCGCGATACACCGCATTGATCGCGTGGGTGACCGCGCGACGGCAGGCGTCACCGGCGGCCCAGCTCTTGCGCGGGCCGGTGTTCGGCGCGTGACGGTAGGTGCGCAACGCGCCGTTATCGATCCAGCTGTGCGATACGGCGGTGGTGATCTGCTCCTTGCTGCCGCCGAGCATCGCCGTGGCCACGGCTGTGGAAGCCAGCCGCACCAGGATCACGTGGTCCTGGCCGACCCGGTTGAAGCTGTTCAGCAGTGCGTAGCAACCCTGGATCTCGTGCGCCTTGATCGCATAGCCGAGCACGTCGCGCACGGTCAGCGGCTGGCCGCCTTCACGTTCCGCCTTGCGGCTGAGATAGTCACCCACCGCCAGAATGCTGCCGAGGTTGTCCGACGGGTGACCCCACTCCGCCGCCAGCCAGGTGTCGTTGAAATCAAGCCAGCGGATCTGCGTGCCAATGGCGAACGCGGCCTGCACCGGATCGAGCTCATGGCTGGTGCCCGGCACGCGGGCGCCACCGGGAAGTGTGGCGCCGGGTACCAGCGGGCCGAGGTGCTTCACGCATTCGGGAAACTTCATCGCCAGCATCGCCGTGCCCAGCGAGTCCAGCAGCATGTAGCGCGCGGTGTCGTAAGCCTCTTTCGAGTCGATCTGGTAGTCGACAACGTAGTCGGCGATGTCGATCAGTGGCTGGTCGGAATCGGGACGGACGGCGGAACGGATGTCGTGCGCACTCATGAGGGATCTCGCGGCGGGGAAAACCGCCATTTTAGCTGACTGGCGCGACCTGCGTTGCTTGACCGCGCACGTGCCGACCCCGACAATCCATCAACACATCCCAAAGGGGAGTAGTTCCCGAAGCAGGTTCACCTGCCTCGGTGCGGTGATCGTCAACACGAGCGATGCTTCGCTCCGGTCACCACGGCAGTTCATCCTGCGAACGAGACTTTTGTGGTGGATACGGGCCGCGCGCGTCCGTCTCCACTGCATTGTCCGACGCGCATGGAACCGCCCATGGAATTCACTGGTACCGAGTTTTTCTCCGGCCTGCTGGCCATCATCCTGCTGGATCTGGTGCTAGCTGGCGACAACGCCATCGTCATCGCGATGGCCGCCAGCCGCTTGCCGAAAGCGCTGCAGAAAAGGGCCGTGTTCTGGGGCACGTTCGGCGCCGTCGCTGTTCGTTTTGCACTCACCGCCGTCGTCGTCTACCTGCTCAAGCTGCCGGGACTGATGCTGGCCGGCGGCGTGCTGCTGCTGCCGATCGCGTGGAAACTGCTGCGCCATGGCGATGAGGACGATCCGAATATCAGTGCCGCCGATTCGTTCTGGCGCGCATTGCGCACGATCATCGTCGCGGATGCATTGATGGGCATGGACAACGTACTGGCGATCGCCGGCGCGTCGAAGGGCCACCTGGGCCTGGTCATCATCGGCTTGCTGGTCAGCGTGCCGCTGGTGGTCTGGGGTTCGACCCTGATACTGAAACTGATCGAGCGTTTCCCGGTCATCATGTACATCGGTGCCGGCGCCATCGCATTCACGGCGGCCCGAATGATCTCGCACGATGGATTGCTGAGCGGCTGGTTCGACACGCACAGCTGGGTGAGATACGTGCTGGATGTGTTGCTGGTGGCTGGCATCTGTGGCGGCGGCTGGTTGATGCAGCGCCGACGCAGCCGTCTGAAATCAATTACCGGTTGAGCTCACCCCAGACCCGCAACCTGCCCTGCCCGGCGTTACTCATGAAGCGGCGCCGGGCAGAAACGCTCGGCTCTGCTGGCCCCCGATCATCTCGAACGGTTTTCACGTTGCCCGCATGCCGGCGCCAAGTCCAGGCAACCATGCACGCCGAGGGCTTCCCGGTCATTCGGTCAATACGTCAGCGGTATCCTGACCGTCAAGGTGACATCGGGCGTGTCGCGGGTCACCCCGACGCCCAGCGCGAAGTTCACGCTGCGCTTTTCGCTGAAGCGATAGGAGCCGCCGACCAGCAAGGTGCCAAGCACGCTCCTGGCCGAACCGGGCACGGTCTTGCCGTTCTGCCTGGTGACGCCAAGAAAGCTCTGGTCGTAGCCGATGCTGATGGACGCTTTCTCGTTGAGTGCCAGTCCCATGCCGAGGCTGACGTCGACAACGTCGCCGACGCGCACCGTACCCAGCGCCTCCTTGCCGCCGAACAATACGTTGCGACTGACGTGGTGACGTGGAAAATTGTGCAGGTAACTCAGGTTGCCAAAAAACACAACCGGATCGGACGGGTATAACCAGGTGAGGCCTGGCTGCAGCGAATAGAAGCCCGATCCGGTCGGTAGCTGCAGTGGCAAACCGGTGCCGGTGGCGTTCTGCACGCAGCGGGTGACGCAATCGGTGGTGACTTCAAACGGATCCCGGCCGGTGCGCGATTTGAAACGCAGCCAGCCCACGTAATACGGCCGATCCGCGCCACCATCGTTGATCTGATAACGGGCGGTGGCTTCGATGTCGCCGATGCCGTGGCCACTGGAGGTGAAAACGTTGTCCGTGGCGCTGCCGGTGAAGATCTCGCGACTGATCGTGTCGGTATGGCCATAAACGTACGGTACGCGCAACTCCATTTCCAGCCGGTTGGTGAGCCCGTAACGCAGCGCAATCGCGCCGGTCTGGTTGGTGGTCTTGACCTGGCGCGCGTCGATCAGGCCGATCAGGATCGCCGGAATCACGGTATATCCGACCAAAGCAACCCGGTCGGCCGACGAGTAGCCAAACTGATAGGAGGGCTCCAACACGAATTTGTGGCGTGGCGTCAGTACCCCGGGCTGATCGAAGATCGGTGCGACTGCCGGCAGCCCGACATCGCGCTCGGGTGCCTGCCCGACGGTCCGTTGTTCCGGCGCCGGCCCGACTACCTCCGTTGTCGTGTCGATCGCGCCGCCAGTCGGCATGGGCAGCGCCGTGGACATCGCGCCTCCCGCCTTGGCGTTGCCGGCGCGCTGCTGCTCGAGCACGCCCATTTCCACGGCGTGCCGCAGCGCGAGGTAGTCTGTCTGCTGCGCGGCGAGTGCGCGTTTCAGCTCCTCGATCTGGATATTCTGCGCGGCGAGCTGAGCGCGCATCGCCTCGATGCGCTTATCCTGTTCGGCGGTGTTCTTGCGGATCATCGCTGACAGCTCGGTCGAGCCGGTCAGCGATGGACTGTCTGACGTCGACGGATCCTGTGCGCTTGGCACACCCTGCTGGGCGTTTGCCAGACCCTGCGCGCTTGCCACACCACCGAACAAAGCCAAGCCGGCGCAGCCGACGGAACACCTGTTTCGCCATGATTCCCGGGCCATCACGTTTCCTCATTGAATCGAGCATCGCCCAAGTGGGGCCGCACGTGCGTTCCGTCAGTGCCCCAGCGAACCGACCACGCCGGCCTGCAAGCCCTCCTGCAGAACGATGGCGCGGAATGCGTTCTGACTGTTCACGGCGGCGTTGATTGTGGTCAGGCTGCGGATGTCCTGATGGTCGAGTGTGTTCTGGATCACCGTCGCCGCCGCGACGTGGTTGAACGTGGCCGGATCGAACGCGTTCCCCGCGCCGTTCTGGATCACCTTGACCGTGCCCGCGACGGCAGCCAGCGCCTGGGCCTGGGCCGGCGTCATGTGGCCCACGTCCGGGATATAAACACTGCTGCTGGAGACCAGATGGCCGTTGATGTAGACCGTGCGGGCGATGCCGAAAGAAGCCATCAATCCGTTGCCGAGATCAAAACCACCGCGGGTGGCATCCAGACGGCGATCGCTGACCGCCGCCGGCCACGCGTTCACGACGACCCATGTCCGCATGGAGCCAGCGGATGTGCGCGAAGATTCAGGTGACGCCAACGATGGATCCTGCGCGCACAGCACGCCCGCCCAGGCAATCGACAATCCCGCCAACACGCAGAGACCTGAAGAACTGACACGCAAGGTATGGATCATGAGCGCACTCAGATATCCCCCGGACCACGCTTGGGCAACGTGATATTGCCCAGGCCGGTACGGTCGATGGAAGAACCGAGCGGTGCCAGCGGCGCAGCGCGCCAGTCATCGCGGCTGTTGAAAATCGCCATGGCACGCCGGTTGTGGATCACAAAGACCAGATGATTTTTCCATGCCCTATCGAATAGCTCACGGGGCATGGAACGGGTGCCGCGGGCGGGGTCACCTACCAGCACGCGCCCCGCGCGCAAGCCCTTGATCACCACGAAATGGTGGTAACCCTTTTCGTCGATCAGCACGATCGCAGGAAGATTTTCCTGCACCAATTTCTCCAGCGGCACGTGGAAACCATCGCCTTCAAAGCCATTGGCTTGCAGGAAACGCTTGATGTCGAGCAGCGAGAAACCTTCGCGGTTGATCTTTGACTGGTTGCCGTGGGCATACATTTGGGCGAACGCTTCCTGTTCGTTCACCCGATAGCCGTACTGATACGTCAACAAGGTCGCCACGGCCGCGGAGCCGCAACTGAAATCGTACTTCTGGCGGATCGTGTTCCTGAAGCGGATCTCCTTCAGGCTTGTCATGTGCAGGTTGTAACCGCCGCCCGAGGTACCGGGCAAGTCGATGGGTGCCGCCCGCAGCGTGCTCGCCGGAACCAGCAGAGCCGCTACAGCAAGGAGCAGCGCGCACCGCAGCCGATCGCTCATGGCTGGAACTGCACGTTGATGATGGTGGCGTTCTGAATCAACACGTTGTTGCCGGTGTTCTGAATCACCATCGGCACACCCACGACGCCGTTGAACGAGTCGGTGCTGATCGTGTTGGATCCGGTCACCACATGATCGTCGGTGTTGTTGTTCACCGTGCCGTTGAGCGTCATCCTTTCGCTGATATTGGTACCGCCACTGAGCGTCGCCAGGTCATTGCCGGTCACGCTCTGACCGAGGCCGTCGACATAGGTGGACTTTGCAGCAGTCGGCGCCGCAGCTTGTAAGGGTGCAGCGATGAAGGACGAGGCTGCGGCAAGCTTGGCGGGTTCCGCGGCCAGCGCATTCAAGGCGACCGCGCTGAGCAGCAGCGTCATTCCGGAGCTGAATCTGAAGATTCGCATGGCGTTACTCCCGTGGCGACCGCATGTCGTAAACGGTGCGAACGAATTCCACTCGCCCGCAGCGCATCAGACAAACGGTCGCCAGAAAACGTCGTGGGGCGCGCGCGCGGCCCCCCGAGAGGGTACCCACAGTGGGTAAACGGGAGGGTTGGCTGGGCGGTAAAGCGTTTGTT
>JBEPVP010000046.1:0-19810 GCA_041690935.1 Rhodanobacter sp.
CCTGATCGACGAGGCGCGCACGCCGCTGATCATCTCCGGCCCGGCCGAGGATTCGCCGCAGCTGTACCTGGCAGTGAACAAGATCGTGCCGCGGATGATCCGGCAGACCGAGGAAGAAGGCGACGGCGACTACTGGGTCGACGAAAAGCAGAAGCAGGTGCATTTGTCCGAGTCGGGCATGCAGCACGCCGACGAGCTGTTGCGCGAAGCGGGCGTGATCGAGCAGGACAGCGGCCTGTACGATTCCAAGAACCTGGCGGTAGTGCATCATCTCAACGCCGCGCTGCGCGCCAACGGCATCTATCAGCGCGACGTCGACTACATCGTGCGCGAGGGCGAGGTCATCATCGTCGACGAATTCACTGGCCGCACGCTGGCCGGCCGGCGCTGGTCCGATGGCCTGCATCAGGCGGTCGAGGCGAAGGAAGGCGTGCCGATCCAGCGCGAGAACCAGACGCTGGCGACAGTGACGTTCCAGAACCTGTTCCGCATGTACAAGAAGCTGGCCGGCATGACCGGCACGGCCGACACCGAGGCGTTCGAGTTCCAGAGCATCTACGGTCTGGAAGTTGTGGTGATCCCCACCCACATGCCGATGATCCGCAAGGACAACTCGGACATGATCTTTCTGGCGCAGGATCCGAAATACCGCTCGGTGATCGAGGACATCAAGGATTGCCACAAACGCGGCCAGCCGGTGCTGGTCGGCACCACCTCGATCGAGGTGTCCGAACTGCTGTCCGGCATGTTGACCAAGGCTGGCGTGACGCATGAAGTGCTGAACGCCAAACAGCACGAGCGCGAGGCGCACATCGTGGCGCAGGCCGGTGCGCCCGGCCAGGTCACCATCGCCACCAACATGGCTGGCCGCGGTACCGACATCGTGCTCGGCGGCAGCCTGGAAGTGGCCTTGGCCGCCTTGCCCGAAGACGCCAGCGAGATGGATCGCCAGCGCGTCAAGGCCGAGTGGAAGAAGTTGCATGAGCAAGTGCTCGCGGCCGGCGGCCTGCACATCATCGGCACCGAACGGCACGAGTCGCGGCGCATCGACAATCAGCTGCGCGGCCGTTCCGGTCGCCAGGGCGATCCGGGCTCTTCGCGTTTCTACCTGTCGCTGGAAGACAACCTGCTGCGCATCTTCGGCGGTGAGGGCCTGGTCCGCTGGATGAAGCGCTTCGGCATGAAGGACGACGACGCGCTGGAAGATCGCATGATCAGCCGGCAGATCGAGAAGGCCCAGCGCAAGGTCGAGCAGCACAACTTCGACATCCGCAAGCACCTGCTGGAGTTCGACGACGTCGCCAACGACCAGCGCAAGGTGATCTACCGCCAGCGTGACGAACTGCTCGAGGGCGACGAGGTGTCGGCCACGGTTGCCGACATCCGCGAGGACGTGGTGCAAACGATGGTGCGCGGATACGTGCCGGCCGAAAGCATCGACGAACAGTGGGACCTGGCCGGGCTGGACCGCGAGCTGGAAAGCGAGTTCGGCCTGTCGCTGGAGCTGAAGCAGTGGCTCGAACAGCAGCAGGAGATCGACGCCGAGATGATTCTCGCGCATGTGCGCGGTGCGGTGAACGAATTGTTCCATGCGAAGGAAACGCAGATCGGCGCCGAGACCATGCGCCAACTGGAAAAGCACATCATGCTGACCGTGGTCGACAACGCGTGGAAGGATCACCTGTCGAACATGGACTACCTGCGCCAAGGCATCTATCTGGTCGGCTATGCGCAGCAGGACCCGAAGCAGGCGTTCAAGCGCGAGTCGTTCAAGCTGTTCTCCGACATGCTCGGGCGGATCAAGACCGAAGTGGTGCAGATGCTGGCGCGGATCCGCATTCGCAGCGAAGAGGAGGTCGCGGCGATGGAAGCCGAGCAGCAGCGTATGGCGGAGCGCCTGCAAAAGCAGATGCTGGCGACCGGCGGCGGTGCCCCGGTGGGCGCGTTCGACGGGGACCCGGAAAGCGGTGCGGTCGGTGCGGGCATGCGCCTGGCCCAGCCGGCAGCGCAGCACGAGGGCCACAAGGTGGGCCGCAACGAGCTCTGCCCTTGCGGATCGGGCAAGAAATACAAGCACTGCCACGGCCAGCTGGCCTGATCCTTCAGACCACCGTTATGAAAAACCCCGCTGCGGCGGGGTTTTTTTGTCACGGAATCAGTCCTCCATGCCCGGCGGTCGCTTGCGATGCGGCTCGGCGTTGACCGTGATGTATTGGAGTTCTTCGCTGTCCAGCCGCAGTGCGGTGAGTTGCCCGCCCCATACGCAGCCGGTGTCGATCGCATGTATGCCGAGCCCGGCGAAACGACCGAGGGCGGACCAGTGGCCGCAGACGATGCGGGTATCGCGCCGGCGCATGCCGGGCACCTCGAACCACGGGTACAGTCCGGGCTTCTGGGTGCCGGGAATGTCCTTGGCGTCGAAGTCGATGCGACCGTTGATGTCGCAGTAACGCATCCGGGTCATCGTATTGATGGTGGCGCGTTGGCGATCCAGCCCCTGCAGGCGGCTCGACCACAGCGCAGGGCGGTTGCCGAACAGGTTGCGCAGCAGGCGCGGATGACTCGGACTGGACAGCTCACGTTCCACGTCCTGGGCCGCACGCTGGGCCTGTCGCAGCGTCCACATCGGCGCCAGGCCGGCATGCACCATCGTCCAGTTGAGTTGTTCGTCGTGGTGCAGCAGCTTCTGCGAGCGCAGCCATTCGAACAGCACCGGTGCGTCGTCGGCGAACAGCACTTCGCGCAATTCGGGATTCACCCGTGCCTGCGCATCGGGCCGGCGCTGGGCGATTGCAAGCAGGCTAAGGTCGTGATTGCCGAGGGTGACGATGCTGTATTCGCGCAGGCCGTGGATCAGCCGCAACGTCTCCAGTGACTGGCCGCCGCGGTTGACCAGGTCGCCGCAGAACCACAACTGATCCTGCGCCGGGTCGAAGCGCAGCTTGTCGAGCAGGCGTTGCAGTTCGGGATAGCAGCCCTGCACGTCGCCGATCGCGTATGTAGCCATGTCAGCGCAGGACCATCAGTGCAGCGTGCGCGGGATGGACAGGGTGAAGGTCGGAATGGGTGCCTCGAACTCCGTGCCGTCATCGGCCAGCATCTGATAGCTGCCGCCCATGGTGCCCACCGACGTCTCCAGTACCGCGCCGGAGGTGTACTCGAAATCATCGCCGGGACGCATCCATGGCTGTTCGCCGATCACGCCGTCGCCACGCACTTCCTCGACCTTGCCGTTGGCGTCGGTGATCATCCAGTGGCGTGCGAGCAGGCGCGCCGGCATGTTGCCGGCGTTGCGCAGGGTGATGGTGTAGGCGAAAACGTAGCGATTGTCACCGGGCTTCGATTGGTCGGGGACGAAGCGGGTTTCGACCTGCACGTCGATCGTGTAGGAAGATTTTTCAGTCATGCCCGGATTGTAAGGCCTGCCGCCGTGAATGGGGCGCAGCCGTCGCGATTGGATCGGCTCGGTGTGCGTCAGCGAGTGCCGTAGACCTTGGCCAGGCGCACGAAGTCGGCCGGCGCGAGGGTTTCGGCGCGCGCCTTCGGATCGACGTCGGCGCGGCGGATCGCGTCGCTGTCGAGCAATTGCTTGAGCGCATTGGACAGCGTCTTGCGGCGTTGCCCGAACGCCGCCTTGACGACCGCGTAGACGTGTTCGGGTGGGGCGTCATGCAATTCATGGGCGGCCAGCGGCACCAGTCGCACCACCGCGGACTCCACCTTCGGCGGCGGGCGGAACGCTTCCGCCGGCACGGTGAACAGCGGCTCGACCCGGCACGCCAGCTGCAGCATCACCGACAACCGTCCATACACCTTGCTGCCTGGCTCGGCCGCCATGCGGTCGACCACTTCCTTCTGCAGCATGAAGTGCATGTCCTGGATCGCCGCGGCATGCTCGACGCAGTGAAACAGGATCGGGCTGGAGATGTAGTAGGGCAGGTTGCCGGCGATGCGCAGCCGCGGCACGCCATGGCTGTGCGCCAGCGCGGTGAAATCCACCTTCAGCACGTCGGCATGGATGATGTGCAATTCGCCCGCGCTGGCGGCACGCGCCTGCAGGCCGGGGATCAGGTCGGTATCCAGCTCGATCGCGGTGAGCTTGCCGGCGGCGGCTAGCAGTGGCAGGGTCAGTGCACCTTCGCCCGGACCGATTTCGACCATGAAATCCTCGGCCCGCGGCGACACCGCACTGACGATCCATTCGATGTAACGCCGGTCGTGCAGAAAGTGCTGGCCGAAGCTTTTCTTGGGGCGGGCGTTCATGGGTCGAGGAATGAGTGAAGAGGAGTGAGAAACGAGTGTGTCGTCGTGTGTTTACTCATTTCTCGTTCCTCTGGACTCGTTTCTGCGCTGGACGAGTCCCAGCGCCATCTTCGCCGCGGCGATCAGGCTGGCAGGGTCGGCCTGGCCGCTGCCGGCCAGATCCAGCGCGGTACCGTGATCGACCGAGGTGCGGATGAAGGGCAGGCCGAGCGTGAGGTTGACGGTGCGGTCGAACGCCTCGCTCTTCAGCACCGGCAGCGCCTGGTCGTGGTACATCGCCAGCACCGCATCGTAATGGCGTCGTTGCGCCGGCACGAATGCGGTGTCGGCGGGTAGCGGACCGATCAGGCGCATGCCTTCGCTGCGCAATGCATTCAGCACCGGGATCACGGTGTCGATTTCCTCGCGGCCGAGGTGGCCACCTTCGCCGGCATGCGGGTTGATGCCAAGCACGGCGATGCGCGGTTCGGCGATGCCGAACTTGTCGCGCAGCTCGGCATGCACGATGCGCAGCGTGCGGGTCAACGAGTCGCGCGTAATCGCGGCGGATACGGCCACCAGCGGCAGGTGCGTGGTCGCCAGCGCCACGCGCAAGTCCGGACTGGCCAGCATCATCACCACCGCGGCATGGGCGCGTTCGGCGAAGAACTCGGTGTGTCCGCTGAAGGGGATGCCGGCATCGTTGATCGAGGATTTCTGCAGCGGCGCGGTGACCACCGCATCGTAGCGCCCGGCCATGCAGCCGTCGGCCGCTTCGGCCAGCGTGTCCAGTACGTGACGGGCATTGCGCGGGTCGGGTCGACCGGGCACTTCCTCGATCGCCAGCGGGGTGTGGCGCACGCGCAACGTGCCGGGACGCCGTTCGGTCTGCGCGCTGCCATCGTCGTCGAGCAACTCGATGCTCAGGCCGCAGCGGAGCGCTGCGCGTTGCAGCAGGTCACGGTCGGTGATCGCGATCAGACTGGCCGCCAGCGGCGTGGCGGCCAGTCTGATCAGCAATTCCGGACCGATGCCCGCAGGCTCACCGGCAGTGACCGCGAGCCGGGGCGGTGGCATGGTATTCAAATCACCTTATGGCGCGGTGCCGGCCGCAGCCTGGCTGTCGGTATCGCGCAGCTCGGGCACCAGGATGTTGATGTACGCGTTGGAGCGCAGATCGCGCAGATAGTCGTCGTAGACCTGCTCGGACTTGCGCGTGCCGATCGCCTGGCGGGCCTGGTCGCGTTCGATCTGCACGGTCTGATCGCTCTGGCGCGCACCCAGCCGCTGCACGATGTGCCAGCCGGCTTCGCTCTGGAACGGCTGCGACACCTCGTTGTCTTTCAGCTCGCCCACTACCTTGCCTATGGTTGCACCCCAAGCCTGCGGCGCAAACCAGCCCATGTCGCCGCCGAGATTGGCGGTGGTGTCGTCCTTGGAGTTTTCCTTCGCCAGGGTGGCGAAATCCTCGTGCTTGTTGACGATGCGGTTGTACAGGTCACGGGTCTTCTGTTCGGCCTGCGCCGGTGTCACCAGTTCGCTCGGCTTGATCAGGATCTGCCGGGCGTGCAGTTCGGTGATCACCTTGCGGCTGTTCTGGCGCTGATCGACGAGCTTGAGGATGTGGAAGCCGGTCGGGCCGCGCAGGGCCGGGCTGACGTCGCCGGGTTTCATCGAGGCGAGGGTATCGGCGAAGGCCGGCGGAATCTCGTCCATCCGGCGCCAGCCCAGATCGCCGCCTTCCAGTGCGTCGGATGCGTCGGAATAGCGAATCGCTGCGGCGTTGAAATCCATGCCACCCTTGATCGCGGCAATCGCCTGCTCTGCCTTGGTCTGACTGGCCTGGATCGCGGCCGCATCGGCGCCACCGGGAATGCTGATCTGGATATGCTGCAGATGCACCTCGCCGGCCTTGTAGGTGGGACTGCTGATCAGGTTGTCAATCTCGCTGTCGGTGATGGATACCGAACCCTGCACCACGCTCTGGTGCAGTCGCTGCACGGTGACCTGGTCACCGAGCTGCTGGCGGAATGATGCAAAGCTGGCGCCGCTCTGCTCTACCTGGGCGCGTAGCTGCTCAGGCGTGAGCTTGTTCTGCTCGGCCACGCCCGCGATCGCCTGGTCGATATCCGCGTCGGAAACGTGTATGCCCTGATCCTGCGCCTTCTGGACCTGCAACCGCATCAGCACCAGGCGATTGAGCACCTGCTGCTGCAACACGTTCATCGGCGGCAACTGCTCGGTATGGCCGGCATATTGCTGCTGCACCGACGCCACCGCGTCGTTCAGCTCGCTCTGCAGGATCACGTCCTCGTTGACGACGGCCACGATGCGATCCAGCGGCTGGCTGGCGGCTGCGGCAGGCGTCTGCAGCTGGGCGTGGGCGGGGAGCATGATCGCGAGCGCGAGCAGCAGAGATGCAAGGAATTGCTTCATCGATGGAAAGCCTGGATCGCCGGGGCGAATGCGTTTATTGATAGCCGAGAATATCACGGCGCAACAGTGGATCGATTTGGCCGCCGGACGAGCCGAGCCCCTTGAAAACCACTTCGAACATGATCGCGTTGTCGCGACGGTTGATATTGCCGCCCACGGGCGCCGGACCAAAGCCGTAATAAGCCTGGTTGACGTAGTTGCGATCGACCAGCCGCAGTGACACGCAACAGCTGTCGTATTCCACGCCAGCCAGCGCTTCGACGGTCTCGCGATCCTTTACCGAATACGTCCACGATCCCACCAGGCGCCAGCGTTCGGACACCGGGTAGACCACAGACGCGCTGTATTGTTCCAGCAGCCCGCGGCGATAGCGGTAGGAAAAATTGAGGATGCCGTCGGTACGCAGCCGGCGCTGCAGTTCGACGGCCGCCAGATCGGTGAGCCGGGTGTTCGGGCTCCACTGGTAGGCGCTGTTCAGACGCCAGCGGTCGCTCAACTGCACGTCGAGCTGGGCCACATAGGCCGAGCGAACCCAGTCGATCGGCGCCGCCACACTGGCCTGTCCGTTCGGCAACTGCACGCGCTGCGGGCTGAAATAGTGGATCTGGCCGATGCTGGCGGACAGTCGCTCCACGCCGCCGTCGTCGAGCAGGCGGGTGGTAAGTGCGGCGGTGAGATTATTCGCGTCCATCTGCCGATCGGCGCCGGAGAACCGGTTCGGCGAGAACAGCTGCCAGTAGTCGAACGACATCACGTTGGTATCGAACAGCGGCAGGTTGTTCTGGTTGCGATACGGCACGTACAGGTAATACAGCCGCGGCTCCAGGGTCTGCGTGTAGCTGGTGCCAAACAGCGAGGTGCTGCGGTCGAAGACCAGGCCGCTGTCGAGACTGATGATCGGCAGCGCACGACTGGGCGACTTCTGGTTGAACGGAGTGGCCGCTGCGTTGCCGAGCAGTCCGCGAAAACCATAGTCCTGATAGCCACTGCTCAGCTGATACGCGGTATAGCGATAGGCCAGCTTTGGCCGCACAAACCAGGCGGAGCTGCCAAAGTCAGCGGCCAGGTACGGATAGAGATCCTCGCGCTCGCCTTCGACCAAGCCGTTCTTGCGGAATGCCACCGCACTGGTATCCATGCCGAAATCCAGCCAGCGCGCCAGCGGCACGTCCATGCTGAACTTCGCATACGGAAGTTGCCGGTACGGCAGTACGCGGTCGGTCACAAACGGGTTCACGTTCTGGTAGATGGTGCCGCCGACCGAAGCGTTCCACCACTTGCCACTACCCA
The DNA here is from genome assembly GCA_041690935.1 of Rhodanobacter sp. GTDB lineage: Bacteria > Pseudomonadota > Gammaproteobacteria > Xanthomonadales > Rhodanobacteraceae > Rhodanobacter. Next base: position 7,969 of record JBEPVP010000046.1, read on the forward strand.
CGACCGCGACGGAGGACGCCAGCGTGTAGATCGCGGCATGCGACAGGCTGTCGCCGTAGTCGTACAGATAGCTGCTGTCCGAGGCATGGTTGTACGACGCCAGGAACTGCCAGCCCTGCCACAAGCGCGTGCGATCGGCGAAGTTGACCAGATAGCGCGAGTCGCCCTTGGTATCGGCGAGGCCGTCGTTCTCGCCGTGATCGTTCGGCACGTATTCCAGGTTGAGCTGGCCGTTGCTGCCCGGCACCAGGTAGCGGAACTCGCCCGCCAGCATGGCGCCGCGGTCGCTGTAAGTGCGCGGGTCCAGGGTGGCGTCATAGTTCGGCGCCAGGTTCAGGTAATACGGCGCGCTGACCTCGAAACCGGAGCGGCTGGTGTTGCCGATGGTCGGGTACAGAAAGCCACTCTTGCGCCGATCGTCGGTCGGAAAAGTGAAATACGGCAGGTACAGGAACGGCACGTTGCCCAGCCGCATGGTGGCGTTACGCGCCACACCCACACCGGTGTCCTTGTTGATGGTGATCGACTTGGCGCGGAACTCCCACAGGTGGTGGCCGACATCACAGGTGGAGTACGTCGCCACGGAATAGCGCGAGTGCTGCGCATCCAGCATGTGGCCCTGCTTGGCCACGCCGTTGCCGCGCGCATCAAGCATCTGGTAACGCACGTCGTCGGCGATGCCGCGACTGGCCGCGGTATTGCCTTGCATGTGCGAAGCGGCGAGCAGCTGGCCGGCCTCCTGGTAGCGCACGTTGCCGCGGGCGTCGTAGTCGGTGTTGACGTTGTTGTAGTCGACACTGTCAGCTTGCAACTGCTGGTCGGCGCGTTGCAGCCGCACGTCGCCGGACAAGTGGTAGACCGACTGGTTGGAACTGTCCACGTGCTGCGCCTGCACCTGGGTAGGGCTGGTTTCACGCAGGCTGATGTCCTTGCCGAGACTGGGGTCGTAGAAGTCCAGCAAGGCATTCGGGCGGCACATCGCGTAGTTGTACGGACGCGGCGCGCAGTGAAACGAACCCAACGGACAGGCCTGATCAGCGGTGCCGGGTGAGGTTGCGGGAATGCTCTGACCGCCGCTGGCATCGGCCTGGCCGCCGATCAGGGCGAGTGCTGCGGCAACCGCCAGCAGGCGACGTGGGGGTAGCTTGAGCATCGCGGGATCTGCCGACTTTGAAGGCTCGTTAAGCTAGCAGAAAGACCCTGTCGACGGCAGATAAACGTTGCCTGGGCCCTGCTCGCGATTCGGCTTGAGTGGGTGGAGGGTGGGCTGGCTGGACGCCGGATGGTGCGTCGAACGGTCCGCATCTTCACATCGATGCTTCGTTTGGCAGCGGGCGAGCCGTGGACCCTCAACTCAATCCTCTCACCCGCAAGGGGACTCCCTGCAGTCGCCGGAGGGAGAGGAGGCAAACGAGCGCGCTTTGCGCGAGTTCTATTCCATTAAAGCGCTGACATGTGCACTGGCGCAGGCTGCCAGTGCGGCGAGGTCGTAGCCACCTTCCAGCGTGGACACCAGTCGGCCACCGGCATGCCTGCGGGCCAGCGCCACCAGGCGTGCGGTGATCCACGCGTAATCTTCGTGGTCGAGTCGGAGGTCGGCCAGCGGATCGTCGCGGTGCGCATCGAAGCCGGCCGAGACCAGTAGCAGCTGCGGCCGGAACGCGTCCAGCCGGGGCAGCAGCACGGCATCCCACAGTTCGCGAAACTCGTGCGAACCCGCGCCGGGCGACAGCATGCCGTTGACGATGTTGCCGACGCCGCGCTCGTCCTCGCGGCCACTGTCCGGATACAGCGACGATTGATGGCTCGACACGAACAACACCCGCGGCTCGCGCTCGAAAATCGCCTGCGTGCCGTTGCCGTGATGCACGTCGAAATCGGCGATCGCGACCCGTTTGAGGCCGTGCGCCAGCAAGGCGTGCGCGGCGGCCACCGCGATGTTGTTGAACAGGCAGAAGCCCATCGCCTGATCGCCGGTGGCATGGTGGCCGGGCGGGCGCACGGCGCAGAACGCGCGCTGGCAGTCGCCGTTCAATACCGCGTCCACCGCCGCCACGTTGGCGCCCGCCGCGCGCAGGGCTGCCTCGACCGAGCCGGGCGACATGAGGGTGTCCTCATCCAGCCGGTGATGGCCCGTCGTGGGGGCACTGGCAAGCACGCGTTCGACGTGCGCGGGACTGTGTACCCGTAGCAGCTGCTCGCGCGTGGCCAGCGGCGCTTCGACGCGATCGAGTGCCGCGTAGCGGTCCTGGTCCAGCGCCTGCAGTACCGCGCGCAGCCGCGCCGGACGCTCCGCATGCCCCGGGCCGGGGTCGTGCTGCAGACAGGCAGGATGGGTGTACAGCCGCAGCATGCGGCGGCTCAGCCGGCAGGCTGGGTTTTGCGGCGCCGTTCGTGCTGCCACAGCACTTCGCCGTGGCCGCTGGCGCGCGCCAATACACGCGAGATCACGAACAGCAGGTCGGACAACCGGTTGAGATAGCGCTGTGGCTGCGTGCGGATGTCCTCCACCCGCGCCAGCGCAATCACCGCGCGCTCGGCGCGGCGGCACACCGTGCGCGCCAGGTGGCCGCAGGCCGCGGCCATGCCGCCACCGGGCAGAATGAACTCCTTCAGCGCAGGCAACGGTTCGTTGAGGCCGTCGAGGATGGTCTCCAGTCGGCTGATGTCGCTGTCCTCGACCATCGCCATGCCGGGGATGCACAGCTCGCCGCCCAGATCGAACAGGTCGTGCTGCACCTGGATCAGTGCTTCGCGTACTTCGGGTGTGACGCCATCGGCCGCCAGCAGCATGCCGATGGTGCTGTTGAGTTCGTCCACCGTGCCGTAGGCAGTGACCCGCAGCGAGTCCTTGCCGACGCGCGAACCGTCGCCCAGGCCGGTGCTGCCATCGTCACCGGTACGCGTGTAGATCTTCGAAAGCCGATTGCCCATGGCAGCTCAGCGTGGCAGCTTGGCTTGATCGGCGTGCATGGCGCGGGCGATCTGCACCACCAGCACGTGCAGCACCGCGCCGATGCCGACATACAGGGCCGTGGTCTGCAGGAACGGCAGATACCAGTCACCCATGTTGCTGAACCATGCGGCGGAGCTGCGCGGCAGCGGCACGCTGTCGCTGAGCCAGTAGAAACTGCCGTTGGACAGCAGGTAGCAGGCAGCCCAGCTCACTGCCAGCGCCACCGCGGCCAACCCCAGCGTCTGCAGGCGCAGGCCGACCTGATGCTTCGCCAGCCAGCTGCCGCCCAGCCACAGGCTGAAGTACGACGGCACCAGGAACCAGTAAGCCACCGACACGCAATAGTGGCTCCAGAAGTCGAGGCCCTGGCCGCTGATCACCAGATAGTCGATCAACACCGCCTCGACCATCAGCAGCGGGAATACCCAATTGAGGCCGGCCCTGCGGCCAGCGTCACGCAGCCAGAAACCGGCCAGGAAGAAAATCGCCCACGACGCATCATCCACGCTGTGATGGAGCAAGGAGAGATGGATGCGGGTAACTGCCATCACCGCGGCGAGCGCGAGGAAGATGCCTAGGCGTTGGGCCAGTGTCTTGACCATGAGAGGTTCCATGTGGGCGTCTGAACAGAACAGCTAGTCTAGCCCAATGCTGCAACGCAGGCGGCCCGGGCGCGTATCATCGGCGCATGAATGTCCCCGCATCTCCCGCCATGAACGAATCTGGCGTATTGATCATCGGCGGCGGCCTGGTCGGCGCCAGCCTGGCGATCGCGCTGGATGCGGCCGGCATCGCCGCCACCCTGGTTGAAACCGCGGCGCCGCGCGCTGATGCCCAGCCCAGTTATGACGAGCGCAACCTGGCGCTGGCGCGTGCCACCGTCAACGGACTTGAGGCGATCGGCGTATGGCGCCATGCCGCCGCGCGCGCCACCGCGATCCGGCATATCCATGTCAGCCGCGCCGGCGAATTCGGCAGCGCACGCATCGACGCGGACAAGCAGGGTGTCGACGCGCTGGGCTGGACCCTGCCGGCGCGCGAACTGGGCACGGCGCTGTTGCGCCGGCTGGACGAATGCACCCGGCTGACCCGGCTCGCGCCCGCGACTCTTGCCGCGCTGCAGCCTTTGGACGGCGGCTGGCGCGCGCAGATCCAGACGCCTGATGGCCTGCGCAGCATCGACACTCCGCTGCTGGTCGGCGCCGACGGTACCGGTTCGTTCGTGCGCGCCCAGCTTGGCATCGACGCCGAGCGCCACGATTACCGGCAGACGCTGTTCGTCTGCACAGTCACGCCGGAGCGCGATCATGCAAATCGTGCGTACGAACGGTTTGCCAATGCCGGCCCGATCGCGCTGCTGCCGCTGGCCGACCGTCGCTGCGGGCTGGTTCTCACTGTGGCCGCCGATGAGGCGGATGCGGTCGCCGCGCTGGATGATGTGGGTTTCATCGAGCTGGCGCAGCGTCGTTTCGGCTGGCGCCTCGGTCGCCTGAGCCGTCCCGGCAAGCGTCATCCGTATGCGATCCATCGCGTCGCCGCGGCCCGGTTGACGGGACCGCGAGCGGTACTGGTGGGCAATGCCGCGCAAACGGTGCACCCGATCGGCGCGCAGGGCTTCAACCTCGGCCTGCGCGATGCGTTGACCCTGGCCGAACTGGTCGCGGCGGCCGCCGATCCGGGCGCCGCCGATCTGCTGGAACGCTACGTCGCTCGCCGCACGCCGGATCGCGAAGGCACCATGACGATGAGCCACGGCCTGGTACAGCTGGCCTGCCTGCCGCAACCGCTGCTGGCGCCGCTGCGCTCGCTGGCCTTGCTCGCCTGCGATCGGCTGCCACCGCTGCAACGTGCGCTGGCGCGCCGCGGCATGGGGTTTCGCGGTGAACCGCCGCTGGCGGTATTGGAGCGATTGCCATGAATGCTTCCGCATCCGAGGTTTCCACGCGTCGCCGCGCGCCGTCGCTGGATGTGGCCGTGGTGGGCGGCGGCATGGTGGGCGCCGCCGCCGCGCTGGCGCTGGCGCGTGCCGGCTTCAGCACCGCGTTGCTGGAAGCGAATGCGCCGACGCCGTGGAATGCCGAGGCCGAAGTGGACCTGCGCGTGGTCGGCCTGGCACCTTCGTCGATCGCGTTGCTGGACGAGATGGACGTCTGGACGTCCATCCGCGCGGCGCGCGCAAGCCCGTACGCGAACATGCATGTGTGGGATGCCGAGAGCGGCGCTTCGATCGATTTCGACGCGGCCAGCGAAGGTCGCGACAAGCTCGGCTACATCGTCGAGAACCAGCTGGTGCAGTGGACGCTGTGGCAGGCGCTGGAAGCAGCCGGCGTGCGCCGGCTGTGTCCGGCCCAGGTGCAGGGTTTCGAGGTGCGCGAGGATCGCATCCAACTGGAACTGGCGAACGGCGAGACGCTGGCAGCCGGCGTGCTGGTGGCCGCGGACGGCGCCGCATCGCCGCTGCGCCAGCTGGCCGGCATCGGCACCCGCGGCCGCGACTACGCGCAGCGCGCCGTGGTTGCGCATGTGGCGACGGAGCGGCCGCACCAGGGCACCGCGTGGCAGCGATTCCTGCGCAGCGGCCCGCTGGCCTTGCTGCCCCTGGCCGATGGTCGCAGCTCGCTGGTGTGGTCGTTGCCCGAGGCCGAGGCCCGACGCGTACTGGCGCTGGACGATCAGGCTTTTCTCGATGAGCTCGGCCTCGCCAGCGATTTCCGGCTGGGCCGCATCATCGCCACCACACCTCGCGCGGCGTTTCCATTGAAGTTGCAGCTGGCCGAGCGTTACCAGGCCGACCGCTTCGTCTTGCTGGGCGATGCCGCGCATGCCGTGCATCCGCTGGCCGGGCAGGGCGTCAACCTCGGGCTGCGCGACGTGGTCGAGTTGCGCGACACGCTGCTGGCCGCGCGCAGGGCAGGGTGCGACATCGGTGCCGCGCACGTGCTGCGCCGCTACGCGCGCCGCCGGCGCAGCGCCGATACGCTGGACGCGCTCAGCTTCGACGCGCTGGCCCGCATCTATGCCTGGCAGTCGCCGGCGCTGGTCGCGGCGCGCGGCGCCGGTGTGCGCCTGCTCGATCGTGTCGCGCCACTGAAGCGACGTCTCTCGGCGCACGCTGCCGGACGGTGAGTTTTCTCCTCCCCCTGCGTGCAGGGGGAGGCTGGGAGGGGGTAAGGCTTTTGACCTTGCGGCAAAGAGCATCCCACTCCAACCCTCCCTTGCTTGCAGGGGAGAGAGTCTGCGAACGTCACCGGAGGATTGATCATGCGTATTGCCCGACTTTGCTGTCTGCTGCTGTTCGCTGGCACCAGTTTCGCCACGCAGGCGAAGATGGTGCATCGCCCGGTCGAGTGGAGCCAGGACGGTATCCGCTTCCACAGCGTCCTGGTCTACGACGACGCCACCACCACGAAGCGGCCGGGCCTGGTGATGGTGCCGAACTGGTACGGCGTCAACGATGCAGCGGTAAAGAAGGCCGAGATGATCGCCGGCCGCGATTACGTGATCCTGCTCACCGACATGTACGGCGCCAGCGTGCGCCCGCAGCCAGGCCATGCCGATCAGGCGCAGGCCGCGGTGAAGCCGCTGTATGGTGATCGCGCGCTGATGCGCAAGCGGATGAACGAGGCACTGATCCAGCTGAAGGCGCAGGCGAACAACGCGCCGCTGGATACCGGCAAGCTGGCCGCGATCGGTTTCTGCTTCGGCGGCTCGGCGGTGCTGGATCTGGCGCGCAGCGGTGCCGACGTGGCCGCGGTGGTGTCGTTCCATGGTGGCCTCGATACGGACAACCCCGCGCTGGCGAAGAACATCAAGGCACGCGTGCTGGCGATGAACGGCGCCGACGACAAGGGCACCATGCCCGACGCGGACAAGTTCATGGACGAGATGCGCGGCAGCCCCGCTGATTGGCAATTCGTGGTGATCGGCCATGCGGTGCATTGCTTCACCGAGGTCGGCGAGAACTCACCCGGCTGCCGCTACGACGAACGCGCCGCCACGCGCAGCTACCGGTTGATGCACGACTGGCTGCGCGCGGCGTTTGCCGGTACGCCGTAGTCTCGCTGGAAGACCTTTGCGGGAGTGGCTGAAGCCGCCCCCGCAAAGCACCAAGATCAGGCCTGGGTATCGCGCTCGCGCACGGCCTCGATCGTCAGCGAGGCCAGCTGCCGCAGCCGGTTGCCGCCGGCGTCGGTGAGCAGCTCCTTCAAGCGGGCGCCGGCGTCGTCCTGATCCAGCATGTGGCGCTCGGCCAGCGAGGCGGCCAATGCGCGGCCCATCGAGTCGAAGATCAGCGCATAGGCGAAAGCGTGCAGCACGCCGCCGCCCAGCGTGCCGAGGCCGGGGAACGCCTTCAACGCATTGCCGGCGACGGCCAGCACGATCGAACTGCCGGTGCGCAGGGTGAGCTTCGCCTGCTGCACGAAGTCCTCGATCTGCACGTCGCTGACTTTCACGCCGTACAGCCCGGCGAGCGCGCGGGTGAGCCCGGTGGCGAGTACGCCCTGGATCACCAAGTCGCTGCCCGGGGCCACCGCGGCGAGTGCGCCGACGATCGCGCGGCGGGCGTACTTGCGCACGATGCGTTCGGCCTCGTCGGCGCGGGTGCGCGCTTCCAGCGTGCCGGTGCGCTGATGCAGTCCGGCCAGCACCGCGCGCTCGCGCAGGTTCTCCAGGCCTTCCGCGCCCGGCGCGGTGAGTCGATCGAGCGCCTGCAGCAACGGATCGATCGCGGGTTTGCGCTGGCGTTCGACCATCTCGGTGCTGTCATCGGCAAGGCGACGTTGATAACGCTCGCTGCCGCCGGCGCTGATCGCCAGCACCGCACTGGCGGCGCCGCGCGACAGCTGGCGCAGGCGGCCCAACAGCTGGTCGCGTTCGGCCGTCGTCCACTGGTCGGCCTTGTTCAACACCAGCAGCAGCGGCTTGCCGAAGTCGGCGAGCCAGTGCAGTTCGTCGCCCTGGCCGCGATTGAGGTCGCCGGCGCACAGATAGATGACGGCGTGCGCGCGCAGCGCTTCCTCGCGTGCCATCTTTTCATGCGTCTCGCCGCCGGCTTCGCGGCTGCCGGGCACGTCGGCCAGCACCAGCGTGCGGCCGTCCGGCAGCTGGCCATCGTAGTGGCCGACGTCGTGCGTGGTGCCGCCGCGCGCATCGCTGACGATGCGCGCATGCGGCGCCAGTGCGCGGATCAGGCTGGACTTGCCGGTGGAGATCTCGCCGAACAGCGCAACGTAGACGCGTGCACTGGCGCGGCGGCGATCGAGTTCGCCGAGCTCGCTGGCCAGTGCGCCGGTATCGGCACCGCGTTCGCGCAGCTGGCCGATGCGCTGTTCCAGGCTGCCGCGATCCGGGATCGGCAGCGGCCGGCGTTTGCGCCGCGGGCGCAGCAGCCACCACAGCACACTCGATCCGAGCGCCGCGAAGATCAGCAGGACGCCGCCGAGCGTCCACTGCAGCCATACCGGCAATGCCAGGAAGCGCTGCGCCAGCGCCAGCGCGCGTTCGGCCGCGGCGAACAGCAGCCACAGCAGCGCGGCTGCGGCTAACGCAGTGAACAACCATCGCAGGCGTCGGGACATGCGCGCATTCTAGCCAGTCGGTGCATCCGGCATGGAAGCGCGCAGGCGCTGGCGACTTGTGCGCTCGCGGTGTCGAGCGGGTTTTGGCATCATGCAGGCTGGGGATGAGGGGCTGGCATGTTTGTTTCGTTCGTGCTGAATGCGGTTCTGGCGGTCGTTTCGCCGAGCGTCATGATGGGCGGCGTGACACCGTCCAACGCATCAGCCATCGCTCCGGTCGCCGCCCCCGTCAACACAACGGGGGTTGTCGCGGCATCCCTTTCAACTCCCCAGTTTCGTCGTTTCGGCATCGATGACGGACTTCCCGGCGGGCAGATCTACGCGGTGGCGCAGGACCACAACGGACTGATGTGGTTCGGTTCGGCGGGTGGCCTGATCCGCTATGACGGCATCGACTTCAAGGTTTTCCGGCACGTCGTGGACGATCCGCACTCGTTGCCGTTCAAGGCGATCTATACGCTGCTGGTCGATCGCGACAACCATGTATGGGCTGGCGGCATCTCGGACGGATTGACGGTTTACGATCAGGCTGACAGCCGCTTTCGGCACTGGAAGCACGCCGACAACCAGCCTGCCAGCCTCGCCAGCAACGAGGTCTGGAGCATCGCGCAAACCTCCGATGGCGCGTTGTGGGTGGCCACGCAGGACGGCCTCGACCGCGCGCGCCCAGATGGTTCGGGCTTCGATCATCTGCCGCTGGACATCGATGGCGCGCGCGCCACTTCGTTTGGCCCGACCCGCGCCTTGCTGGCCGACACTGACGGCCGCCTCTGGATCGGCGCGGAGAGCGGGCTGTACCTGCGTCAGGCCGATGGCAGCGTGCAGCGCGTGCCGGTGGATCCGGCGTATCACGGTGACCTGCGCAAGATCTGGGCGATCGAGGGTGACCACGGCGAGGTCCGGGTGGCCCTCGATGATGCCTTGCTGGTGATCGGCAAGGACGGCGTGGCGCGGATGCTGCCCGAGCATGCCGCGTCGTCATCGCGCATCCTCAGCAGCGCGCGCGACCGGCAGGGGCGGCTGTGGATCGGAAAGGCCGACGGGCTGGTGCTCGACCACGGTGATGGAAACACGCAGGCGATCCACGGTCATCCGTTGTTGCCCGGCGGACTGCCCGGCAGCACGATCTGGCGCACCGCCATCGATCGCGAAGGCGGACTCTGGATCACGTTCGAGGAGTCCGCCCTTGCCTATCTGCCGCCACGCTGGGATGGTTTCACGCGGTTCACGCATATTCCCGACGATCCCGCCAGCCTGTCCCACATCACGGCCGCGACGATCCGGCTCAGCCATGACGGCATGTTGTGGGTGGGGGGTGATGATGGCTGGGTCGACAAGCTGGATCTGCGCACCGGTCGCGTCCATCACGAGATAACGGGCATCCGCGGACAGGTGATGGAGCTGGCCGAAGATACCCGCGATCGTTTGTGGATCGCCGTCCCCGGTGGCCTGCAGCTGTTCGATCACGGCAAGCTGCGCTCGATCGATATCCAGCGCGCGCAGCTGAGCCGACCGGTGCTGCTGGCGGCTGCCGACGGCGGGAAGGTTTATGTGGCCTCGTGGGGTGAAGGGGTCTTCGTGATCGATCCCGGCAGCCTGGCGATCACGCCCGTACCGATGGAGGGCGCGAGCGCCGACGACACCCGGTTGCTGCCGGTCCAGCTCAGCTTCCGCGGCGGCAGTCTGTGGTACGCCAGTGCAGCTGGCCTGATGCGGCTGGACAGCCAGACCGGCAAGCTCCTGTTCGTGCCCGGCGTACCCCCGATCGAGATCCGCGCCTTCGACCAGGACGCCACCGGCTTCTGGCTGGCCACCGAGCAGCTGCTGGAACACTACCGCTATGCCGATGGGCGCGCCGTCCGCGACGATCGCATCGACCTCGGCCACGCCAGGCTGGCCTCCGACGTGATGGCGTTGCGCGTCGACCAGCAGGGCGACGTGTGGTTGTTTGCCAATCCGGGTCTGTGGCGACTCGACAAGGCCACCCATCGCTTCACCTCGTTTGGTCCGGAGCAGGGGCTTTCCAATGCCGCGTTCGGCGCCGGGATGACCGACATGGCGCCGGACGGGACGATCTTCACGCCCGACGGTGGCGGTGTGACAGCGTTTCAGCCGCAGCGCCTGCGGCAGCGCGGTGAGCAGCTTCCGCTTCCGCCCGCGCCGCCGCTGACCTTGACCGGCCTCGGGATCCGCCGGGATGGCAGCAACCAGAGCCTGCCCCTCGACCACCAGACCGTGCAGTTGGGCTGGCGTGACCGCGACCTGCGCGTGGACGCGCGCTTCGCCTCCTACATCAATCCGGCGGCCAACCACTACCGCTACCGCCTGACCGGTTTCGACAACGACTGGGTCGACGTGGGCCATCGCGGTGAGCGCGAATTCGCCGGGCTCGGTGCCGGTGACTACCGCCTGGATGTGCTGGCCGCCGGTGCGAACGGTCAGTGGGCCCGCTTGTCGGTACCGCTGCTGATCCATGTGCAGGCGCCGCCGTGGACGCGTTGGTGGGCATGGCTGGTGTATGTGCTGCTGCTTGCCGTCATCGTCGGGCTGAGCCTGCGCGGCTGGCGCCAGCGTCTGGCCCAGCGACATTTGATGCAACTGGTCGAGCAGCAGCGCCAGATGGCCGAAGCGGCGAGCGCGGCGAAAACCCAGTTCCTGGCCACGCTGAGCCATGAGATCCGCACCCCGATGACCGGCGTGATGGGCATGGCCGAGCTGTTGCTGAGCACACCGCTGAGTCCGCTGCAGCACGACTACACCCAGGCCATGCAGCGTTCCGGCGGGATGCTGCTGAAGCTGCTGAACGATGCGCTGGACCTGGCTCGCATCGAGGCCGGCCGGCTGGAGCTGGAGCTGGCGCCGTTCGATCCGCGCCAGTTGCTGCAGGACGTGACGCAGCTGGAGCAGGGCCTGGCGCATGCCAAGGGCATCCGCTTCGTGCTGGAGGTGGCCGACGACCTGCCGCCACAACTGCTGGGCGATGCGCTGCGGATCAAGCAGGTGTTGTTGAACCTGGCCAACAACGCGCTGAAGTTCACCGAGCGCGGCAACGTCACCCTGCGTGCGCAGCGCAGCGGCGGCAGCTTGCTGTTCAGCGTCAGCGACACCGGCCCGGGCATTCCCGAAGCGAGTCAGGCGCGGCTGTTCCGGCGCTTCGAACAGGCCGAGGGTCCGCAGCGGCGTGCCGGCAGCGGGCTGGGTCTGGCGATCTGTCGCGAGCTGGTCGAGATGATGGGCGGCAGCATCGAGCTGGAATCGCGTCTGGCGCACGGCAGCACGTTCCGGGTGCGACTGCCGCTGACCGAGC
>JBEPVP010000047.1:0-19636 GCA_041690935.1 Rhodanobacter sp.
CAGCACCACACGATTGCCGACGCCGAGCAGCGCATCCAGCCGCTGGCGCCAGCTGCCGCTGTCCTGCACCAGATCGACGCCGCGCAGCGTGCGCACATCGGTAACCAGTTGCTCCAGCGAAGCTGCGCTCGTTCCCGCACGTGGCTGCAGCTGCAGCACGTACGGCAGCGGGTTGTCGTCCAGTGTCTGCAAGGCGCCGGAGAAGCCTTGCATCTTCGCCAGTTCGTCCATGCCCTGCTGCGGGGTCTTCACGACGACCGCCGCAATCTCCGGCCGATCACCCAATTGCCCGGCCAGCATCTGCGCCTGCTGCGCCGTCTGACCGGGCTGCAGGAACACGCTGATCGCCTCGCTCTGGCCCAGGGCGTCGCCGAGCTTCTGCACATTGCCCAGCAAAAGATAGAACGCCAGCGGCAAAGCCAGCGCCAGTCCCATCACCGCGATGGTCAGCAGGCTGCCGAGCGGGCGCGAGGCGAGCCGGCGCAGGCTCGACGCGGCACTCCAGCCGTGATGCTCCTGCCAGTTGCCGAGGCGGCGGCCGTGACTGTGCCCGTTGCGCGGCGACGCATCGGTCGTCGAGGCGCGGAGGGTTTCCGGTGACGTGTTCACAACACCTCCTGCGCCGCCAGGTCGGCCACCAGTCGACCATGGTCGAGCACGATCACGCGTTTCTTCATGCGCTTGATCAACGGCAGGTCGTGACTGGCGATCAATACGGTGGTGCCGACCTGCTGGAACTCGGCGAACAGGCCCATGATCTCCACCGCCAGTTGCGGATCGAGATTGCCGGTCGGTTCATCGGCGATCAGCAAGGTCGGCCGCGCCACGATCGCGCGGGCAATGCCGACGCGCTGCTGCTCGCCGGCAGACAAGGTATCCGGCAGCTGGCGTTCGTAGGCCAGCAGGCCGACCTTCTCCAGCGCCGCGCGCACCCGTCGGGCGCGTTCGGCCTTGGCGATGCCACCGATCACCAGCGGCAGTTCGACGTTGGCGAATACCGTACGTTCCATCAGCAGGCGATGATCCTGGAACACCATGCCGATCTGGCGCCGCCATTTCGGAATGCCGCTGCGACGGATCTTCACCAGACTCTTGCCGTCCATGCTGATCGTGCCGTGCGAGGGCCGCTCGATCAGTCCCAGCAGCTTGAGCAAGGTGCTCTTGCCGGCACCGGAGTGACCAGTGATGAAGGCCATCTCGCCGGTTGGCACCTCGAACGAAAGCTGCGACAGCGCCTCATGGCCGCCCTCGTAGCGCTTGCTGACTTGATCAAACTGGATCACCGGGTACCCCGAGCCTGCGTGCGGTCGCAATTGCGGCAAGGATAAGGGAAGCGGGCGCCGAGATGCGGATTCCCGCACTCGCCGGATCGCCACGGATTCAGCCCGTGGCGATCGGTTCACTCAGCGGCCGGTGAACAGCCGGGTCAGCCGACGGAACAAGCCGGGCTTCTTCGGATGGGCATGCTCGGTCTTGCCGGAGGTCACCGCGACCTGGCGCGACGGCCGGTTGTGGACGTTGCCGGTGGATTCCCCCGCGTTGCGTTCGCGCGGTGGACGACGTTCGCCACGCGGTGCACGGTTGCCCTCGGCAACGGCCGGGCTGTGGCCGGTGGTCTCGACGCCGTCGGTCGGCGCGCCTTCGCGGCGTCGATTGCGACCGCCACGATGACGACGCGGCTTGCGCGTGGCGTCGGCGCTGACGCCATCGGCGGCAGGCGCGGCTTCGGTCTTGTGCACCGCCACGGCCACCGGCTGTTCGAGCGGGGCTTCGACCGGACTGTCGACGACGGGTGCCGCCGGCTTGCGCTCGCGCGGCGGCCGCGGAGAACTGCTGCGCCCGGCACCGCTGCGCTCGGAGCCGCCGGGGCGGCGCGGTTTCTCGCCGGGACGCGGCGGCACCACATCACCGAACGCGGCGCTGTCGGCGGCGGCGTTGGCGGCGAATTCGGCGTCGACCGCACGCGGCTTCGGCATGATCAGCAGGTCCGGATCCATCTGCGCCACCGGAATGCTCTGGCCGATGTAGGTCTCGATATCCGGCAGCGACATCGCATACAGGTCGCAGGCGAAGCTGATCGCGTCACCATCGGCGCCGAGTCGGGCGGTGCGGCCGATGCGGTGCACGTAGTCCTCGGCCTCATGTGGCAGGTCGTAGTTGAAGACATGGCTGACCGCGGGAATATGCAGGCCGCGCGCGGCCACGTCGGTGGCCACCAGGATATCCAGCTGGCCTTCCTGGAAACGCTGCAGCAGCTTCTGCCGCTTCAGCTGCGGCACGTCGCCGGAGATCGCGCCGACGCGGCAGCCGTGCCGCTTGACCCGTTCGGTGATGCGCTCGGCGGCAGCCTTGGTGTTGACGAAGATGATGCTGCGGCTAGGCTTGGCCCGATCGATCAGGTTCAGCAGCAGCGGCATCTTCTCTTCCTTGGCCGGGAAGTAGACCAGCTGGCGCACATGGTCGGCGGTGACGTTTTCGCTTTCCACCACCAGCTTCTCGGCGTTGTGCATGTGCTCGTAGGCGAGCTCCAGCACGCGATGGCTGAGTGTGGCGGAGAACAGCAACACCTGGCGCTGCTCGCGTGGCGGCAACCGGCGGAAGATGAAGCGCACGTCCTTGATGAAGCCCAGATCGAACATGCGATCGGCCTCGTCGATCACCATCACCTCGACGCTGTTGAGGCTGAAAACCCCCTGCTTGTGATAGTCGAGCATGCGGCCGGGGGTGGCGATGATGATGTCGCAGCCATCCTTCAGCTGCTGGCGCTGCTTGTCGTAGTCGACGCCGCCGTAGATCAGCGCCACGCGCAGGCCGGTGTGCCGGCCGATCGCCTGGGCGTCCTTCTCGATCTGGATGGCCAGCTCGCGGGTCGGCGCGATGATCAGCGCGCGCGGATCGCTATCCTTGCGGTCGGCTACGGCCGGCGTGGTCAGCAGGCGATTCATCAGCGCGACCAGGAACGCGCAGGTCTTGCCGGTGCCGGTCTGCGCCTGGCCGGCGACGTCGCGCCCGGCCAGCGCCAGCGGCAGGGTCATTTCCTGGATCGGGGTGCAGCGGGTAAAGCCGCTGTCGTCCAGGCCCTGCTGCAACAGCGGCTGCAAATCGAAATTGGTGAAAAAGGTATCGGTGAGTACGGTTTGTGACATATGCGGATGGTTGACCTGGCCAGACGGCGGCGTGATGCGCTGTGCCGCTTCAGGCGCCGGAGGTCGGCGCAGGGCGGTGCAGGACGGGTGCGCGATGCGCAGCGAAGCGGCTCAATGTTAGGGTCAGCAAGGTCGCGCCGCGGCTGGCGACGCCGTATTTGCCGGCGGTCTGACGGGCGGCTGTGCAAGCCGCCCTTGAATCGTGCCCGGAGTTGCGCTGGAATGAAGACCTGCCGCCATGGCACGGCCCTCGTCCTGCCCAACCCGCGCTTCAGGGGCACCCGAGTGTAGCTGATGACGGATGATCAAGTCGCTATCTCCTTGTTTTCCGGCGTTTGCCGCCCCATTGTTTTCATCCCCGCAGTTTTGCGCCCCAGCCACGGAGATCCCCGGTGAGCGACCTGATTACCCATGTGAACGACGACGCTTTTGACGAGCAGGTGCTCAAATCCGACACCCCCGTGCTGCTCGATTTCTGGGCGGAATGGTGCGGCCCGTGCAAGGCCATCGCGCCGATGCTGGACGAACTGGCCGTGCAGTACGCAGGCAAGCTGCGCATCGTCAAGGTCAACATCGACCAGAACCAGCAGACCCCGCGGGCCTATGGCGTGCGCGGCATCCCGACCCTGATGGTGTTCAAGAACGGCAAGGTCGAAGCGACCCAGATCGGCGCGGTCAGCAAGGGTCAGCTGACCCAGATGATCGACAAGGCGCTCTGATCCATTGCTGCCAACCCGCTGCGCGGAGCCGGCTCGGCTGAGTACGGCCGGCTCACAAGGCTTTACGCCAGCATGCGGCGGGTGCTAGATTCAGTGCGTCCGTCGGGGCAGTCCTGTCCCCTTGCGCCTTCCGCGCGACGCACACCCTCCCTCCTGTAATTCAACGGCGCCCCGCGAGGATTGCCCGTGTCCGATACCGAAAACACCATGTCCAACGACGCCAAGAGCGCCGATACCAAGCCTGCAGCCGAAGGCAAGCCGGAGCCGCGCCCGCGCGCGCCGCGCCGCACGGCGGCAGCGATCGCAGCGGCGAATGCCGAAAAGGCGACGAATGCCGACCGGCCGTCTGCCGCGGCGCCAGCCCCCGCGCCAGCCGAGCGTCCGGCGCCGGCCCCCGCTCCGACGCAAGGCCATCTGCCGGTGACATCGGCGCAACAGGGAAACGAATCGTCGCCCCCGCGCGCCGCGCAGGAGCCGCGTGAGTCCGGCTCCCAGTCGGCGCAGAGCCCGGAGCACGCCCAAGGCCAGAACCCGGCGCAAAACTCGTCGCAGAATCAGGGCCAAGGTCAGAATCAGGGCCAGGGTCAGAACCCGAACAATGCTGGCCGTGAGGGCCGCGATGGTCGTGGCCGGCGCCGGCGCAACGAGCGCGGCGGCAATCCGAATCCGAACCCGCAGCAGCCGCGTCCACAGGGCGGCGGCAACCCGCGGCCGAACCCGAACGGCCTGCCGGTGGATGACGACAACGCCGATCCGGGCAGCAATGATCGCGTCATCAACCTCACCGAGCTGAAGCGCATGAAGGCGCCGCAGCTACTGGAGTTCGCCGAGTCGCTGGGCGTGCACGAAGGCGTCGCCCGTGCGCGCAAGCAGGACGTGATCTTCAACGTGCTCAAGGCGCACGCCCGCTCCGGCGGCGGTATCTGGGCCGAAGGCGTGCTGGAAATCCTGCAGGACGGCTTCGGCTTTCTGCGCTCGGCTGACGAGTCGTACCTGGCCGGCCCGGACGACATCTACGTGTCGCCCAGCCAGATCCGCCGCTTCAACCTGCGCACCGGCGACTACATCACCGGCCGCGTGCGCCACCCGAAGGAAGGCGAGCGCTACTTCGCCATGCTGCGCGTCGACGACATCAACGGCGATCCGCCGGAAGCGTCGAAGAACAAGATGCTGTTCGAGAATCTGACGCCGCTGTTCCCGCGCAAGTCGTTCAAGCTGGAGCGCGGCAACGGATCGAGCGAGGACATCACCGGCCGCATCCTCGACCTGATCGCGCCGATCGGCAAGGGCCAGCGTGGCCTGATCGTGTCGCAGCCGAAATCCGGCAAGACGATGATGCTGCAGAACATCGCGCAGGCGATCCAGTACAACCATCCCGAAGCGCATCTGATCATGCTGTTGATCGACGAGCGCCCGGAGGAAGTTACCGAGATCGCCCGCACCGTGCGCGGCGAGGTGATCAGCTCCACCTTCGACGAACCCGCCGTGCGCCATGTGCAGGTCGCCGAGATGGTGATCGAGCGGGCCAAGCGCCTGGTCGAGCACAAGAAGGACGTGATCATCCTGCTCGACTCGATCACCCGCCTGGCGCGCGCCTACAACACCGTGATCCCCAGCTCCGGCAAGGTACTCACCGGCGGTGTGGATGCGAACGCCTTGCAGCGCCCGAAGCGTTTCTTCGGAGCCGCCCGCAACGTCGAGGAAGGCGGCAGCCTGACCATCATCGCCACCGCGCTGACCGAAACGGGCAGCAAGATGGATGAGGTGATCTACGAGGAGTTCAAGGGCACCGGCAATATGGAAGTCCATTTGAGCCGCCGCATCTCCGAGAAACGCGTCTACCCGGCGATCGACATCAACCGCTCCGGCACCCGCCGCGAGGATCTGCTGATCGAGCCGGACATGCTGTCCAAGATCTGGATCCTGCGCAAACTGCTGCATCCGATGGATGAGTTGTCGGCCATGGAGTTCATGCTCGACAAGATGAAAAACACCAAGTCCAACGACGAGTTCTTCAATTCGATGAAGCGCTGAGAAGCGGGGAATCGGGAATTGGAGGAGCGCGAAGCTTCGCGCTGTTCCACCTCATCGACAAGGCACAGAAGGCCGGCACATCGCCGGCCTTTCTGTTTCCGGCACTTGCCGTTTGCCATGCACTGGACTCAAATCGCGCGGTCATTCAAGGAGGAAACGCGCATGCTCTCCCGAATCGTGTTGCTTGCATTGGGGCTGCTGCTGGCTGGGCGCGTCGTCGCGGATGACAAGCCGCTATCACCACCGGAACTGTGCCGCCAATCGATCGGCGCTGCGCGCGCGTTGTGGCTGCAGCACAAGTTCGATGCCTCTCCCGCCGTGTCCACGCTGATGGTGAACGTGATCGACGGCAAGCTTCCGCAAGTACGTGGACAGCTGAAAACCATGCAGCCAGCCGACGCGGTGCGCTGGCGTCAGGCCGCCATGATCACCGCGGTCTTCGCGGAGCACTCCGGGATGGCGGATGCGCTTCTGGACGACGGCGCCGCCATCGACGGCATGGGATGGATACCGGGTTTCAGAAACAGCTTCTACGGCCAAGCCGTCGAGGACATGAAGCATGATTCCCGGTTTGGCGGTCCGGGCGCCGTCAAAGGCATGGAGGCCACCGGCTTGCTCAAGAACCAGGGCCAGGCCAGCGGCCCCGCTCTCGTCATCGCAGCCAACTGTGGCGATCTGGTGACGGTGGACGTACTGCTTCGTCATCATGCCAATGCGATGGCGCGCCAGGCACCCAATATCGTGGACGCGCTGGACACGGCCACCCTGCAAGGCAACGTGGCGATCGTGCAACGCCTGCTCGACCACGGCGCGGATTCGTGTGCGCACGATCGGCGCGCCCTTCAACTCCAACTCAAGCAACCGGCCCGACCCGTCGCCACACTTGCGCAGATCGGTCGCCGCGCCAGGCTTCCTGCCGACCTGGTCGCACGTCTGGCCTGTCCCGCCGTCGCATTCACGCACTGAAGCTCCCCATCACGGTTCGCGCGACGCGAGTCAGCCACCAGCCCGCATGGATGCGCGGGCTCATCTGTACCGCCACGTACAATTATTTCGCGGCTACCCCTTTTCGCGGCCGCCCGACACCCCCATAGTGACTCGCTCACCCAGCGAGACTTTGCCAGTGTCCATACCCAGTGCCGTCAAGAGCACCCCGATTGCGGGCCGCCAGCAACTCGCCGATTACCTCGCCGCCGGCGAGAAGCCGCGCGAGGCGTGGCGCATCGGCACCGAGCACGAGAAGTTCGGCTTCCGCACCGACGACCTGCGTCCGCCCACGTTCGAAGGCGATCGCGGCATCAAGCTGCTGCTGGAAACCATCGCCACCCGCTACGGCTGGGATGTGGCGCGCGAGGGCGAGAACCCCGTGGCGCTGTCGCGGGAGGCCGCCTCGATCACGCTGGAGCCGGCCGGTCAGTTGGAACTCTCCGGCGCGCCGCTGGAAACCGTGCACGAGACCTGTCGCGAGGTGAACTCGCATCTGGAGGAAGTGCGCTCGATCGCCGACGGCATGGGCCTGGGCTTCCTCGGCATGGGCTTCCAGCCGAAGTGGCGCCGCGACGAGATGCCGTGGATGCCGAAGGGCCGCTACAAGATCATGCGCGAGTACATGCCCAAGGTCGGCTCACTCGGTCTGGACATGATGACGCGCACCTGCACCGTGCAGGTGAACCTGGATTTCGCGTCCGAAACGGACATGATCAAGAAGTTTCGCGTCAGCCTCGCGCTGCAGCCGATCGCCACCGCGCTGTTCGCCGACTCGCCATTCACGGAAGGACGTCCAAACGGCTATCTGTCGTATCGCTCGCACATCTGGACCGATACCGACCCGCACCGCACCGGGATGTTGGACTTCGTGTTCGCCGACGGCTTCGGCTACGAGCGCTACGTCGACTACATCCTCGACGTGCCGATGTACTTCAGCTACCAGGACGGCAAATACATCGACCTGGCCGGGCAAGACTTCAAGAAGTTCCTGGCCGGTGAGCTGCCGATGCTGCCCGGCACCCACGCGACCATGAAGGACTTTGCCGACCACCTCACCACCGCGTTCCCCGAGGTGCGGCTGAAGCAGTACCTGGAAATGCGCGGCGCCGATGGCGGCCCGTGGAACCGGCTGTGCGCGCTGCCCGCGTTCTGGGTCGGCCTGCTCTACGACGACGAGGCGCTGGATGC
Organism: Rhodanobacter sp.; assembly: GCA_041690935.1. Taxonomy (GTDB): domain Bacteria; phylum Pseudomonadota; class Gammaproteobacteria; order Xanthomonadales; family Rhodanobacteraceae; genus Rhodanobacter. Next base: position 8,075 of record JBEPVP010000047.1, read on the forward strand.
CGCGTGGGATCTGGTCAAGGACTTCAGCCGCGAGGAGCGCCATGCGCTGCGCGACGGCGTGCCCAAGCATGCGCTGAAGCTGCCATTCCGCGGCGGCACGGTGCGCGACCTTGCCGAGGAAGCGCTGAAGATCGCCGGCCACGGCCTCAAGCGCCGCGCGAAGCTCAACCAGAACGGCGCCGACGAAAGCATCTTCCTCGAACCGATGATCGAGATCGTGCAGGCCAACCAGACTCCTGCGGAACGCAAGCTGGAGCTGTTCCATGGTGCATGGAACGGCAGCGTCGACCCGGCATTCCGCGAATTCGCCTATTGAACCGTGGTGGGCCGTCGACTCGCGCCACCGACCGGCGGATCTCAGCTTGCCGCAACTTCGGCCAGCCATCGGCGGAACGCCGTGGCTGACGCGGCTTCCCGTCTGCGTACGGGCGCCACCAGGTAATAGCTGCCATGCGACGGCGCCGCCACCTTGCCGATCCGCGCCAGCGCGCCGGCATCAATGGCATCGACCACCAACCGGCTGCGGGCCAACGCCACGCCCTGCCCTGCTTCGGCAGCCTGCAGCAGCAGCGCCGAGTCGCTGAAGACCGGGCCGGCGGCGCATTCACCGGGATCCATTCCCACCTGCTTGAACCAGTCTCCCCACGACTGAAAATCATCGCGCAGCAAAAGACAGCGTTTCAGATCCGCCAGGCCACGCACCCGCATACGCGTCAGATAGCCTGGCGTCGCCACCGGGAAGATCTCCTCGTCAAACAGCTTTTCGCTGTTCAGTCCCTGCCAGCGACCGGCTCCGTAGCGGATGCCGAGATCGGCGTCCTCCACCTCGAGATCGAGCAGTGCTGCCGCGGCATGCAGCTTGAAGTCGATTTCCGGATGCTGTTTCAGGAACATGCCGAGACGCGGCATCAACCAGCGACTCGCCAGTGAAGGCGGTGCCGTGATCGACAGCCGGCCGACGTCCCGCATCCGTATCGATTCGCTTACGGACGAAAGCTGCTGCAACGTATCCCTGACCACCTCCAGCAGACGCTCGCCGGCTGGGGTCAGCACCACTTCGCGCCGGTTACGCTGGAACAGCTTCGTCGCATAGAACGATTCAATGGCCTTGATCTGATGGCTCACCGCACTCGCGGTGAAGTGCAGTTCCTCGGCCACACGGCTGAAATTGCGCAGACGTCCGAGCGCCTCGAATGTACGCAGGGTATGCATCGGCGGCAACACATATCTCATGGGTGAACCACATTCATCGCATCGTGAGAAATCATCACTTCACCACTTTGATTTGGCCTCGGATACTACCTCGCGTCCATCCAGCCGGGGTCATGGCATGCGCATCGAACGGGCTGAATCGGATGCATGACGCTTCCATGGCGAAATGCGGAAGTCGCTAGCCGTTGCCCTCGCGTGCCGCAGCGGCAGCTGATAGCGGAACCTGCAGTTGCACCGGCCATTCGCCGCCATGCCGGCCCCTCTCCATCGAATCACCGAGAACCTCCATGAAAACCATGCCCCGTGCGCTGTTTCTGCTCGCCCTGCTCGGCCTCGGCGGGATGACATCCCCGGCTGCAGCGGCACCCCTCGGACACGGCTGGCAAAACGTGGATGGCATCCACCTGTTCTATCGCGAGGGCGGTGACCCCGGAGCGCCGACCATCGTGTTCCTGCCCGGCAACCCGCTGTCGTCGATCCAGTACGAAAAGGTGATGGAGGATCTCGTGGCGACGCAACCCGTGCATGTCATATCGGTCGATTATCCCTCGTTCGGCTATTCCGACGCACCCGACCGCAAGGCCTACAAGTACACGTTCGATCACGTGGCCGATACCGTGCGCGGATTCCTCAAGGCGCGCGGCATCACGCGTTACGGACTCTACATGCAGGATTACGGCGTACCTGTCGGCTTTCGCCTGATCCAGGCAAACCCCGACGCCATCACCACGATCATCGTGCAGAACGGCGTCATCCATCTGGACGGCTTTCCCGCAGCACAGGATCCGAATGGCGAGTTGCGACGTCACTGGGCGCATCGCAACCCGGCTATCGACCAGCGGCGCGCCAGCTATGCCAGGACGATGACCTATCCGCAGGCTTCTGGCTGGACGGACGACAACCGGATCGGCCCCGACGTGGCGCTGCAGATGACCGTGGCCGAACAGCGCCCCGGCGTGATCGAGGCACGCAACGACCTTTGGTTCGACTACGGCACCAACGTGGCGCACTATCCCGCCTGGCAGGCCATACTGCGGAAGATGAAGATCCCTGTACTGGTGCTATGGGGGCGCCAGGATACCTACTTCACCACACCGGGCGCCTTCGCCTATCAGCGGGATGCCCCGCAGGCCGAGGTCCATATTCTCGACACCGACCACTTCGCCACCTTGCTGATGCCTGACGAGGTTGCCCGGTTCATCGCTGATTTCCTGGCGCGCCATCGCTCCGCGCTGCTCTCGAACCGATGATCGAGATCATGCAGGCCAACCAGACCTCGGCCGGGCGCAAGCTGGAACTGTTCCACGGTGCATGGAATGGCAGCGTCGAGCCGGTGTATCGCGAATTCGCTTACTGAGCACCCGGTGGCGACCCCGCCGGTTGGGATGAGCGCAGCGAACCCCAACTTTCATTGACCCTCCGATGTTGGGGTTCGCCATGCTCACCCCAACCTACGCGATGTCCCGTCCTGATGGAAAATCCCCATGCCCCTCGTCCGTATCGCGCTTCGCCGCGGCAAGTCGCCCGCCCACCTCGCCGCGTTGCGCAAGGGCGTGTATCAGGCCATGCGCGAAACCTTCAACGTGCCGGAGAACGACCGCTTCATCCTGGTCAGCCAGCACGACGCCGATGAATTCGACTGCGACCCGAACTACCTCGGCATCGCCCGCAGCGACGATCTGGTGATCGTGCAGATCACCTGCAACAGCGGCCGCACGGTGGAACAGAAGCAGGCGCTGTATCGAAGCATCGCGGAGAAGTTTGCCGCCGATCCGGGACTACGCCCCGAGGACGTATTCATCAACCTGGTCGAGGTGGCGAAGGAGAACTGGTCGTTCGGGAATGGGATTGCGCAGTACGCGTGAAGATCACGCGGACCCCGGCAATGCTTAGTTCTGGACCATACCGATCGTCCGCAGCCAAGCCTCGACCAGTCGAGGCCAGTCGGTAATCGGAAACTGCGTCCGCCGCAGGCCGAACGCATGCCCGCCGTGTGCGTACAGATGCATCTCCACCGGCACGCCGGCGTTCTTCAGCGCGGCGTAGTAAACCAGCGATTGGTTCACGCCATCCACGTTGTCGTCTTCTGCCTGCACCAAGAACGTTGGCGGCGTCTCACGGGAGACCGGAACATTGGGATTCAACTTGTCATCATCGGTGGCGAGATGCCCCGGATAGATAGCGATGGCAAAATCTGGGCGGCTACTTTCCTTGTCGGCAGCGTCAACGGGGAGATACAAGCGGCGTTTGAAGTTCGTGCTGATTTCCGCCACCAGGTATCCGCCAGCCGAGAACCCGAGCACGCCAACCTTGTGGGGATTGATGTGCCATTGCGCCGCGTGCAGGCGCACCAGCCTCACTGCTCTCTGGGCGTCCTCCAACGCGGGCACCGATGTCGAAAGATTGTGCGGACGGCAATCGCATTGCCAGACATAAGGCTCACTCGGGACGCGATACTTCAACACTACACAAGTGATGCCCCTGGATGTCAGCCAGTCGCAGACGTCGGTGCCTTCGAGATCGATGGCAAGTATCTGGAAGCCGCCGCCGGGGAATACCACCACCGCGGCACCCGTGTTCTTCCCCTTCGGCGCGTAGACCGTCAGCGTCGGCCGCATCACGTTGCTCACCGCGGTCGCCGGCTTGCCTGCCAACAGTTTCTTGCTCACCGTTACGGTTTCCGGTCCTGGCGCGGGCTGCGCATCGGGTACCGTTCCGGGCCATAGCGGCATCTGCGTGTGCCCGGCAGCCGGCTGCCAAACCATCGTCTTCGCATGCACGCTTCCGCATACGGCCAACACACACAGGACAATGGCCCACAGCTTCATGACGCTCCTCCGTTTTGGCGCTCGGCCAAGGTTGCACGATCAAGGCAGGAAATCCGTAGAACCCCTCTTCCCAAATCCTGCACGCCGCCTCGGGCCTTTAGCCGCCGCTTCCGTGGATTTTTTCGGGCAAGGCTGCTGCATTCACTCCCCGCGCAACCACCGCGCCGCATCAATCGCGTAGTACATCAGAATCGCATCCGCCCCCGCGCGATTCATCGCCGTAAGCGATTCCAGCACCACGGCCTTCTCGTCCAGCCACCCATTCTGCGACGCGGCTTTCAGCATCGCGTACTCGCCGCTGACCTGATATTCGTAGTACGTGGAATCAGGGAGCCTTCGTCTACACAAGAGACCATGCGACTGACTCGCCAGCGCGCATGGGCTTGCAGGTGGATCCGGCCAGTGGATATTCATCCGGGACGATCCATGGCGTGCGTTCGATCGCGATGCGATCCGTATTGCGCGGCAGACGGTAGAAGTCCGGACCATGGAAGCTGGCAAACGCTTCCAGCCGGTCCAGTCTGCCTGCCTGATCGAACGCTTCGGCATACAGTTCCAAAGCCGCATGGGCCGTATAGAGTCCCGCGCATCCGCAAGCCGCTTCCTTCGCTTCGCGAGCGTGCGGCGCGCTGTCCGTGCCGAGAAAGAAATGGGCATTGCCGCTGGTGGCTGCCTGCAGCAGGGCGGCGCGATGCGTCTCGCGCTTGAGGATCGGGGCACAGTAGTTGTGCGGATTGATGCCACCTTCGAACAGGGCGTTGCGATTGAGCAGCAGATGATGCGCGGTGATCGTGGCCGCCACGTTGGCCGGGGCGCCGCTGACGAAGTCGACCGCGTCGCGGGTGGTGATGTGTTCCAGCACCATGCGCAAGGCCGGGAACCGGGCCTGCAGCGGGATCAGGTGGCGCTCGATGAAAACCCGCTCGCGATCGAAGATGTCGATGTCTGGATCGGTGACCTCGCCATGCAGCAGCAAGGGCAGCTCGTGCTTTTCCATCGCTTCGATCACGCGATACACGCGCGACAGTTCACGCACGCCGGAATCGGAATTGGTGGTAGCCCCTGCCGGGTAGTACTTCACGGCGAAAACGCTGTCGCTCGCCTTGGCGCGTTCGATTTCCTCGACCGGGGTGTTCTCGGTGAGGTACAGCGTCATCAGCGGCTGGAAGCGCCTGCCCGCTGGCAGGCTCGCCAGAATCCGTCGACGGTAATCTTCAGCCTGCGCAACCGTCGTCACCGGCGGCTTGAGGTTCGGCATCACGATGGCGCGCGCAAACCGCTGCGCGGTGTGGGCGATGACCGAGGCCAGCGCATCGCCATCGCGGAGATGCAGATGCCAGTCATCGGGCCGGGTGATTTCAAGACGCGTGGGGGGGCTCATGGCTTGCGAACTCGGAGTGGCAGGGCGAGGAATGCTGACAATGGTATCGCGCGGCTGCGATCCGGTCGCTGGCACGACGCGTCGCTCTCGCTTTTGCATTTGCTTCTGTGCTTTCAGCTCTTCATCGAGTGCGGGCCAGGATGGCCCGCTGCTCTACCCGGGGCCCCTGTGCGGCGGTGAGGCGGGGTCGACAGGCCGCGCAGCGGGAACCGACAAGGATGTCGGTTCCTTTTCGCCCGGACAGGAGTCCGGTCGAAAAGCCCGGCCCCGACTCACGGACTTGCCGCCCATGGATGGGCGGCAAGCGCCAAGCGGGGTGGCCTTCTCTTTTGGTTACTCTTCTCTTGGCCACGCAAGAGAAAAGTGACTCGAGCGCCAAAGGCGCACGAAAGCTCTTGCTTCTGCGAAGCGCTATGGCGTGCTACAGGAACTGAACCTGACCCGGGTTCTACCCCGATATCGATGCCACTGGTACGCATCGCCCTCCGCCGCGGCAAGTCGCCCGCTCACCTCGCCGCGCTTCGCAACGGCACCTACCAGGCCATGCACGAAACCTTCGTCGTGCCGGAGAACGACCGCTCCATCCTGGTCAACCAGCACGACGTCGACGAATTCGACTAAGACCCGAACTACGTCGGCATCGCCCGCAGCGACGATCTGGTGATCGTGCAGATCACCTGCAACAACGGGGCCGCACGGTGGAGCAGAAACAGGCGCTGTACCGAAGCATCGCCGAGAAGTTTGCCGCCGACCCGGGACTAGGTCGTGAGGACGTGTTCATCAACCTGGTCGAGGTGACGAAGGAGAACTGGTCGTTCGGAAATGGGGTCGCGCAGTACGCGCGAGCGTTGGTTCGTTCATTGGCAAATGTCCGCTTTCGGCAGCGGACATTGCTTCGCACCGGTTAGATCTTGGCGACAAACATGCGAATGGCTCTCTTGAGGACACTCCCGAGACAATCCCGTAGTAGCCAAGCAACAATGAATGGAACCGCTTGGGAATAGAGCCATAGCTCGTCAGCCGCATCCCAATTAGGCGTGCCTTCGACCGCCAGAGCGAAGAGCTCGCCCACTGGAGTTCGATATGGCCAGCTGCATCCGTCCGGCCAGCTGTAGCAGCGTAAGAGCCCGCCCTCAGACGGCATCCAGTACCAAAAAATCATCAAGATGAGGGTGGAAAATGCGAGCATACCCAAGACGCGAAAAACCTTTGTGCTGTCCATCAATCCATCCTTTAGCGTCACTCTTCTGACGATTAACTGAGTACGTTTGAGCTTGCATAGAGAAATCCGCTCTGGGCGGGAGCGGACAATCCAGCTTGCCATGCATTGCATTGGCAGCAGGCCCGGCACAGCAATCGCCCGGCTTCCAGCCCAAAGCCTCTAGTTGTCACACTGCCTCCATGACCGACACTTCGAGCAAAGCATCTCCGTGATGGTGCCCAGTGATCGATGGGTGGACACGACCAGTTATCAGCGCCTCTTGCATCACGAGGTCTTTGTTCAAGCCGTACTGCTCAGAATTTAGTACCAACTGCAGCTTCCTGACCTCAGGGACCGTGATTGTACGGTCGTCCTCCAGCGAGCTGTAGTTGAGACGGAATGCTTTTGGCAGTACGAGCATCCAATAGATTTCCTTCCGATCCGGAGGAAAGTCATCGTAGTTCGGCTCTCCGGGAAGGCCCTCCCTCCAAACAAAGCCGCGAAATCGAATGCTCTGGTTCTCGTAGACTTCTATCGGAACGCCCAGATCATCCGCGTCGGCGGCCGCCCGTTCAGCCCGTTTAACGCCTTTCATGGCCTCGAACCAGGTGTCGCGGTGCTTTTGCAGCTCGGCGCTGGTGTATTTCGTTCCTTTAGGATGTTTGTCGTTGTAGTGGCCCGCGTCGGCGTGACAGTCAAAGCACAGGGGGATGCAGTTATCGAGCGTGGAGGGGCCGTCCCGTGCCTCCGGTTTGATGTGGTGAAGCTCGATGTTTGTCCCGCAGAATTTATGGCAAATGCAGCAGCTACGGCCGCAGGCCACCAGCACCTCTTCTTTCACCCCTCTTGGCCACATCTTTTCCTTGTCCTCCATCAATCAGCTAGCTGCCCGCTTCGGGTGGCAGACATTGCAAAGCTGGCGCTGCCTACTCCCCCCGCAACCATCTCGCCGCATCGATCGCATAGTAAGTCAGGATCGCATCCGCCCCCGCCCTCTTCATTGCCGTCAGCGACTCCAGCACCACCGCCTTCTCATCCAGCCATCCATTCTGCGAGGCCGCCTTCAGCATCGCGTACTCGCCGCTGACCTGATACACGAAGGTCGGCACGCCGAACGTGTCCTTCACGCGGCGCACGATGTCGAGGTACGGCAAGCCGGGTTTCACCATCACCGCGTCGGCGCCTTCGGCGATGTCGAGCTCGACTTCGTGCAGCGCCTCGTCGCTGTTGGCGACATCCATCTGGTAGGTGTGCTTGTTGCCCTTGCCGAGATTGGCCGACGAGCCGACCGCGTCGCGAAACGGGCCGTAGAACGCGGAGGCGTATTTCGCCGAGTAGGCGAGGATGCGCGTGTGGATGTGACCGGCGTCTTCCAGCGCCTCGCGGATGGCGCCGATGCGGCCGTCCATCATGTCCGACGGCGCCACGAAATCCATGCCGGCCTCGGCCTGCGCCAGCGACATCTTGATCAGCGCCGCGACGGTGGGCTCGTTCATCACGTAGCCGCTGGCGTCGATCAGGCCGTCCTGGCCGTGGGTGGTGTACGGGTCGAGCGCCACATCGCCGATCAGGCCCAGCTCGGGATACTTCGCCTTCAGCGCGCGGGTGGCGCGTTGCATCAGCGCATCGGGATTCCACGCCTCGGCGGCATCCTCGCTCTTCACCGCGGAACCCGGCGAGGGGAACAGCGCCAGCGCGGGGATGCCGAGTTTCACGCACTCGCCGGCCAGCTTCAGCAGCTCGTCGATCGACCGCCGCTCCACGCCCGGCATCGACGGCACCGCTTCGCGCTGACCTTCGCCCTCGATCACGAACGCGACCATGATCAGGTCGCTCGGCAGCAAGGTGTGTTCGCGCATCAGCGCGCGGGAGAAGGCGTCGCGGCGCATGCGGCGCATGCGGATGGCGGGAAAGCTCATGGCGGGTACTCGTGGGACGATATCGGAGCATTTTACGCCGCGGCGCGGCGCCCCTGTCGTCGCCGGACACTTTGCCACGGTTGGCGCGCCAGCCATCGGCCGGATACGGTGGCGCATTCTGCGCCGTACGGTCGGCAAAAGACTGGACTAACCGGCGTTACGTCGGCAGGCTTGGCGCTCCACGCCGTCAGGAAGTTTCATGAGCCAGTCCAGCAGTGCCCCCACCTTGCTCGTCGATCTCGGCGGCACCAATGTCCGTTTCGGACTGGCCGATCCTGCGTGCGACAAACCGTTACTCAACGACAGTATTCGTCGCTACCGCGTGGCTGAACACGACTCGCTGGTGTCGACCGCAAGGCAATATCTTGATGACACCGGCTTGAAAGTGCGCCGCGCCATCGTGGCCGCTGCCGGTCGCATCGACGACGGCGAGACGGTGAAAGTCACCAATAATCCGTGGGCGATCTCGGCCCGTCAGACGGCCAGCGCACTCGGTCTCGAATACGTGCACCTGGTCAACGATTTCGCCGCGCAGAGCATGGCGGTGACCCTGTTGCAGGGCGACGACCTGGTCGACGTCGGCACGGTGGCGCGGCCGGTGATCGGCGCCGAGGACGAGCAGACCTTCGCCATCGTCGGACCGGGTACCGGCCTGGGTGTCGGCGGCCTGCTGGTGCGGGGCGGGCATTGCAGCGTACTGCAGACCGAAGGCGGCCACGCCGGCTTCGCTGCGCATTCGCCGGAAGATATCGCCATCCTCGGCTACCTCAATCACAAGTACGGGCGCGTCTCCAACGAGCGGCTGATCTGCGGCCAGGGCCTGGTGAACCTGTACGACGCGATCTGCCACATCGTCGGCGCCCGTCCCGACGACCTCAAGCCCGAGGACATCACCGCCCGCGCCAAGGACGACGGTTGCCCGCTGTGCACGCGCACCGTGGAAACCTTTGCCGGCATCTTCGGCAGCGTCGCCGGCGACCTCGTGCTGACGCTCGGTGCATGGGATGGCGTCTATCTCACCGGCGGGCTGATCCCGATCCTGTTGCCCTGGCTGGAGCGCGGTGGGTTCCGCGAACGCTTCGAAGCCAAGGGGCGCTTCCGCGACATCATGGAAAAGGTGCCCACCCAGGCGATCATGAATCCCGAACCGGGCCTGCTCGGCGCGGCCGCGCTGGCGGTGCTGGAATCGGGGCGGCCGCTGTTGCAACATCGCTAGCCTGCAGCGTCACGCGGACAGCTGCGCTGGTTCTTTCGATGGGAATGCGAGGAACGCGTATGCCGTACATCGCCATCGCCCGCCTGCTGCTCCTGTGGACGTCGGTCCTTCCTTGCGCCGTGCTGGCGGCGGAACCGCCGGCATCGCCGGCTGTCGGCGTGACCACCAGCGCCGTGCTGGCCATCCCCGCCAAGCCCATCACCACGCGCGCGCAGCTGGACGCCTACCAGCACGACACGCCGTCAGCGGAATCGCCGCTGGGCTGGCTCACGCCGGGCGCACAACGACGATTCATCGACGGTCTGGTGTTCGGCGAACATGGCGTCGGCGGCATGAACATCGGCGACCTGCGCTACGAACTCATACGCGAGCAGGCCTATGTGCTGCTGCAGCTGTTCGGCGGGGAAAGTTATGCGCTCGATCTCGACGCGCGCAGCACGCCGCGCCCGGCCGGCGACGACGACACGGCGAGCGTGCTGGAAGCCCCGTACGAGCAGCTGCTCGGCGCACCCGGAGAGCACCCGGACCGTGCCGGCCAGACGCAAGCCATCACCCATGTTTATGCGGCGGGCATTGCGCCGTTTCAGACCGCCGCGCAGCGACGCCTGCTCGGCGAACGCGATGTGGAGTTCCTGTTCCGCGCGGCCACCTTCGCGTTCGGCGCCACCAGCCAGCCGGACTATCTGAACGACATGCGCGCCGACTTCGCCGAACTGGAGCGCCGCCAGCGCGTCGATCGCCCCCACGCGGCGGACCTCCACGATGCCCTGGTCGCCGCCCATCACACGGACGAAGCGCGCGCGCTGCTCGCCGCGTACCCACTGCTCGCGCGTACGCCTGCGCCGGTCATGCGCTCGTTCACGCGCCTCCGCAACGGGCAGCCCAGCCTGTGGATCGTCACGCCCGGCACGCGCAAGCGCGAACTGGTCCGCTTCCGCTTCAATATCCGCGCACCGGCGCAGATCGTGGTGGTGATGTCGACCGGCTGCCCTTTCTCCGCCAACGCGGCGCGCGACATCGAGGCCGATCCGCTGCTGCGCGATGTGTTCCGCGAGTACGGGCAATGGGTGGCGCCGCCGAGCGAGATCACCGCGTTCGATGCCGTGCGCGAGTGGAACCAGGCGCATCCCGCGCTGCGCATCGGCATCGCCTACGACCATGCCGCGCTGCCGATGGTGCAGCGGGTCGAAACGCCGACGTTCTATTTCCTCGATCACGGCACCGTGATCGACACCGTGGTGGGCTGGCCCGCGGGCGGCAACCTCGAAGCGATCCGGCGCGGACTGCGCAAGATCGACCTGCTGCGTTGAGGTAGCGCCCAACTCGGCGCCGACTACGGAGAACTGCCATGCCCCGCCACGACACCGCCTTCCTGTTCGATCTCGACGGCACCCTGGTCGACAGCGTTTACCAGCATGTGCTGGCCTGGAAGGAAGCGCTGGACCGCGAAGGCGTGGAGCTGTCGGTGTGGCGCATCCATCGCAAGATCGGCATGAGCGGCGGCCTGTTCACCAACATCCTGCTGCGCGAGACCGGGCTGGCGATCACCGATGAACGCCTGGCACGATTGCGCGGCTGGCATGCCGAGGCCTTCAACCGGCAGCACACGCAAGGTTCGGTGCGGCCGCTGCCGGGCGCACGCGAGCTGCTGGCGTATCTGACCGCGCAGGGCATCCCGTGGGCGATCGCCACCAGCGGACGCATGCAGACGGCGGCGCCCAATCTGGACGCACTCGGCGTCGATCCGTCGAAAGTGCCGGTGGTGACCCGCGATGAGGTGCGCCACGCCAAGCCCGACCCGGACC
>JBEPVP010000048.1:0-19591 GCA_041690935.1 Rhodanobacter sp.
CCGTTGACCGCCGTGATGATGTCGCCCTCCTGAATCGCCGCGTCCGCGGCGGGATTTAACAGCCGCAAAGATGCCGGAGGCGCCGCGGGCCAGGGCCCTGAAGATGGTAGCCCGCTCGGTCCAGGGCGGGGTCGTATACAACAAACCGCCCCCACCAGACCGGCACCCAACGTGAACTGGCGTGAGCGCACGTTCGCGGCGGACGCATCGGCTTCGGCCCGTGCCGCGGCCACCTCGGCACGGCCGGTATTGAGCACCGGCAACGGGATCGACACGCTGAGGCCAATGATCTGGTCAGTGCGCGGCCCATTGCGTACCTGACCACCAGTCAAGCTGACGGTAGGATCGGGAATGCGTGCGCGTCGTGCGACCTGCACACCGGCTTCGGCACTGTCTTGCTGCGCGCGTGCCTGCACCAGTTCTGGCAATTCGTCGACGGGCAACGGCGTAACGTCTTCGGTCGACGGTGGCAGGCCGGTCGGCAACGCAGGCAGGCTGGCCCGCTGGTCGCCGCTGATGGCCAACAACGCGGCACGGGCGGTTGCTTCATTACCGACCAGTGACGCCTGCTGTACCTGTGCTTCGCCCAATGCGAGGCCGGCCAGATCGCGCTCCGGGCTGCTGATATCGCCTACCTTCAACCGTTGCGCGGCGAGCTCGTCGAAGCGTTGCATCAACACCAGCCGGCGCCGCCCCAGTTCACTTTGCTTCGCGGCCAGCGCGGTGCTCGACCAGGCCTTCAGCCAACGCGTCGCGATATCCCGACGCCGCAGATCGTACCCGGCTCCACTCGCGCGCAATGCGGCACTGCCCTGACTCGCGCGAGCGCGTCGCTTGCCGGACAAATCGAGCGGCAAACCAAGACCCACCGTGCGTCGATTGACGTCAGCATTTTCCGCGTCCAGCGCCAGCGACGGGTTGTACAGCGGTTGCGCCGCGGCTCGGGCACGTGCACGCGCCGCTTCCAGTTCAGCCTGCGCGGCTTGTACTTCAGGACTGCCGTTCCAGATACCGCGCACGGCCGCCTGCAAAGGCGCAGGTGCCGAGGTCGTCGGAACAGTCCTTGGGAGTGGATCGGATGGTGGTGCAGCACTGAGCACCGCGGCATACAACAGACACACGGCGCCCATGGGCACCGAACGTAAAACAGACATGAAGCGATCTCCTGAAAACGGTCACGAGGCGATGCGCCGCATTGGCGGCTTCATCGCAAAACGGTGCGGTTTTTCAGGCGATCGGGGGGCGTATCAAGGAACCGGTCATGGCCGGCGTGTATCCCGATGCGATCACGGGAGAATCGAAGCGCGCGTCCATCCTGGCGATGGACAGCAAGGCGGCGGTAGGCAGTGTCACCGTATGCGCGCAGGCGCAATGGCACCCACCCACTTCACCGAGCACACAACTACCGGCATCGTCGCTGGATGCCATCTCGATCACGGTATCCATCGACGCCGTGGCAACGATGGTGGTCGTCGCCGAACCGAGCCGCTTATCCGGGCCATCCGTCAGGCAGATCGTTCCGGCCGTTAGCTTGATCAGCATGACGGCCACCGCCAAGACCCACAATCCGCGATGGCGGCGCAGGCGGGTCAGCAGTGATGGCGAGGAACGATACATCGGGTGATGCTACCCGACCGCTTCGCTGTTAGACAATTGCATTTATGCTCTAACACCGTCACCGGCATCCGTGAAGTACGCATCCTCATGGTCAACAAACAGCACTGGGAAACCGTCTACCAGACCAAGGCAGCGACTGCCGTCAGCTGGTATCGCCCGCATCTGGACATCTCGCTCGACCTGATCGCGGAAGCTGTGCCGGATCGCGATGCCGCCATCATCGACATCGGTGGTGGTGAGGCGACCCTGGTCGATGACTTGCTGGCCAGGGGTTATCGCCAGCTCAGCGTGCTCGATATTTCACAAGCCGCCATCGATGTCGCCAAGCAGCGCCTTGGCACCCAGGCGGCGCAAATCACATGGCTGGCAGCCGATGTGCTGCAGGCGTCGCTGCCGGAGCAGCACTTTGATCTCTGGCATGACCGCGCGCTGTTTCACTTCCTGACCACGGCCGAACAGCGCGCCGCCTATGTGCATCAGCTCACCCGAACCTTGAAACTCGGCGGGCATGTCGTCATCGCCACCTTTAGCCCGCAGGGGCCCGAGCGGTGCAGCGGGCTGGAGGTGGTGCGGTATGACGCGGCGTCGCTGCAGCAGGCGCTCGGCTCGCGTTTCGAGCTGATCGACAGCCTGCCCGAACTGCATCACACACCTTTCGGTACCACGCAGTCGTTCACCTATTGCCATTGCCGGTTGGTCTGAACGCAGCACGTCGCAGCTGATCCGCGACCCGCTTATCCGCAACAGGATTTTTGCTGCTGGATCGGCGGGCACGGCACGCTGCCCCAGGAACAGAACACACAGCAGTCGCCCGGCTTCGGACGAAGCAGCTCGCCACAACCGGCGCAGTCGTAGAAAAACTGGCAGGCGTTGGTCGGCATGGTCTCCGTGGCCTGATGACTGCAATGCGGACAGGTCAGCGTGCTGCGCAGGATTGGTTCATTCGTCATGCGTGTTTACCGTCCGGGATGTGGGTCCTTGCGTTACTGATGTCCAGCAGCATCGGGCATTGCCGAGGCACCGAGCGCAGCGAGCATCGCGATATCCATGAGTTCATACACCAGTTCCTAGCGGGTTGGAGTGAATGGAGTGCACAGCGGCGCGCGTCCGTTGTGCCTTGCGCAAGCGCCGCCGCACCAGCAGGCGGAAGGCCGCGGGGATGATCAGCATGGACAGCAGCGGCGCGGTGATCATGCCGCCGACCATCGGCGCGGCGATGCGCTGCATCACCTCGTGGCCAGCGCCCTGCCCCACGAGGATCGGAAACAAGCCGGCCAGGATCACGGCCACGGTCATCGCCTTGGGGCGCACGCGCTGCACCGCGCCCTCGCGGATCGCTACATCCAGCGCCTCTGGCCCGGCCTGCGGATCGAGCGCGAGTTGGTGATCCCACGCCTGGCGCAGATACAGCAGCATCACCACGCCAAACTCGGCCGCCACGCCGCCCAGCGCGATGAAGCCGATGATCGACGCCACCGAGACCGCCTGGCCCATCAGCCAGATCAGCCACAAGCCGCCGACCAGCGCGAATGGCAGGCTCGCCATGATCAGACCGGCCTCATCCAGCCGGCGAAACACGCCGTAGATCAGCATGAAGATGATGACCAAGGTCACCGGCACCACCAGCTGCAACCGGCTCATCGCCCGCGTCAGGAACTCGAACTGGCCCGACCAGTCCAGCGTGTAACCCGCCGGCAGGGTGATCTGCGCGGCCACCGCCTTCTGCAGATCGCCCACCACCGCGCCCAGCGAACGCCCGGCGGTGTCGACGTAGACGTACGTGGTCAGGCGCGTGTTCTCGCTCTTGAGCATGCTGGGGCCTGCCTCCACCCGAACGTCGGCGACCTGGCTCAGCGCCAGCTGCACGCCGCCGGGCGCAACCAGCGGCAGTTGCCTGAGCGACTGCACCGAATCGCGCTCGCTGCGCGGATAACGCACCACGATCGGATAGCGCTCCAGCCCCTCCACGGTCTGGCCGATCGGATCGCCGCCCACGACGGTGGCGATGACTGACTGGATCTGCTGCTGGGTCAGCCCATAGCGCGCGGCGTCGACACGGCGGATGTGCACGTCGACGTAGCGCCCGCTGGCGGCCCGTTCGGCCACCGCCGAACTGACCCCGGACACCGTGCGCGCGACCGTCTCGATGCGGTCGGCCAGATCCTGCAAGGTCTTCAAATCCGGACCCAGCACCTTGATGCCGATCGGACTCTTGATGCCGGTGGCGAGCATGTCGATGCGGTTGCGGATCGGCGGCACGAACAGGTTGGTCAGACCGGGCACCTGCACCGCCGCGTTCAACTCCTGTTTGATCTTGTCCATGGTCATGCCCGCACGCCACTGGCTCTTCGGCTTGAAGGTGATCGTGGTCTCGAACATTTCCAGCGGCGCCGGATCGGTGGCCGACTCCGCACGGCCGGCCTTGCCGAACACGTGCGCGACTTCGGGCACGGTCTTGATCATCCGGTCGGTGAGCTGCAGCAGTTGCGCGGCCTTGCCGGCGGACAGTCCCGGCAGTGCCGTAGGCATATACAGCAGCGTGCCCTCATCCATCGCCGGCATGAACTCGCTGCCGAGCTGGCTGAGCGGCAGCAATGCCGACAGCAACACCAGTGCGGCCAGCAGGGACGTGGCCTTGGGAAAGTGCAGCACCGCTTCCAGGGCCGGACGGTAGATGGTGATCAACCAGCGATTGAGCGGGTTCGCCTGTTCGGCCCGAATGCGCCCGCGCACCAGATAGCCCATCAGCACCGGAATCAGCGTCACTGCCAAGCCGGCGGCCGCCGCCATCGCGTAGCACTTGGTGAACGCCAGTGGCTTGAACAACTTGCCTTCCTGCGACTCCAGCGCGAACACCGGCACGAACGACAACGTGATGATCAGCAGGCTGACGAACAGCGCCGGGCCGACCTCGGCGGCGGCATCGCCGATCAGTCGCCAGCGTTCGGCGCCAGCCGGTTCGCACCCGTCGTGCGCATCGCGCCAACGCTCAAGATGCTTGTGCGCGTTCTCGATCATCACGATGGCGGCATCCACCATCGCGCCGATCGCGATGGCGATGCCGCTCAGCGACATGATGTTCGCCGTGACCCCCTGCAGATGCATGACGATGAAGGCGGCCAGCACGCCCAGCGGCAAGGTGAGCACCGCGACCAGCGCCGAGCGCAGGTGCCACAAGAACAGCACGCAGACCAGCGCGACGACGATGAACTCCTCGATCAGCTTGTCGCGCAGATTGTTCACCGACGCATCGATCAGCCTGGAGCGATCGTAGGCCGGCACGATCTCGACGCCCGGCGGCAAGCTGCGTTTGAGTTCGGCGAGTTTCGCCTTGACTGCGACGATCGCCGCTTTCGCGTTCTTGCCCGAGCGCAATACCACCACGCCGCCGACCACGCCGCCCTGCCCATCCAGTTCGGCCAGCCCGCGGCGCAGGGTGGGGCCGCGCCGCACCGTGGCCACATCGCGCAGCAGCACCGGCACGCCGTTGGCGTTGGTGAGGATGGGCACCTGCTCGAACTCACTCACGCTGCGCAGATAGCCGACGCTGCGCACCATCAGCTCCGCCTCGCCCTGTTCGATGACGGAGCCACCGTTCGCACCGTTGGCGGCACGGATCGCGTCGACCAGTTGCGCGACTGTGAGGCCGTGCGCGGCCAGTTTTTGCGGATTGGGCACCACCTGCCAGGCGCGCTCCATGCCGCCGAGCGTGGCCACCT
Source organism: Rhodanobacter sp. (assembly GCA_041690935.1). Classification (GTDB taxonomy): domain Bacteria; phylum Pseudomonadota; class Gammaproteobacteria; order Xanthomonadales; family Rhodanobacteraceae; genus Rhodanobacter. Next base: position 5,337 of record JBEPVP010000048.1, read on the forward strand.
CGGCGACATCGGGGACGGTCTTCAGCTGATAGCGCAGAAACCAGTCCTGCAGGCTGCGCAGCTGGCCCAGGTCATGCTTGCCGGTCGGATCGACCAGGGCGTATTCGTAGATCCAGCCCAACCCGGTCGCGTCGGGACCGAGCGCAGGATTGACGTCGGCCGGCAGTTGCGCGCGCACCTGACTCAAGTACTCCAACACGCGCGAACGCGCCCAGTACAGGTCGGTGTTGTCGTCGAACAACACGTAGATGTAGGAGTCGCCAAAGAACGAATAGCCGCGCACGGTCTTCGCGCCGGGCACCGACAACATGGTGGTGGCCAGCGGATAGGTCACCTGGTCTTCCACGATCTGCGGCGACTGGCCCGGCCAGCTGGTGCGAATGATCACCTGGGTATCGGACAGGTCGGGCAACGCATCCTGCGGCGTGCGCGAGATCGACCAGATGCCGGCGAGCGCCAGCACCAGTGCGGCGAGCAGGATGAAAATCCGATGGGCGATCGACCAGCGGATCACGGCGCCGATCATGGCTTGCTCCCGGACATGCCCGGCATCGCCGGCATCGGCGACTTGCTGCTGGTGGACGGTGCCGGCTTCGCGCCGTTCGTGGCGGGGTTGGCTGTGACGGAGCCGGCCGTGGCCGGATCGCTCAGCCGCTCCAGCCCACCGGACAGGCTCGCTTCCGAATCGATCAGGAACTGGCCGGACACCACGATTCGCTCGCCGCCGTTGAGGCCACTCAGGATGGCCGTATAGCCGTCCGTCGAGCGGCCGATGCGTACCGCCACCGGATGGAAGTGCCCGGCGCTGTCGGCGACGATCACCCGGGTCGCCGTGCCGGTGGCGATCAAGGCATCGTCCGGCACCACCGGCATGGGCTTTCCGGTGGTCGGTTGCAGACTTACTGTGGCGAACATGCCCGGCGCCAGCACGCCGTCGGGGTTGTCGAGCACGATGCGTGCGCGTTGGGTGCGACTGACGGTGTCGACCTGCGGCAGCAATGCTTCGACCTTGCCGTGAAAGGTTTGCCCCGGTTGCGCGTCGACCGTCGCCGTGACCGGTGTGCCGGCCGGGATGCCCGCTCCATCGGCCTGTGGCAGCTCGGCCTCGACCCACACCGTGGACAGTCCGTTCAACGTCATCAGGGTCTGTCCGGCGCTGACCCGCTGACCTTCGCGCACCTCGACCGTGACCACCACGCCGGCCTGCGGCGCCGTCAGCGTGATCGTGGCCTTCGCGCCGTGGGCATGGATCGCCGAGCGGATGTCGCCCGCGGTCAGCCCCATCACCAGCAACCGTTGGTACGCCGCCGAGCGCAACGCCTGCGCGTCGGGCGAACGCGCCTGCAGCAGTGCCTTGTATTCGGCGACGGCGCTGTTCCACTCGGGCGAGAGCAACTCGGCCAGCGGCTCACCCGCCGTGACGGCAGTGAACGGTGCGCGCACATCCAGATGCGTCACGATGCCATCGGCCCGCGCGCTGACCGTGGTGGCCTGACGCAGATCCCAGCTCACCGTGCCGGGCACGCGCAGGTCGCGGCTCAGCACCCGGCGTTCGACCGGAGCGGTGCGGATACCCAGATTCTCGACGGTGTGCGGATCGATGCTCACGCCGCCTTTCTTGGCCCCGGCATCGGCGTATTTGGGCACCATCTGCATGCCCATCGGCGATAGGCCCGGTTTGTTGTAGTGCTGTTGCGGCACCATCGGGTCAAACCAGTACAACGCCTTGGCCTTGGCGTCCGCTGCGCTTGACGGCGCTGCCGACTTCGCAGCAGGCGCCGAGCCGACATGGCGACCACCTACATAGCCGAGCGCGACAAGAACAACGCCCGCCAGCACCGCGATAGAAATCACAAACGGGCGCTTCATGGCGTCGTCTCCGAGGTCGGTAGCAGATAAGCGAGCGATGCCCAGAGCCGCGCGCGTGCAGCGAGCGCATCGGCATAGGTCAAACGCAATTCGATGTCATCGCGACGTGCATTCAGCCAAGGCTGCAGCGAGCCGCCACCGCCATAGCTGGCCAGCGCGGTTTTCGCGCGATCGCGGGTCAGCGGCAACAGGATCTTTTGGTCGCGTTCAATCTGTCGGCCCCAGCCCTGCCATGCCGCTATCGTCCGCGCCACGGCTTCACGCTGGGCGCGGCGTGCATCCTCGTGGTCTGCCTGCGCAGCATCCCATTGCGCCTGCCTGGCGCTGATGCCGCGGTCCTGTCGGTTGCGACTGAACAGCGGCAGACTGACGCCGAACTGCAGCGTGACCATGTCCGACAGCCCCGGCGCACGCTTGCCATACATGGCGCTGACGCTCCAGTCGGGATGCCTCGCCGCACGCGCCTGCTCGAGCGCGGCCTGGGCGACCTGTTCGCGCGCGGCCCAGGCCTGCATCGGTGCCTGCTGGTCGATGGAGTGCTCAAGGCTGCTGAGTGCGATCGGCAGTCGCCCAAAATCCGGTGCCTCGGCGAGTGAACCAGTGGCGGGTCCTACCCAACGCTGCAGGCTGGCCTGCGCCGCCGTGAGGTCCGCGTCGGCAGCTTCCAGGCGGTTATCCAGCGTGGCGGCTTCAGCGCGCGTGGCCAGCGCGTCGGATGCGCTGCCTTCGCCACCGCGCAGGCGCGCCTGCGTGGTCTGCACAGCCAAGGCACTCTCACCACGCAATTCGACCAATAACGCACGCTGTTGCTCAACCGCCCAAACACTGATCCAGGCATCGGCGATACGCTCCTGCACGGTCTGCGCGGTGGCTGCGCGGTTCGCTGCTGCCGCATCGATCTGCGCGTTGGCCAGTCCGCGCTCGGCATCGCGAGCAGCACGCGACGGGATCACTTGCATCACACCGACAGTGCGCATGGTCATGCCGTCCGAGCGCAAGCTGAAAGCGCCCGGTGCGGTCACCGGATAGTTGGCGATGCCGACGGTCAGCGACGGATCGGGCAAGCGACCGGCACGAGCTGCTTCCTCATGCATGGCGTCGATGTCAGCGCTGCGCGCATCAAGCTGCGGCGCATTCGCCAAGCCTCGTTGGACGGCGGCTTCAAACGTCAGCGGCGGTTCGACGGCATAGGACGTCACGGCCGATGCTCCGTAAAGAAGCGCGGCCAGGCCCAACGCCAGCCGGCGTCGGGCAAAAAGAATCGAAAACATGGGTGAACACTCCGTCGATCTGTGATCGCGGCACGCCTCGCAGGCACGCCGCCACGTCGGTCAATGCACGACGAGTCAGATCAAATCAGGAGTGAGCAGAACAACAACCTGGGAATGGGCGGCGGTGTTCGCCGAGAATCGAGCCGCGCCAGGCTTCGATCCGATTGCAGCGCAACAGCGGTCACCGACATCAGCATCGGCGGTACCGCGGTCAACGCACTGAGCGGCACCGACGTCGGGCGGGCGTCGACCTGCGTGACCTGGTCCGGCGCACAGTGCTTCTGGCACAGCGGAGTAACCCGGGAACCGGGCATGTCCGCACAGTCGTCCATTGCCGCCGTCGACGCTGGCGGCGTCATCGTCGTCATTTGCTCCATCGCCGCGGGCAACGTCTGGCAGGCGTAGGCGGCCACTGCCACCTGTTGCCACAGGAGCATCAAGGCCACCAGCCATGCCAGGCGACGACGGGTGACGGGACGGATGCGGAATGCGCGAATCATGTGACAGCTACCTTATACAGAAACGCCGGTATCGGGGTTGATGCAGCTCAAGTCGGCTATTCGAATACGAAACCAGACGGTTCACGCCACCGCTCACTGCGGCGGCATCGGCAGTGAACGACCGGACGCATCGAGCACGTTCAACACCATCATCAGCCCACCGCCGCCCTGCTGTTCCCGATTGTTGTTCGTCGTGTGGTGCGGGATATGGCAATGCACCAGCCAACGGCCGGGTTTGCGGGCGGTCCAGATCACATCGTAGCGCTGGCCCGGCCCCACGTTGACGGTATCGGCCTGGAACTGCGCATCCTTCGGCAGATCCACGCCGTCGCGGGCAACCACGGTGAACGGTCCACCATGGATGTGCATCGGGTGGATGAAGTTGGTGTTGCTGCCGATGAAGCGGATCTTGATTGTCTCGCCCAGTTTCATGGTGACCGTGTCGGTAGCCGGGTAGGCCTTGCCGTTGATCGTGAAGTAGTTGGGCAACCCGCCTTCCATGTTCATCGCCGGGTAGGTGATGCCGTCGCGGGCCAGCCATTCCTGCAGCAGGATGGTGTACTCGTGATCGGCCTTCACCTCTTTCGCCGGATCAGCTGGCGCCGTTACCTCTTCCGACGGCAGATGCAACGCGGCCAGTCGCTGCAGATTCTCCGGATTGTGCGTGGCCCGCACGATCAGCGCGCCATAGAGGCCCAGGCTTTGCTGGCGATCTGGATGGTCGTGCGAATGATAGAAGTAGGTGCCGACCTGGGCCACCACATAGTCGTACGTGTAACTCGCGCCGGGCGCGATCGGCGACTGCGTGAGCAGCGCCGGGCCGTCCATCGCGTTGGGCACGATCAGCCCGTGCCAGTGCAGCGTGGTTGCCTCGGGCAGGTGGTTAGTGACCACGAAGCGCACGTGATCGCCCTGCTCAAGCTCGATGCGCGGTCCGGGCACCTGGCGGTTGACCGCATACGCGTTCACCGGGCGATCCTTCAGGATGCTCCACTGGATCACTTCGAGGTTGAGGTGGAACACCTTCACGCCGTCGACGATCTGCGGCTTGAGCAACTGATCGCCCTGCGCGGCAACCGGCGCGGTGTAAACGCTGTCGCGCGGATCGATGCCGGCCATGTCGCGCATCGTGTCGGCGGGCGTTTCCTGGGTACTGATCATGCCCGGCGGCATGATCAGCTTTCCCACCTCGTGTGCGGAGAGCCGCATGTTCACGAAAGCCGAGGGCAGCGTCATCCCGGCGATCAACATCAGGGCGGTGAAGCAGGTCACCGCGATCAGCTGGGCGCGCGTGGGCACCTGGCCGCTGTCGTGCATGCCGTGGCTGGCGGGCATGGCCGGTTCATTGTCGCCTTGATGGGCGTCAGGCTCGTGCGTGCCGGCCATCGCCGCGTGAGCCGCCGCCGGCTTCCCGGTGTCAGGTTTCTCGTCGGATTTGCCCGCCGCATCGTCAGCTCGGACTGTCATCAGGCCGTGCTTCATGCCGCGTGATACCAGCCAGACATTGACCGGATACGTCACCGCGTATCCAGCCGTGACGCCGAGCGACATCACGAACCAGAACAACGGCTCGCCCGGCCACATCGCGCGCATGTCGCGGCCCATCATCAGCAGCACCATCACCGGCGCCATGCCCGACATCATCGCGTTCATCGAAATGAATTCGGGCATGAAGGATTTGCGCACGTTCTGCAGATACGACCCGCCCATCATCTTGCGCATGAACAGCGCCTGGAAAATCAGCAGGCCGAACAGGAAGCCCGTCAGGTACTCGATGATGATGTCGGCCCACATCGGCAGACCGATCAGCGAAACGATCACGGCGGCCAGGATGATGCCGGTGGCGTCACCCGCCACGCAATGCACCGCCGATCCCACGCCCTGTTTCCACAGCGGCCGCACGAACGCTTCATGCGCGCCGGGCGCCGGCTCCTTGTCTGCCATCACGTACAGCAGCAAACCGATCGGTCCCATGTACAAGGTGATCAGCACGAAACCCCATTTCATGACGGTCGGCTCGGGGTTGCCGTGGAACTGATCCCACGCGACATAGCCGGCCGACAGCACCGCGATGGTGAGCCACGTATAAACAAAAATATCGATCGGCTGCAGCAGCATGTTCATGTTTCCTCCGGTGGCGCCCGCTCCCGCACCTGAGCACTGGCGATAGTTGGCACTACCGCTCCGTCGCAGACAGAGCTGGATTCGTCAGGCTTGCTGAATCTCTCCTCTACCCCCAGGGATGCCGCAGGCAGCGGCGTGGTCGCTGGCACTGGTGCCTCGCGCCCTTGTGGCCCGGTTCCCGGCCGTCCGCCGTTCATCAAGGCAAACACCTTGGGCGCCTTGGTCGCCAACAGCAACCCCGCCGACAAACCGATGAATACGGTAACCGTTACGCTCGCCACATAGTGCGCGATCAGCCAGCCGTCCGTTTGCGCGGGTAGTAGCGGCCACAGCAGGATCTTGACCTCGGCGATCAGGGGGAAATGGATGGAGTGCAGGAAAAACGCCAGGCCACCGAAACGAGCGACGAGCATGCCGAAGCGTGTGCTGGCCAGTTGCAGGAAGACGCCCCAGCAAGCGAGTACGCCGAGAATGCGCATCGAACGGGTCGCCACCGTCAGCACATGCGGCCGCACGCCTTCAAGGTCGAGGACCAGCGGAGCCATCGTTCGCAGCGCCACCAGCACGATGTACAAGGCCATGCAACTCCACGCCGTCCGGCGGCTGATGTGCAGAGGAATCCGGTGAATGCGCAGGAAACCGCCGAGGTAGAAGAAAAACACCACATCGGTGCGGAAGAAGATGAACAGGTTGCTGCCGAGCATCCACGCGACGCCCAACACCGCCATGCCCAGCCACGGTGTCCGCCTCAGCGAAAGCCACAGCAGCGGACTGACAAGCACGGTGGTGAACAGGTCGCGGATAAACCAGAACTGGAAACCGACGGGATGCGCGGTAATGCCGAACAGCGCGTTGACGTAGTCCATGAAACCGGCATCGGCGAAATGGATGTTGATCTCGCCAAACAGCGGATAGTCCGGCTTCCACACAAACAGCGGAATCAGGATCACCAGGTACAACACATCCCAGAAGACCATGGGAAGGTAGAGCGACGTGAACCGGCGACGGATGCGATGACGCAGGCTGGCCCCCGCCTTGTCCGCGTCGAACGAGAAGAACAGCCAACCTGAAATCATGCTCAGCAGCGGTACCACGCTGAAGAAAAAGAACAGCATGAAGCTGTTGACGAAGGTCGCCACCTGATGCTCGGAGACGTCCATCCCGGCGAACGGGTTCGCCTGCACCTCGGGGTATTGCTGATAGTGCAGAAACACCAGCCCGACGATCAGCGTGATGCGGGCGAAGCTGATCGTGTCCGAAATGTCGTTCTTCGACAGCGCTTGTGCATTACCCCGCACCATGCGACCGAGCGCTTCGCGGTAGCTTAGAAAGGCCATGTTCTGCTCCTTCGGTCGGGAGATGCCGCGGATGCCGTGCAACTCATCGAATCACCTGATTGGCGCGGCGAATCGGGAGCCTGTCGATACAACCTCCGTTCGCCCCTGACTTCGCAGGGACGGTCGATACGCCTTCAAGATTTTTTCTGGATCGGTGTGGATTGCCACTGGATGATCACGATCTTCCACGCGCCATCCAGCTTTTTGAGCGTGAGCATCTCGCGGCTGCGCAGCGTGACCGGATTGCCCTTGCTGACCGCCGCGATGGTGCTTTCGCTGCCCACCATCGCGGTGTCGCCCATGGGCATCGAGCCGAGCGAGATCGGCGTGATCGTTGCGCCTTTCAGAAACGCGATGTCCTCGCCCAGATGGCGGTTCGCGTACTCGTCGTGCGATTGCGTGTGACCGTCTTCGGTGACGGTGACCTCCGGTGCCAGCAACGCGAGCACCGCCGCCCGGTCACCCCGATGCAAGGCCGCCTGGAATGCCCGTGCCGCCGCTTCGGCCGCGGGTGCGGCTCTCGGTTTCAGTCCAGCCAGGGATAGCGGCGTGTCTGCTGACGCGGCTGCACCCGCGGCGTTGTCCGCAGTCGGTGTGGCAGCGGCGTGATCACGCCCATCCTCGGACGTACCATGGCTGTGACCGGCATCACCGGGCATCTCCATGCCCTGCATGTCCGCGGCGCCGTGCATGCCTTCCTCTGCTTCGTCGCCGTGGCTATGGCTGTGGGCGTCTTCGCCCATATCCATATCCTCGTCCGGCGGTGCCTTAGCCACCATGTTCTTGTATTGCTGCGGCGTCATGTCCGGCAGCTTCTGCAGGAACGCGACCATGCTCCAGATGGCCGGGTCTCCATGGGTCGTACCCCACGCCGGCATCGCGCTCATCTTGATGCCGTGCTTGATCACCCAGAACGCATCCTGCGGGGCGATCCGCACTTGCGACAGGTTGGGCGGCTGTGGATACAGCCCCGGGCGGATCTCCGAATCCTTCATGCCCGGCTTCAGATGGCACTGGGTGCACATCGCCGCGTACTGGCCGGCGCCCTTGAGGATCAACTGCGGATCCTCAAGATTTGGCACGACGATGTCTTTCGAACGTGCGTGAATCGAACGATCGCGCACCATCTGCATGACCGTGAGGACCGGCTTGGTGTGATGGTCGTCGGCACCGATGTTGTAGAGACCGGAATAAACGAAGACTCCGGCACCCACGGCCAGGGTGGCAAGAACCGCAACGACGGTGATGCTGTGGTGCTTGATGTGCTGTTTCATGATGAATCTCCTTCAGAACCAGATGCGGACGCCGGCTACCCACTGCCGGTCGAAGATGGCTTGATGATCGGCGCGCGCGAAGTCGGCCGTGTTGCCTAAACGACGCGTCCACACGACGCCGATGTACGGCGCGAACTGCCGCCGAATCTCGTAGCGCAAACGCAAGCCAAGCTGTGCATCGGAGATGCCGCTGCCGATACGCCGAACCGGGTCGGACTTGCCGTAGGCATTGACCTCGAACTCCGGCTGCAGGATCAGCCGCTGGGTGAACAGCAGTTCGTACTCGGCACGCAAGCGTGCCGCGGTACGCCCGGACGGGCCGACATAGCCGGTCGCTTCGAGCTCGAACCAGTACGACGCAAGGCCATTCACGCCGAACGCGGCCCAGTTACGGCTAGGCCCTTCGCCCAACTCGTGACGCACGCCAAGCTGGGTGCTCCAGTAGGTGGCGACGAGGTGGTTCCAGAACGCCTCGACATCGCCGTCCTCGATCTTGCCGCGGCTGCGGTCGCCTTCGGTGCGCAGCCACAGCTTGTTTTCATCGTTGCCGTACCAACCTTCGGCTTCCCAGGTCTGCCCGTTGCCGTGCTTGCCGTGGAACGCTTCGAGCTGGTCGATCAGCAGCATGCCCAGCGGCGCACTGTCGGCCATTTCCATGCCCTTCATCGAGCCGTAGCCAACGCCATCGGAGTAGTCCGGACTGCGCGCATTCGGCGGCGGGCTACCGCCCTGCATCGATCCCATGGTCATGCCTGAAGGAGCATCCATGTTCATGCCGGACATCGCCTCGCTGCCCTGCGCCGAACCATGATCCATGCCCTTCATCGGTGCGGGGCTCATGCCCGGCATGGCGTCGTGGCTCATCCCCTGCATGCCGCCAGAAGATGCCGGAGGCGTGGCGGGTTGGGACGAATGGTCCATGCCCGGCATTGTCTGCTGATCCATGCCGCGCATGCCGTTCATGGTCTGCGCAGGCACCGCCAGTTTCGCGGCGTGCCTGTGCTTTTTCGCCTTCGTTGCCGCGGGTTTTGCGGTGCTGGCCGGTGAAGCGGGCATGGTCATGCCCGCCATGCTGCCGTGATCCATGCCCGGCATCGATCCCATGTCCATCGTGGACGCGCTGCTCGACGAAGCCGGTGCACTCTGTGCTGCGACCGTCAAGGGCAACGCCAGCAAAAGCGCTGTCAGCAACATCGAACGACGCAAGCAAGTTGAGGTGAGTTGACGAGGCACGCTCATGACACCACCACTTCGCGGAACATGCCCGCTTCCATGTGGTACAGCATGTGGCAGTGATACGCCCAGCGGCCCGGATTGTCCGCGGTGACGGCGTAGCTGATGCGCTGCGCCGGCTGCACGTTGACGGTTTGCTTGCGCACCTGGAACTGCCCGGCGGGATTTTCCAGCTCGCTCCACATGCCGTGCAGGTGGATCGGGTGGTTCATCATGGTGTCGTTGACCAGCACGATGCGCAGGCGCTCGCCGCGGCGGAAGTGCACCGGCTTGGCGTCGGAGAACTTCACACCGTCGAACGACCACATGTAGCGCTCCATGTTGCCGGTGAGGTGCAGCTCGATCTCGCGACCGGGTTCGCGCGCGTCGAGCGGACCCCCGATGGTGTGCAGGTCGGCGTAGGTGAGTTCGCGCCGACCGTTGTCGCGCAGGCCGATACCGGGGTCGTCGAGATTGGTGCGCGGCATGTCCACATGCATGTCGACGCCGGGGCTGTATTCGGTGCGGGCATGACGCACCGCGGGCGTGCCGCCCATCGCCATGCCAGCCTTGTCCATGCCCGCCATGCCCTGCATGCCGGCGTGCCCGCCGTGCGAGCCGTGCGTGGCCATCGCGCCCATCATGTCCACCATGCTGATCGGCATGCGCGGGTCGATCGCCGGCACGTCCGCCTGCATGCCTAGCCGCGGCGCCAGCGTGCCGCGGGCGTAGCCAGTGCGGTCCATCGACTGCGCGAACACGGTGTACGCGCGATCTTCCTGCGGCTCCACGATCACGTCGTAGGTCTCGGCGACCGCGATGCGGAGCTCGTCAATCGATACCGGCTCGACATCCTGGCCGTCGGCGGAGATCACCGTCATCTTGAGGCCAGGAATGCGCACGTCGAAGTAGCTCATCGCCGAGCCGTTGATGAAGCGCAGGCGGATCTTTTCGCCGGGCCGGAAGATGCCGGTCCAGTTGCCGGCCGCCGCGGCGCCGTTCATCAGGTAGGTGTAGGTGTAACCGGAGACGTCGCTCAGGTCGGTCGGGTTCATGCGCATCTGGTTCCACATCTTGCGCGTGGCCAATGCCTGGCTCAGGCCCTTTTCGCGTACGTCGCGGAAGAAATCCGGCGCGGTCGGCATCGCGTAGTTGTAGTAGTCGCTCTGCTTTTTCAGCTTGGCGAAGATGTGCTCGGGGTCCTCGTCGGTCCAGTCGTTGAGCATCACCACGTAGTCGCGATCGGTCGGGTTGCGCTCCGGACCGGCCGGCTCGATCACCAGCGCGCCATACAGCCCGATCTGCTCCTGGTAGCCCGAGTGCGAGTGGTACCAGTAGGTGCCGGACTGGCGCACCGGAAATTGATAGACGAAAGTTTCGCCCGGCGCGATGCCGTCGAAACTGATGCCGGGCACGCCGTCCATCTGGAACGGCAGGATGATGCCGTGCCAGTGGATCGAGGTCGGCACGAGCAGCCGGTTGGTCACGCGCACGGTCACCGTGGTGCCTTCCTTCCAGCGCAGGAGCGGGCCGGGGATGCTGCCGTTGACGGTGGTGGCCAGTCGCGCCGCACCGGTGTAGTTGACCGGTGTCTCGACGATATCCAGCGCAAAGTCGGTGCCATTGAGCACGCTCGGCTGACCGGGGCTGGTCAGCGCCCAGACATTGCCTGGACGCAGCAGGCCGAAGCCGGCAACCGCACCGCCCAGAGCCACGCCTTGAACGAAGCGCCGACGCGAAAGATCGGGCGGGTACGGTGGAAATATTTTCATGGGGACTCTCCATGGCGGGCGGCATCGGGAACGATCCCGATGCGCGCCAGACGCCGATCACGAACGCTTGTCACGATCGGCGGGACACGGCCGAGCGTGAGCAAAGCTCATCGAAACGAGGGGAAAGTCAGACCGTTGGTGGTCGCAACGGTGGCGCCGTAGCCGGCGATGGTGCGCTGATGCTGGCGGGCAAGCCGTAGGTCGCAGCAAGCGCGGCGGAACCCGTGATCATGGTGGAACATGACAGCAACGCGCTGCTGCACATGGACGCACAGTGGCAACCGAGAGCGGCTTGACCACCACAACATCCGGCGTGGTCGTCACAGCACGAACCGGAACTGTCGGCGTCGTGCACGCCGTGGTGACAGTGTTCACCGACCGCCGCAATCACTGCGTGCGTGGCATGGGCGGTGGGCCCCTCCATGCCCAGTGGTGCAGCGGCCAGCGAGCTGGCGGCCAGCATCAGCCACGCCAGCACGCCCATCGCCCGAAGGCAACGTGAGCGGGCAAACAGGCGCAACGATAGGGTCATCGATAAAGGTTACCCGGGATATCCCACCCCGCTCAACTCTGGAGGTGGGTGCAACCGCACTCAGGGTTTGCTGAAACCCATGTGCAACGTGATCTTGTCGCCAACCGCCAGACTGGCCATCGACTTCGGCGGAAAATGCACCGACAGCGCCATGCCTCCGGCGTCCACGCCGACCATGCCGGTGGCGGCATCGACCGATGTCACCGTGGCTGGCATCATGTGCATGCTGCCGTTCATCTTGTGCATCTTGTTGTGCATCATGCCGCTGCCGCTGTGCATGGAGCCCATGCTGCTGGACGACGACGCTGGCGCCATGGCTCCGGAATCCTGCGCGTTCACCGCGGTGACCGCCATGGAAAGACCCAGCGCCATCGTCGCCGCGATGATTTTCGGTGAAAAACTCATGATGATTCTCCGCTTGGTTGGGCAATCGGACCCAGCGGCCTGATCGGTTGCCTCCGGGCAACACAGGGAGCGTGCCCCCGCCCGCGTGTAGAAATCGTGGAAACCGCGTTGGCGATCTGTGTGTTTTCCGTTGCCCGCCGTACGGAGCAAACCGGCGGCCCGTCTATACTTGTCCACCCCGCCCGCCGTGACCGCCATGAACTATCGCCACGCTTATCACGCCGGCAATTTCGCCGATGTCCTGAAACACACCGTGCTGCTTGCGCTGATCGAGGCGATGCAGGCCAAGCCGACGCCGTTCTGCTACATCGACACCCACGCCGGCAGCGGCAGTTACCTGCTTGACGGTTTCGAGGCGCGCAAGACCGGCGAGCACAAGGACGGCATCGCCCGGCTGCACCCGGCCGAAAAAGTGCCGCCGCTGCTGCAGCGCTGGCGCGCCGGCATCCTCGGCGGCGAAGACAACGAGCAGGGCCTGAAACGCTATCCCGGCTCGCCGCTGCAGGTCGCCCGCCTGTTGCGTCCCGACGACAGCGCACAACTGTGCGAGCTGCACACCGAGGAAGCCTCCAAGTTGCGCGACCTGTTCCGCGGCAACCCGCAGGTGCACGTGCATCAGCGCGACGGTTACGAGGCCTTGAAGGCGCTGATTCCGCCGAAGGAGAAACGTGGCCTGGTGCTGATCGATCCGCCGTATGAGGCGCAGGAGGCCGAATACAGGCAGATCGAGCAGGTGCTGAAATCCGCCCTGCTGCGCTGGCCCGCCGGCGTCTATGCCGTGTGGTATCCGATCAAGCTGCGCAGCCAGGTGCAACCGTTCCTGCGCGGGCTGCAGCGCAGCGAGGCGAAACGCGTGCTGCGCGTCGAACTGCTGGTGCATCCGGACGATTCGCCGCTGCGCCTCAACGGTGCGGGCATGGTGATACTCAATGCGCCGTGGAACCTCGACGACGTGCTGCGCGAGCCGCTGCGCGCGCTGGCCAGCCTGCTGTCGCAGGATCGCCCGGCCGAATCGAAGCTGGACTGGCTGCGCCAGGAAGGCGCCGAACCCGCCACGCCGAGCCCGTTGCCGGCCTCGCGCCTGCTGCGCCCCGTTCCGCCACCGTCACGTCGGCGCTGACGCCGTTGGCACACGCTGCGCAGACGCCGCTTGTTGTAGCGTAGCCAGCTACTGACCGCCGTTCCGGCCATGTCGCCCCAGGAGTCTGTCATGCGTAACGCCGCCCGCTCCCTGCTCTGCCTGCCTGCCTTGCTGGTGCTGTTGACCGTGGCGGCCTGCGCTCCGGCGCCCCTCTACAAGACGACTCCCCAGGGGGTTGCCGCCGCACCGCAACAGGTGGCGCAGTCGCCTGAACGCTTCGCTGACGGCGACGTGATCTGGGGTGGGCGCATCGTGCAGGTGATGAATCTCAGCGATCACAGCGAAGTCGAACTGCTCGCCTATCCGCTGGATTCCTCGCAGCGACCGAAAGCCAACGACAGCGGCAACGGTCGCTTCATCGCGGTGCTGCCCGGGTACGCCGAGCCACTGGATTATCCGGCCGGCGCCTTGATGACGGTCAGCGGCAAGCTCAAGGGCAGCCGCGCCGGCAAGGTCGGCGAGGCCGACTACGTGTTCCCGCTGGTCAGCGTCGGGCAGTCGCACGTGTGGACCGCCGAGGAAATGACCAAGGGCCGCAACAACGTCCACTTCGGTCTTGGCGTGGGCGTCGGCATCCACTGAACACCTGCGCAAGATCCCGCACCACCGCTAGACTGGGCGGCCTCATTCCCAAGGATTGAAGCCGCATGTCGTCCGGTCACGCCAATCCCGTCAAGGCGATCCTGCTGGCGCTGGGCGCCAACTTCGCCATCTTCGTCGCCAAGCTGTTCGCCGCCATTGTCACCGGCTCCGGCGCGATGATGGCCGAGGCGGTGCACTCGCTGGCCGACTGCGGCAACCAGGGTTTGCTGCTGCTC
>JBEPVP010000049.1:0-19319 GCA_041690935.1 Rhodanobacter sp.
GAAATCACCGCCTGCGAGGCGATCACCGCGGCGCAGGTCGACAACGCGATCATCGGGTACAGCAGCGCCTCGGGCACCATCAGGTAGAACGGACTCTCGATCGCACGTGGATCGCCCAGCAACAGCGCCCCCTGCCCGAAGTAATTGAGCAGCAACGACGGCAACACGAAACCGAACCAGGCCACACGAATGGGTTTCTTGCCGAAATGGCCCATGTCCGCATACAGCGCCTCGGCACCGGTCAGCGCCAGCACCACGCCGCCCAGCGCAATGAATGAGGTGTCGCCGTGATTGAGGAAGAAGCGCACCGCGTGCCATGGGTTGACCGCGTACAGCACCTGCGGATTGGCGATGATCTGGCGCAGGCCGAGTACCGCCAGCACCACGAACCACAGCGTCATCACCGGCGCAAACGCCTTGCCGACCTTGTGCGTGCCGTGGCGCTGCACGGCAAACATGCCCAGCAGAATCACCAGTGCGATCCACACCACGTACTTGCCCAGTCCGGGCGCGGCGATCTCAATGCCTTCCACTGCACCGAGCACCGAAATGGCCGGCGTGATCACCCCATCGCCATAGAACAGCGAGGCACCGAAAATGCCGATGCCTGCCAGCACCCAGCGTGCGCGTGAGGAGCCGCTCATCGAGCGCTGCGCCAGCGCCATCAGCGCCATGATGCCGCCCTCGCCCTTGTTGTCCGCGCGCATCACGAAGGTCACGTATTTCAGCGACACCACGATGATCAGCGCCCAGAACACCAGCGACAGCACACCGAGCACCGCCGACGGCGTTGGCGTCATGCCGTGCGTGCCGAGGGTTTCCTTCATGGTGTACAGCGGGCTGGTGCCGATGTCGCCGAACACCACGCCGATCGCGCCCAACGCCAGCGCGGTCAGCCGGCGGCGGGTCTCGGGCGACGGTTCGCCCTGATTGAATTCCTGACTCACGATCAACCTCCGAGCGCAGCGCGCAGCGCTTTGCGGATGATGGCTTCGGCGTTGTCGCCTTCGGCGGCGACCTTTTGCACCAGCCGGGTCACCTCGGCCGGCTTGTAGCCGAGCTGCTGCAGGGCCACGGTGGCTTCGCCAGCAGCATCCAGCGGTGCGCCGGCCAGATGCAGCGACGCACCGGGCATGCCGGAGATGCCGTCCAGGCGGTCGCGCAACTCCACCACGATGCGTTCGGCGGTCTTCTTGCCGATGCCGGGGATCTTGGTCAGCGCTACCACGTCGCCGCTTTGCACCAGTCGCGCGAAATGATCCGTGGAGACGCCGGACAACACCGCCAGCGCGATCTTCGCGCCGATCCCGCTGACCTTCAGCAGGTTGCGGAACAGCGCGCGCTCGCTCTCGTGCAGGAAGCCGTACAGCGTCACGCTGTCCTCCTTCACCGCATGATGGATGAGCAGGATCACTTCCTTGCCGAGGTCCGGCAGGTCGTAGATCGTCGACATCGGCGCTTCGACTTCGTACCCGATGCCAGCGATCTCGACCAGCAGCGAGGGTGGCTGCTTGCTTATCAGGATGCCACGCAGACGTCCGATCATCGGCGGCGCCTCACGACCCTGTTGGTCGTCGACGCCCTCATCGGCGTCGCCGCCAGGCCGTGCGTGGAATGCCGACGCGGATCAGGCTGGCGCGCGTATGCGCGTGCGTCACCGCGATCGCCAGCGCATCAGCGGCGTCCGCCTGCAACGGCCCCTTGAGGCCGAGCAATACACCGATCATGTGCTGCACCTGGGTCTTGTCGCTGCGGCCGCTGCCGACCACGGCCTGCTTTACTTCGGTTGCTGCGTATTCGTGCACCACGATCCCCCGACTGACCACCGCACAAATTGCGGCGCCGCGCGCCTGCCCGAGCTTCAGTGCGGAATCCGGATTGCGCGCCATGAACACGCGTTCGATCCCGCACTCGGCCGGTTGATGGGCGGCGATGATGTCACACAGTTCGTCAAAGATGCGTTTCAGGCGCAGCGGGAACGTGGCCTCGCCGGCGACCACCAGCGCGCCGTGAAAGACATGGGTGAGCTTGCCCGCATCGTCCACGTCGATGATGCCCACGCCGGTGCGCTGACTGCCCGGGTCGATGCCTAGAATGCGGGTCATGTCGAATGCGATGCGAAAGGCAGGTGGCCTTCCGACTTATTCGGCAGCCTCGGGCGGCAGCACGGCGTTGTGATAAATCTCGTGCACATCGTCGAGCTCTTCCAGCCAGTCGAGCAGGTCGAGCAGGGTTTCCTGCGCCTCGTCCGGGATCGCCACGCGATTGGCCGGGCGCATCACCACGTCGGCCCGCGCCGGCTTGATGCCGGCGGCGACCAGCGCCTGCTGCACCGCCTCGAAGCTTTCCGGCGCGCACAGCACGCTGCTCTCGCCGGCCTCGTTCACCACGTCGTCGGCGCCCGCTTCCAGCGCCGCTTCGAGGATCTTCTCTTCCTGCGCCGCGTCGCCTGCGCTGGCAAACACCAGTTCGCCGCAACGATTGAACTGGAACGCCACCGAACCGCTGGTGCCCAGATTGCCGCCGTGCTTGGTCAGCGCGTGGCGCACATCGGCGACCGTGCGCACCGGATTGTCGGTGACGCAGTCGATGATCAGCGCGACGCCGGCCGGGCCGTAACCCTCGTAGCGCATTTCGTGCATGTCGGCACCGTCGTCGGCACCGGCGCCGCGCTTGACCGCGCGATCGATGGTGTCGCGCGTCATGTTCGCCGCCAACGCCTTGTCCACCGCGGCACGCAAGCGCGGGTTCAGCGCCGGATCGGCCATGCCGGAGCGCGACGCCACGGTGATTTCGCGGATCAGTTTGGTGAACGCCTTGGCGCGTTTGGCGTCTTCGGCATTCTTGCGACCTTCGATGGACGGACCTCTACCCATGACAGTTCCTGCACCCGGATCGAATGGACAAGCCGGCAATTTTACCCGAATTCCACTCGCGTGCCGGGCCTGCGACAGCAACGACGCGCGGGTCAGGCCGTGGGGGCGACGAAATGCCCGTTGCGCAGGAATTCGGCGGCCAATCGCGCCACGTCCGGCGAAAACAGCAGGCTGGTGTGGTTGGACTCGACCACGCAATGGTCGGTCAGGCCGGCCAGCCGGGTTTCCTCGACCGCCACGGTGCCGTCATGCTCGCCTTCGAAATGACCGAGCACGGCACCCAGGCCCAGCGGCATGCGGCCGGCGATCATGCCGACCTCGCGCGGTCCGTCCCAGCGCTCGAAGCCCTGCTGCAGCAGTTCGCGGTTGTGTCCCAGCAACACCTCGCCGCCACGACCCCACGCGGCAAAACCGCGCGCGGCGGCACTGCCTTTCAGCGGCGAACCGAGACAGACGATGCGTCCGGGCGGCAACTCGCCGTGCAGGCAGGCACGCAGGGCCAGCAGCCCGCCCAGACTGTGGCCGACCAGATGCACCGCATCGGCTTCGCCGGCGAGGGCCGACATCCGCGTTTGCAGTTGATCGAGGATGCGCTGCTGAGTGGCCGCCACGCTGAGGTAGTCGAAGCGGTGTACGCGAAAGCCCGCCTCCATCAGCCGCCGGTGCAGCATCGCCAGCGCGAAGCCGCGCATCCACAAGCCGTGCAGCAGGATCACATGATCGGACATGGCGGGATCAGACCTGAAGCGATGTGAAAAAGCAGCAACGCCGCGCCGGCTCAAGGGCGCGTCGCGTCACTGGCCAGCACCTGCACGTGCAATTCCTTCAGCTGCACCGCGGCGATCGGCGATGGCGCGTCGGTCATCAGGTCCTGCGCGCTGGTGGTCTTGGGAAACGCGATCACGTCGCGGATCGACTCGGTACCGGCCATCAGCGCGGCGATGCGGTCGATGCCGAACGCCAGCCCGCCATGCGGCGGCGCGCCGAACTTGAGCGCCTTCAGCAGGAAGCCGAATTTCATCTCGGCCTCCTCCGCGCCGATGCCGAGCAACTCGAACACCGTGCTCTGCATCTCCGGCCGATGGATACGGATCGAACCGCCGCCGATCTCGTTGCCGTTCAACACCATGTCGTAACCGCGGCTCACCGCGTTGTGCGGATCGGCGCGCAGCTGCGCGGCATCGTCCATCTTCGGCGCGGTGAACGGATGATGCAGGGCCACGAAACGCCGCGCCTCGGCGTCGTACTCGAACATCGGGAAATCGGTGACCCACAGCGGCTTCCAGCTGTTCTCGACCAGGCCGCGATCCTTGCCGACCTTGAGCCGCAGCGCGCCCATGAAGTCGGTGACGGTCTTCCAGCTGCCGGCACCGAAGAACACGATGTCGCCGCTCTGCGCGCCAGTCGCGGTGAGCACGCCATCCAGTGCCGCGTCGTCGAGGAACTTCGCCACCGGTGAATTGATGCCCTCACGACCTTTGGCCAGGTCCTCGACCTTCAGCCAGGCCAGGCCTTTCGCACCATAACGCGATGCGTATTCGGTGAGCACGTCGATGTCCTTGCGCGACAGCGTGCTGCCGCCGGGCACGCGCAACGCGGCGACGCGGCCGTTGGCGTCGTTGGCCGGTTCGGCAAACACCTTGAACTCCACATGCTTCACCGCGTCGGCGATGTCGACCAGCTCCAGCGCGATGCGCAGGTCCGGCTTGTCCGAACCAAACCGGCGCATCGCCTCGGCCCAGGTCAGGCGCGGGAACACCGCATCGAGCTCGACGCCCTGCACTTCGCGGAACACGTGGCGGATGAGCTCCTCCACGAAGTCCTGCACGTCTTTTTCCTCGACGAAGGCGAACTCCAGGTCGAGCTGGGTGAATTCGGGCTGGCGGTCGGCGCGCAGGTCCTCGTCGCGGAAGCAGCGCGCGATCTGGTAGTAACGGTCGAAGCCGGCCACCATCAGGATCTGCTTGAACAGCTGCGGCGACTGCGGCAGCGCGTAGAACTGACCCGGATGCACGCGGCTGGGCACCAGGTAGTCGCGAGCGCCCTCGGGGGTGGCCTTGGTCAGGATCGGCGTCTCCACATCCTGGAAGCCGCGCTCGTCGAGATAGCGACGCAGCATCTGCACCAGCCGGATGCGCTTGCGCATCATCGCCTGCATCTCCGGGCGGCGCAGGTCGAGGTAGCGGTAGGTCATCCGCATGTCCTCGTTCGGGCTCTCGTGCAGCGCGAACGGCAGATCCTTCGCCGCGTTGAGGATCTCCACCGTGTCGGCCAGCAATTCGATCGTGCCGGTTTTCAGCTTGTCGTTGACCGACACCCGCCGACGGATCGTGCCGGTGACGCGCAGGCAATACTCGTTGCCGATCTCGTTGGCCGCCGCGAACGCCGCGGCATTGTCGCGCTCGATCACCACCTGGGCCAGACCCTCGTGATCACGCAGGTCGACGAAAGCCACGTGGGCCTGCAAGCGGATCTTGTTGACCCAGCCGCACAAGGTGACGGTCTGGTCGATCAGCGACTCATCGATGAGACCGCAGTAATGCGTGCGCATGCGCTTGAAACTCCGGGCGAGCCGCAGGGCGGCTGAAACAGATGGAAAAGACCCGGAATCTTAGCACCGCGCTATCGGCCGACGGACTTCCAGACCGGCAGTGGGGCGCGCGCCTCGGCAACTACCGGTCGGCCAGCGTCACCAGCGGCGATCGCGTCGCGCGCGGCCAGCCGCCATTCAGTCGCTGCTGGCGGTCTTGCCGGGGGCGGTCTTGCCGGTGGCTGGCGCGGGCGCGGGCGCCGCGGCAGGCGTCGCTGGCGTTGCTGGGGCCGGGGTCTCACTGGCCGCAGGCTTGGACTCGCCGTGGCTGCCGTCGACCAGGTTGCGCTTCTTGTCGCCGTCCTTCTTGAAATCGGTTTCGTACCAGCCGCTGCCGGCCAGCCGGAACGACGGCGCACTGACCATCCGCCGCAGGTGCGGCGCATCGCAGGCGGGACAGATCGACGGATCGGTGTCGGACAATTTCTGCAGGCGATCGAAACGGTGACCGCAGCGGCTGCATTCGAATTCGTAGATGGGCATGAAAACTCCGGACAGGCCAGCCAACGAGCGCTGGCAGCTGGCTATTATCGGCGTGTTCGCCCGGATTTCAACGTCCCACCCGTTGCATGGCGAGGGTCGCGGCGCGGGAGTAGCCTGCAACCAGGGAAAATCCGGGATGCATTCCATCGACTCCACCATCGTCAACACGTCAACGATTTGGACTTATAGACGTATAGACGTCTATTGACGTGGCTACGACACCTGACTAGTCTGCAGTTGCTGCGCCGCAGCACCCATGAACCCGGAGAGTTCCTCATGCGCATACGTTCCAACCTGATCGTTCGGGCCGCTTTGCCCGCCGCCGTGCTGCTGGCCATGGCCGGCCATGCCGCCGCACAGAACACCAGTACGCCCCCGACAACCAAGGCCAAGGACCTCAGCGCGGTGATCGTCACCGGCACCCGCGCCAGCGACCGCACCGAAAGCAGTTCGCTGACGCCGATCGACGTGGTTTCGGCCAAGGTGCTGCAGCAGACCGGCACCACCGATCTGCCCACGGCACTCGCACGGATCATCCCGTCACTGAACTTTCCTCGCCCCGCGGCCGCCGATACCGCGGACACGCAGCGCCCGGCGCAGTTGCGCGGGCTGTCGCCGGACCAGGTGCTGGTGCTGGTGAACGGCAAGCGCTGGCATCCCGGCGCGATCCTGCTCAACAACGGCGTGATCGGCCGCGGTTCGCAGTCGGTGGATCTCAACACGATCCCGCTGTCGGCGATCGACCATATCGAAGTCCTGCGCGACGGTGCGTCGGCACAGTACGGTTCCGACGCCATCGCCGGCGTCATCAACGTCATCCTGAAGAAGGGGGCGAAGGGAGGCGATGTCGAGCTCAGCGGAGGCCAGTATTCAGCGGGCGACGGCCGGCAGTGGCAGGGCTCGGCCAATTTCGGCATTCCGCTGAGCGACGACAAGGGCTGGCTGCGTTTCACCGTGCAGAATGGGCACGAGGACTACACCAATCGCGCCGGACCGGACAACCGCCCCGGCTTCCCCGGTCTGGGCGTGAACTTCCGCCAGGGCGACCCGGCGGTGCATGACACCAATCTGCTGCTCAATTCGCAGTACGACATCACGCCGAACGTGCAGTTCTACGCATTCGGCCACTACGGTCGTCGCCAGAGCACGTCGCCGGCGTTCTTCCGCTACGGCATCAATTCGCCGAAGCCGAACAATGACCTGATCGGCCAGGTTTATCCCGACGGTTTCCTGCCGCTCGAGCACGCCGACTCCACCGACCAGTCCTTCGTCGCGGGCCTGCGCGGAAGCATCAATGGCTGGCGCTGGGATCTCAGCGGCAACTACGGCCGCAACCGCGTTTCCTACGAAACGATACACAGCCTCAACTATGCCTACTTGAATGACTTCGGTACCACACCAAGTGTTTTCGATGACGGCATTCTCAGCGCCGCGCAGCAGAGCCTTGACCTCGACATCGCCAAGGATGTCTCCACCAGTTGGTTGCCCAATCCGCTCACGGTGGCGTTCGGTGCGCAGTACCTGCGTCAGACCTACGGCATCGCGGCCGGTTCGCTGCCCTCCTGGTATGTCGGTACGTCCGGCGTCTCGGGTGGCGCGCAGGGCTTCGCTGGATGGCAACCCTCCAATGCGATCGAAGCGTCGCGCCAGGATGTGGCCGAATATCTGGATCTGGAGACCAACCTGACCGACAAACTGGGCGTCGCGGCGGCAGTGCGGCATGAGCACTACAACGACTTTGGCAACACCACGTCGGGCTCGCTGGCCGGTCGCTTCGACTTCACCGACAGCTTCGCCATCCGCGCCAGCGCCTCGACCGGTTTCCGGGCCCCGTCGCTGGGTCAGGAATACTTTTCGCAGACGTCCTCGTTGTACTTCGCCAACGGCAACTCGGCGGGCCTGCCAGCCGGCATCTACAACGCCGGTCTGGTGCCCGTGGGCAGCCCGATCGCGCAACTGCTCGGCGCCGAACCGCTGAAGCCGGAGAAATCCAGGAACTTCACCCTGGGCACGGTCTGGAGTCCCACCGGCGCGCTGACTCTCAGCCTGGACGTCTACCAGATCAACATCCGGAACCGCATAGCCCTGTCCGGCGCGATCTCGACCACTGCCCCGAATGTGGTGAGCTACCTGGCAGCCAACGGCATCGGCAACCTCAATTTCAGAAGCGTCGATTACTTCACCAACGCCGCCAACACGCGCACGCGCGGCGTCGATGTCGTGGCTACCTATCTGGCCGACCTGGGCAGCGCCGGCAGCCTGGCCACCACGCTGAGTGCGAACTACAACCAGAACATCGTCACCGACGTCAAGCCGAACCCGGCGGTCCTGACCAATCTGGGTGTGAACTTCGTCCGCCTGAACCGGCAGGACATCAAGGGCTACCTGGCCAATTCGAGCCCGCGCAGCAAGCTCATCCTCAGTGAGCAATACAACGTCGGCAACTGGGGAGTGACCGGAACATTGACCCGCTATGGCCGTTACACCAGCTACGTCAGCAGCCTGGCCAACTACAACCCCGCCACCGGCGTGGTCGACCAGACCTTCACGCCCAAGTGGATCCTCGATCTGGCGCTGAACTACCACCTGAATGACTGGATGTTCACGCTGGGTGCGGATGACGCACTCAATACCTCTCCGGACAAGAACATTCCCAACAACACCAACAACGGCACGCTGCCGTATTCCACGTTCTCCCCGTTCGGCTACAACGGTGCCTACGTGTACGGCAAGGTACGCTACAGCTGGTGATCTCGATGGTCAGGTCGCACCGTAGAACTGGTGCGGCCTGACCGTTCTCGCAACAAACCCTGGCACGCCGTTTAACGCTTGCGAAAAGCCAGCTGGCCGCCCTCGGCCGCGGCGTTGAAAAAAGGCCCGCAGTGGCCAACCGAGACGGGTGACACTTGAAACCGTATCAAGGTCGGCTTTCACCTGTCCTATCCGCGAGGCCATGCGCAAGTTACGAATGCGGGCCGAGACATTGGCGGTACGTGAGCAACGTTGAATCATGGTGAACCGCGCCGATATCGCGCAAAGTCGCCAGCTTGGCCATGGCAATACCCTGCTTGAGGGTATTGCCCCGCTACAGCGAATTGACACCCTCGCGCCGCCAGCGTATACCCGCAGGGCACGGGCTGGGGCGATGGGGAGCGAAGAAGCCGCAGACCAGTGACGACCGGTGTATTTGTTGAACGATTCCCTGGAGACAGCGCGTTCAGCCACCGCCGCGGCGCGTCCAGTTGCTTCGTTTGACCGTGGCATTCCTTCCAGGCAGAAATGGAGGTTGCACATGAAGATCAATGCCCTTGCTGCCAATCCGTGGATCGCTTTGCTGGTGCTCGCCGGCGGGATGGTCGCGGCGTCGGCAAGTTATGCCGACTCCAACGCGCAGCCGCAGATTCCCCGATGCAGCCACCCGATCGGCACGCTGGCGGTGCACGAGCCGCAGTCGGGGGATGCCTGGTGGACGTCGATGAATCTGGAATCGCCCGCTGCGCTGATCAAGGTATACGTCTCGGAATCGGGATGTTTCAAGCTGGTCGATCGCGGCGCCGGATTGCAGGCCGCGGAAGCCGAGCGCGCCCTGGCGGCGAACGGCGAGGAGCGTGTCGGCTCGAATGTCGGCAAGGGACAGATGAAGGCGGCGGACTACGTGCTGATTCCGGACATCGCCAACCGCAATACAAATGCCGGCGGCAATCGGATCGGTGGAATTCTCGGCGGATTTCTTGGGCATGGAGTCGGCGCGCTGGTGGGCGGCATCAGCCTGTCGAAGAAGACGGCCGATGTAGTGTTGACCCTGACCGACGTGCGTTCGACCGAACAGGTCGCGTTGGAGCAGGGCCATGCCGACAAGACCGACATCGGCTGGGCGGGCGGCGGTGGGGGCGGATTTTACGGTGGCTTCGCCGCGGGTGGCGCGAGTGGATACGCGAATACAGATATCGGTCAGGTTGTCGCGAAGGCGTATCTGGATGCGTATACCAAGATGGTCGCGGACGTGCAGAGGAATGCGCCCAACGCGCAGGCGGACAATGTCCAGCAGGCGGTGCGGCTGACCGAAGCTACCAAGCTGTATTCGTCGGCAAATCTGCATTCATCGATCGTACGCAGCCTCAAGCCCGGCATGATGTTGTATTCCACCGGCGACAAGGTCGGGATCTGGTGGAAGGTGTCGGACGAACTGGGCAACATCGGCTGGGTGCTCTCGGGCAAGCTCGAACTGGCGCATTGATCGCAGCGCGGACCATCTCGCTGGACCGCACCTACGCCGTGGCGAGCTGCCCGCCAATCGCGCTTCCGGGAGCGCGGGCGTGATCGATCCGGCCACCGCGGCACCGGTATCACGCTTCCGGTCGCGACTACGCGCAGTACGCAACGTCGCGGAGGATTCGCCCGCCTGCGGCGATCCCCGTCCTGCGGCCTTGCGTGCGCCGATCCATGGCACTCACCGGCGTCAGACCTTGTGGAATGCCAGCCTGCCACCTTCGGCATCGACCTTGATGGTGTCGCCCGCCATGAATTCGCCCGCGAGGATTTTCCGCGCAAGCGAATTTTCGAGCTGGGCCTGGATCGCGCGCTTCAAGGGCCGCGCACCGTAGACCGGGTCGAAACCGATGTCGCCGAGCAGGGCCAGGGCATCGTCGCTGACCTCCAGCTTCAGCTGACGCTCGGCCAGACGCTTCTCCAGATGGCTCAGCTGGATCCGGGCGATCGCGCGGATCTGCGTCCGGTCCAGCGGACGAAACACCACCAGCTCGTCGAGCCGGTTGATGAACTCGGGGCGGAAGTGCGCCTGCACCACGCCGAGTACCGAGGCCTTCATCTGCGTGTACTGCTCCTCCGCGTCGCCGTCCTCGCTGTTGTCGGCGGCGTCCTGGATCATCTGCGAGCCGAGGTTCGAGGTCATCACGATGACGGTGTTGCGGAAGTCCACGGTGCGGCCCTGGCCGTCGGTGAGGCGGCCGTCGTCGAGTACCTGCAGCAGGATGTTGAACACGTCCGGGTGCGCCTTCTCCACCTCGTCCAGCAGGATCACGCTGTACGGCCGGCGGCGCACCGCCTCGGTCAGATAGCCGCCTTCCTCGTAGCCGACGTAGCCCGGCGGCGCGCCGACCAGCCGGCTCACCGAGTGCTTCTCCATGAACTCGCTCATGTCGATGCGGATCATCGCGTCGGTGGTGTCGAACATGAACTCGGCCAGCGCCTTGCACAGTTCGGTCTTGCCCACGCCGGTGGGGCCGAGGAACAGGAACGAGCCGTTCGGCCGGTTGGGATCGGACAGCCCCGCGCGCGAACGGCGGATCGCGTCGGACACCGCGTGCACCGCCTCGTCCTGACCGACCACGCGCTGGTGCAGTGCATCCTCCATCTTCAACAGTTTGTCGCGCTCGCCCTCCAGCATCTTGTTGACCGGAATCCCGGTCCAGCGGCTGACCACCTCGGCTATTTCCTCGGCGGTGACGCGGGTCTGCACCAGCTTGAAATCCTGCGTCTCGGCCGCCTGCGCCGCGGCGAGCTGCTTCTCCAGTTCCGGCAGCCGGCCGTACTGGATCTCACTCATCTTCGCGTAGTCCTGCGCACGCTGGGCGGTGTCCAGATCCTGCCGCGCCTGCTCGATCTGTTCCTTCACCTTGGTCGTGCCCTGCAGCGCGGCCTTCTCGGATTTCCAGATCTCGTTGAGGTCGGAGAACTCGCGTTCGAGCTTGCCGATGTCGGTTTCCAGGTCGGCCAGGCGCTGCTTCGATTCGCTGTCCTTCTCCTTCTTCAGCATCTCGCGCTGGATCTTCAGCTGGATCAGCCGGCGTTCGAGCCGGTCGAGTTCCTCCGGCTTGGAGTCGATCTCCATGCGGATGCGCGAGGCGGCCTCGTCCATCAGGTCGATCGCCTTGTCCGGCAACTGGCGGTCGGCAATGTAGCGATGCGACAGCGTGGCCGCGGCGACGATCGCCGGGTCGGTGATCTCCACGCCGTGATGCACCGCGTAGCGTTCCTTCAGCCCGCGCAGGATCGCGATGGTGTCCTCGACCGATGGTTCACCCACGAAAATTTTCTGGAAGCGCCGCTCCAGCGCGGCGTCCTTCTCGATGTACTTGCGGTATTCGTCCAGCGTGGTGGCGCCGATGCAGTGCAGCTCGCCACGTGCCAGCGCGGGCTTGAGCATGTTGCCGGCGTCCATCGCGCCCTCGCCCTTGCCGGCGCCGACCATGGTGTGCAGCTCGTCGATGAACAGGATCACCCGGCCCTCCTGCTTGGACAGGTCGCTCAGCACCGCCTTCAGCCGTTCCTCGAACTCGCCGCGGAACTTCGCGCCGGCGATCAGCGCGCCCATGTCCAGCGCTAACACGCGACGATCGCGCAGGCCTTCCGGGACCTCGCCCTTGATGATGCGCTGGGCCAGCCCCTCGACAATCGCGGTCTTGCCCACGCCGGGCTCGCCGATCAGCACCGGGTTATTCTTGGTGCGCCGCTGCAGCACCTGGATGGTGCGGCGGATCTCTTCATCGCGGCCGATCACCGGATCGAGCTTGTTGCGCTCGGCGCGCTCGGTCAGATCGATGCAGTATTTCTCCAGCGCCTGGCGCTGCTCCTCGGCGTTTTCACTCTGCACTTTTTCGCCGCCGCGCAGCTTCTCGATCGCCGTTTCGAGATGGGGTTTGGTCGCGCCGGCCGCCTTCAGCGCCGCGCCGAGTTCGCCCTTGTCGTCCAGCGCCGCCAGCACGAACAGCTCGCTGGCGATGAACTGGTCGCCACGCTGCTGTGCCAGCTTGTCGGTGAGGTTGAGCAGGCGATTGAGGTCATTGCCGAGATTGATGTTGCCTTCCTGCCCGCTGACCTTCGGCAGGCGTTCGAGCAGTTCGTTGACACGCTGGGTCAGTGCCGGCACGTTCACCTGCGCCTGGGTCAGCAGCGGCGCGGTCGAGCCGCCCTGCTGGTTGAGCAGCGCAGCCATCACATGCACCGGTTCCAGCATGTTGTTGTCGCGGCCCACGGCCAGTGATTGCGCATCGGCCAGCGCCTGCTGGAAACGTGAGGTGAGTTTGTCCATGCGCATGTCGATATCTCCGTAATCAGTCTGGACGACTCGTCCGCCACTGCCAGCGAGATGCGGACGACCCGCAGCGATTCAAGTTCGCCGTCATTCTGCGCGGCGATGGCCGCCTCTTCACATTCGGCTTGCTAAGCTGGCAGCGATGTCCACGGCACGTCTCACCACTCCATCCGCGCATGCGCCATTGCCGCCACCCCCGCTCCCTGCCCCGGCGGCACGCTGGGCGCTGTTCCTCGATGTCGATGGCACCTTGCTCGACTTCGCCGACGATCCGCGCGCGGTCACGGTCAGTGCCTCGCTGCTGCGCTTGCTGCATGCCTTGCATGCTGCACTGGATGGCGCGCTGGCGCTGGTCAGCGGCCGCGCGCTGGACGACCTCGACCGCATGTTTGGACGTACCCACTGGGCCGCGGCCGGCCTGCACGGCTTGCAGCTGCGCCACGCGGACGGCAGTTTTCGGCGCATCGACATGCCGGCCGCAGAGCAGGCACACATGCATGCGGCGACCCACGCGCTGGCCGCGCGTTTCGATGGTGTGCAGGTGGAAGACAAGCAGGTGGCGGTGGCGCTGCACTGCCGTCGCGCGCCCGAGCAACTGGCGGCGCTGCACGCTGCGGCACTGGCCCTGCTGCAGGAGTTGCCCGGCTACGAACTGCAGCCGGGCAACCACGTGCTGGAGTTCAAGCCGAGCGGCATGGACAAGGGCCGCGCGATGGTCGATCTGCTCGGCCGCAGCGCGTTCGTCGGGCGCATGCCGATATACCTGGGCGACGACCTTACCGACGAGCACGCCTTCGCCAGCACCAACCGCAAGTGCGGAGTGAGCGTCCGCATCGGCACGCGCGAGCCCACGCTGGCCCACTTCACCCTGCCTGACCCTGCCGCGGCAGAGGTCTGGCTGACCCGCGTCCTCGACGCCCTGACGCACGGAGCCCCCACCCATGCCCGACCTTCCACGGGACACCCTCACCGCCAGCCTTGAGCTGGGCGTGATCGGCAACGGCAGCGTTGCCGCCCTGATCGATGGTCGCGGCCGCATCGTCTGGTGCTGCCTGCCGCGCTTCGATGCGGACGCCAGCTTTTGCGCGCTGCTGTCGCCGGCAATCGAGGGCGGTGACTGGGCGATCGAGCTGGAGGATCTGGAGCGCGCCGAGCAGTTCTACCTGGCGAACACGGCCGTGCTGGTCACGCGGCTGTTCGACCGCCACGGCGGCGCCATCGAGATCACCGATTTTGCCCCGCGCCATCGCGCCAATGGTCGGCTCTACCACCCGGTAATGCTGGCCCGCCGGGTAGCGCCCATCAGTGGTTCCCCGCGCATCCGCGTGCGCCTGCGCCCCCTGTGCGACTACGGTGCGCGCCCGGCTCAGACCAGCTCGGGCAGCAATCACATCCGCTTCGTGCTCAGCGACGTGGTGCAGCGCCTGACCTGCGATGTAGCCACGCCGATGATCGAACGCGGCCTGCCGTTCGGACTCGACCGGCCCGCGCACTTCGTGTTCGGCCCGGACGAAACCCTGAGCGAACCGCCTGCCGACTTCATCCACCTCGCGCTGGAGCGCACGCTGGATTACTGGCGCGAGTGGGTGCGCTATCTGTCGATACCCTACGAATGGCAGGAGGCGGTGATCCGCGCGGCGATCACGCTGAAGCTGTGTCAGTACGAGGCCACCGGGGCGATCGTCGCGGCGCTGACCACCTCGATCCCGGAATCGGCCGGCACCTCGCGCAACTGGGATTATCGCTACTGCTGGCTGCGCGATGCCGCATTCACCGTGCGCGCGCTCAACCGTCTCGGCGCCACCCGCACCATGGAGGAATACATCCGCTACGTGTTCAACCTGATCGCGGCGCGCGACGGCGACGAGATCGGCCCGGTGTTCGGCATCACGTTCGAGCGCGAGCTGGTCGAGCGGCAGGTGGAAAGCCTGCACGGCTATCGCGGCATGGCCCCGGTGCGCGTCGGCAACGACGCCTGGCGGCAGCGCCAGAACGACGTCTACGGCTCGGTGGTGCTGGCCTCCGCGCAACTGTTCTTCGACCGCCGTCTGGAGCATCGCGGCGACGAGGTGACCTTCCGGCGACTGGAGCACATGGGCACGATGGCGCTGCGCATGGCCGAGCAGACCGACGCCGGCCTGTGGGAGTTCCGCGGTCGCGCCGCCGTGCACACCTACTCCGCCGCGATGTGCTGGGCCGCCTGCGACCGCCTCGCCCACATCGCCACCGAACTGGGGCTGGACGACCGCGCCCGTTACTGGCACGAGCAGGCCGTGCAGCTGCACATCCGCATCGAAGCACACGCATGGAACGGGCAGCTCGGCCATTTCGTGGACGCCTACGATGGCGAGCATCTCGACGCCAGCCTGCTGCTGCTGGCGGATATCGGTTTTGTGGAAGCGAGCGACCCGCGCTTCGTCGCCACCGTCGACGCGATCGGGCTGGCGCTGGGACGTGGTGAGTATCTGTTTCGCTACATTGCGCCGGACGATTTCGGCGCCCCGGAAACCAGTTTCAACATCTGCACGTTCTGGTACATCGAGGCGCTCGCCGCCACTGGTCGCAAGGAGCTCGCGCGGACGCTGTTCGAGAACATGCTGAAGCAGCGCAACGCACTGGGCCTGCTGTCCGAGGACATCGCGCCCAGCAGTGGCGAGCATTGGGGCAACTATCCGCAGACCTATTCGCTGGTCGGGCTGATCCAGGCCGCGATGCGTTTGTCGCGACGCTGGGAAGAGGCCTTGTGATGAAGGCGGCCAAGCGCGCCGGCCGCCTGGTGGTGGTTTCCAACCGCGTCGCGCTGCCGCGCCAGAGCGCGGCCGGCGGCCTGGCGTCGGCGCTGCAGGCGGCACTGCGCGAGCGTGGCGGGCTGTGGTTCGGCTGGAGCGGAAAGATCGCCAGCGAAACCGCGGCCGAACTGCACCAGCTGCAAGACGCCAAGGTCGACTACGCCACGCTCGACCTGTCGCGCGCCGACCATGACGACTTCTACACCGGTTTCGCCAACGGCACATTGTGGCCGATGCTGCACTACCGGCCCGACCTGGTCGACTACCAGCGCGACCATCTGGACGGCTACCTGCGGGTCAATGAAATATTCGCCGATCGGCTGCTGCAGCTGATCGGCCCGGACGACACCATCTGGGTGCACGACTACCACCTGATTCCGCTGGCCGCGATGCTGCGCCAGCGCGGGGTGAGGAACCGCATCGGCTTCTTCCTGCACACGCCGCTGCCCGCCGCCGGCCTGCTGATCGCGCTGCCCAATCACCGCGAACTGCTGGAAACGCTGGCCAGCTACGACCTGGTGGGCGTGCACACCGCGCGCGATCTGCGCGCGCTGGAGGACTACTTCCTGCACGAGGCCGGCGCCACGATGCGCCCGGGCGGGCGTATGCGCGCCGCCAATGGACGGCAGTTCCGCGCCGGCGTGTTCCCGATCAGCATCGATACGGCGGGCATCGCCGAAGCCGCGCGCAGCGCCGAATCGCACAAGGAAATCGGCCAGCTGCGCAACAGCCTGGAAGGCCGCGCGCTGATCATCGGGGTCGATCGGCTGGACTATTCGAAGGGCCTGCCGGAACGCTTCCAGGCGTATGCGCGGCTACTCGAACGCGCGCCCGAACTGCACCGGCAGGTCACCTTCCTGCAGATCGCGCCGCCCTCGCGCGGCGCGGTGCTGGAATATCGCGAGATCCGCCGCGAACTGGAGCGCAGCGCAGGCCACATCAACGGCAAGTACGCCACGCCCGACTGGGCGCCGATCCGCTACATCAACAAGTCGTTCCCGCACCGCCTGCTGACCGGTTACTACCGCACCGCGCGGGTGGGGCTGGTGACGCCGCTGCGCGATGGCATGAACCTGGTGGCCAAGGAATACGTCGCCTGCCAGAACCCGGACGACCCCGGCGTGCTGGTGCTGTCACGTTTTGCCGGTGCGGCGCAGGAGCTCACCACCGCGCTGCTGGTAAATCCGGCCGACACCGAGGAAGTGGCCGACGCGCTGCAGCGCGCGCTCGTCATGCCGCTGGCCGAACGCAGCGAGCGCTGGCGGGCGATGATGGATGTGCTGTGCAGCAACGACATCACGAGCTGGCGCAATGCGTTCCTGCAGGCGCTGCGCCAGTAAGACTTCACGCGGTTGTTCGCGCCGGACGCGGCTAATCGATCCAGATCAGGCTGGCGAAGCGACCGCTGCGGGCGCCATCGCGGCGATACGAATAGAAACGTGCATCGGCGTGGGTATCGAAGCCGCCGCCATGCACTTGGGTGAGCCCCGCGCGCGTCAGCCGCTGCCGCGCCAGGCCAGCCAGATCGCATAGCCAGTGACCCGGACGGGTCGACACGAAGCAGCTCGATGCCGCCGCATCGTGGTCGACGAATGCGGCGCGCACGTCCTCACCGACTTCGTACGAGGCCGCGCCGATGCAGGGTCCGAGCCATGCCAGCAGGCGTGCCGGTGGTGTTTCCAGCTGGGTCAGGGTGGCCTCCAGCACGCCGCCAGCCAGGCCGCGCCAGCCCGCGTGCGCCGCCGCGATCGCGCTGCCATCGACGGCGCAGAACAGCACCGGCAGGCAATCGGCGGTGAGGATCGACAGCACCGTGCCCGGGATATGCGATACCGCCGCATCCGCCTGCGGCTCGTCCGCACTGGGCAAGGGGCCCAGCTCGGCCACGTTGTTGCCGTGCACCTGACGCAGCCAGCGCGGCGCCGCCGGCAGCGCCAGCGCCTGTTGCAGTGCGCCGCGGTTGGCGTCGACCGCCTCCGCCGCATCGCCGCTGCGCAGGCCGAGGTTGAAGCGGTCGAACGGCGCTGCCGACAGACCCGGCCCCTGGCGGGTGCTGACGGCCGCGTGCACCCGCGGCGGAGCCGGCCAGTCGGGAAAGATCCAGGTGTCGGTCATGGGAATCGGGAATCGGGAATCGGGAATCGCAAAGCATCGCATACTCGTTGCCGCTGTTCCCCGCCCCGCTCAGTAGTGATCCGAACCGTGCTCGGCCAAGTCCGCGCGCAGTGCCTCGATCAAGGCCAATTGATCAGCCGGCCGCTCGGCGCTGAACGACAGAGCCTCGTCGGTGATCGGGTGGATGAACGACAACTTCTCCGCATGCAGTGCCTGTCGACGAAACCCGCGCAGCGTGGCGATCAGCTCCGCGCTGGCGCCCTTGGGCAACTTCAGGCCGCCGCCGTACAGCGGGTCACCGATCAGCGGATGACCGGTGTGCGCCAGATGCACGCGGATCTGGTGCGTGCGCCCGGTCTCCAGCTGGCATTGCAGCAGGCTGTGCGCGCGAAAGCGCTCGCGCAACCGGTAGTGGGTGACAGCACGCTTGCCGTCTTCCTCGTCGCGCACCGCCTGCCGCAGGCGGTCGCCCATGCTGCGGCCGATCGGCGCGTCCACCGTACCGCCGGCCACCATCGTGCCCAGCACCACCGCCTCGTACTGGCGCTCCACCTCGTGCCGCGACAGCAGGTCGACCAGGGCGGTGTACGCCGGCAACAACCGGGCCACCACCATCAGTCCGGAGGTGTCCTTGTCGAGCCGGTGCACGATGCCGGCGCGCGGCAATTCGGCCAGCTTCGGATCGTGGTGCAGCAACGCGTTGAGCAGGGTTCCGGCCGGGTTGCCGGCGCCCGGATGCACGACCAGGCCGGACGGCTTGTTCAGCACCAGCAGGTGTTCATCCTCGTGCACGATCGCCAGCGCGATGTCTTCGGGGGCGCTGGTCACCTCGTTTTCAAGCTCGACCTGCAGCCGCACCTGCTCGCCCCCGCGCAGCAGCTGCCGCGGCGGCGCCTGCGCGCCATCCAGGGTCACCGCACCGGACTTGATCCAGCCGCTGAGCCGCGAGCGCGAATAGTCCGGGAACATCTCGGCCAAAGCCTGGTCGAACCTGCGTCCTGCCGCGGCCAGCGGTACCTCCGCCTCGTGCTGCAGCGTGGTCATGCCGCGCTCCGCGGGCTGCGGCCGGTTTCAGCTATCATGCCTTTTCGTTCAAACATCCGAATTCTTTCCCATGCGCCCAATGAAGTTGCCGATGTTCAAATTGCCTGCCCTCAAGCTGTTCGCCGTGCTCGCGCTCGCGGTGATGATGAGCGCCTGTTCGATGTTCAAGTCGAAGCACGACACCATCGACACCATGCCGATGGCGGCGCTGTACGACAATGCGCATGCCTCGATGGTCAATGCCGACTACGCCGCCGCCGCCAAGGCCTACCAGCGCCTGATCGCGCGCTTCCCATCGGGCGAGTACAACGAACAGGCCCAGCTCGATCTGGCCTACTCGCAGTACAAGGACAACCAGCCGGATGATG
>JBEPVP010000050.1:0-19258 GCA_041690935.1 Rhodanobacter sp.
AGGCGGCCGGACTCGATATGCAGGGTGAGATGCCAACGACCGTCGTGGCCTTCGCCCCAGCCGTAGCGATCGCCGTTGTGTGCGAAGCGATAGGCGCGCGCTGGCGCCAGCGCGTAGCCGAGGCGTGATTCCAGTTCCGCCTTGAACACGTCCAGACCGCGGTGGTCGAGCGTGTATTTCAGCCGCGCGTGCTTGCGTTCGACGCGGTCGCCCCAGTCGCGCTGCACACCGATCACCGCCTCGGCCACACCGAACAGTTGCTCGGGCGTCACGAAACCAATCACGCTGGCCAGTCGCGGATAGGTCGTGGCATCACCATGGCTGGCACCCATGCCGCCGCCGATAGCGATGTTGAAACCACGCAGCACTTCCTGCTCGACGATGGCGATCAGGCCGAGGTCCTGGGCGAACACGTCGATGTCGTTGAGCGGCGGGATCGCCAGGCCGATCTTGAACTTGCGCGGCAGGTAGGTGGCGCCGTACAGCGGCTCCCGCTCCTCAACGGGATCAGCCTTGCCCACCAGCGGCTCGCCGTCCAGCCAGATCTCGTGGTACGCCCGTGTCTTCGGCGCCAGTTCGGCCGACAGTTGCGTCGCCCAGGCATACGCCTCGGCATGTGCGGAAGACTCGACCGGATTGGCGGTGCTCACCACGTTGCGCACTACGTCGCCGCACGCTGCGATAGTGGTCGCCAGCGCATCGTGGATCGCCGCAATGGTCGGCTTCAGCTGGCTTTTGATGATGCCGTGCCACTGGAACGTCTGACGCGTGGTGATGCGCAGCGAACCGCTGGCGTACTCGCGGGCGATGCGGTCAAACACCAGCCACTGCGCCGGCGTCACCACGCCGCTGGGCAGGCGCGCGCGCAGCATGAAGGCGTACGCCGGCTCCAGCTTCTGCCGGCGGCGTTCCTCGCGCAGGTCGCGGTCGTCCTGCTGGTAGCTGCCGTGGAATTTCAGCAGCTTGGTGTCATCGTCGCCGATCGCGCCGGTGACCGGATCAGCCAATCCTTCGGCTATGGTCCCGCGCAGGTGGCGGCTGGCGGCCTTGATGTGTTCGAGGTCGGAAAGATGGGTGGTCATGTCAGTACACGTCGCGGGCGTAGAGGCCCTGTTGCAGGAGTTCGCCGAGCCAGATCTTCGCCTCGTCGGAAGAGTGGCCGCCATGGATCGCGATGATGTCGAGCAAGGTGGCGTGGACATCGCGGGCCATGTGGCTGGAGTCGCCGCACACATAGATATGTGCGCCACCCTTCAGCCACGAGTAGAGCTCGGCGCCGTGCTCACGCAACCGATCCTGGACGTAGGTTTTGGTTGCGTTATCCCGTGAGAACGCCAGGTCGAGCCGATGCAGCGCGCCATCCTTCAGCGCCTCCTGCCATTCCACCTGATAGAGGAAGTCGCTGGCGAAGTGACGGTTGCCGAAGAACAGCCAGTTGCGGCCAACGGCACCGTTCTCCCGGCGTTCCTGCACAAACGCGCGGAACGGTGCCACGCCAGTCCCCGGGCCGATCATGATGATGTCGCGCGAACCATCGGCCGGCAGGCGGAAGCGCTCGTTCGGCTCGATGAAGACCGGCAGCTTGCCGTCCTCATCGGTGGCCGCGAGCAAGGCCGACGCGGCACCCCAATGTGCGCTGCCGTGCGCTTCGTAGTCGACCACCGCCACGGTCAGATGCACCTCCTCGCCCACCGCCTTCGGGCTGGAAGCGATCGAATACAGCCGCGGCACCAGCGGCCGCAGCGCGGCGATCAGCGCCTCCGGTTGCCAAGCTGCCGGATAGCGGCGCAGCAGGTCGATCGGCTGGTCACTGGCCAGCAGCGCGGCGAACTCTGCCGACTGTTCCGGCCGTAGCACACGCATCAACTCACCGTCACCACTGGCTGCGGCGAGTGCAGCGATGAACGGACGATGGAGCTGGGTGATCTCGCGCTCGCGCCCCAGCCATTGCCGCAGCGCCAGCGTGCGGTCCTGATGGCTGACCTCCTGCGTGCCATCGAGGCGCAGTGCATCCAGCCACTGTTCGACCAGCGCCGGCGGATTCCGCGGCCACACACCCAGTGCGTCGCCCGGTTCGTAACGCAGGCCGGAGCCTTCCAGCGACAGTTCGATGTGACGCACGTCGCGATCGCTGTCGCGCGCCACGATGCGCTGGTTGGCCAGCACGGGGGCGGCGAACGGCTGCTCGCGCGAATAAGCGCTGCGACTCGGCACGGCGTGCAGCGGCGTGACCCGCGCAGGCTGGCCGGCCTGCTTCAACAGTTCGCGCGCCTGCTCCAGCGCCTGCTCCGACCACGGGCCGGCCACCGCGTCGACCTCCACGTCCGCTTCGCCCAGCGGCGCGAAACGGGTTCCGCCCAGTTCGGCAAGACGGACATCGAGCTGGCGGCCGATCACGCAGAACTGCGGATAACTCGAATCGCCCAGCCCCAGCACGGCAAAGCGCAAGGCCGGCAGTTTCGGCGCGCGCTTGCCGGCGATGAACTCGAACAGGCCGCGAGCATCGTCCGGCGGCTCGCCGTCGCCCTGGGTACTGATCACCACGAACAGATGGCGTTCCTGCGCCAGCTCGCGTTGCAGATAGGCATCGGCACGCAGCAACCGCACCGGCAGGCCGGCCGCCTCGCTGTGCCTGGCCAGCTGCTCGGCGATGCGCTTCGCGTTGCCGGTCTGGCTGCCGTAGAGGATGGTCAGCCGTTCGGCCGCCCTGGCTGGGACAGCGGCAACGGCGGGGCCGCCGCGCTGGGCCTGCACGGCCTGCGCGGCACTCCACGCGGCAACCCAGTACAGCTGCGCCGCGGTCAGGCCTTCCAGCCCCTGTGCCAGCTGGGCAAGCTTGTCCGCACCCAGGCTTGTGGCGGATAGATTCGGCAGGACGACGGAATTCACATTGACTCCATTTGGACATCTATACTTCTTGACGTCCAAATTATTTTTTAATCAGTCGCAAGGGAAAGGATGTGTCGGCATGTGCTTATGCCAAGGCCTTATTTCCGCGGGAGAACCCGGCTGCCGATACTCGGCGCACTTTCCGCATCGTGCATGGATGTCTCACGCTCATGCCGCCGCTTTCCGAATTCCTGACTTTCGCCGCCGTCGGCGCGTTCGCCCAATTGGTCGACGGCGCGCTCGGCATGGCCTATGGCGTCGTCTCGGCGGCGATGCTGCTGGGGCTCGGCATGCCGCCGGCGATAGCCAGTGCCAGCGTGCACTACACGGAGACCTTCACCTGCGGCGCCTCCGGCCTCAGCCATCTGGCGGCCGGCAACGTGCGACGGCGGCTGTTCTGGACGTTGGTCATTCCCGGCGTGATCGGTGCGGTGATCGGCGCTTACGTGGTCAGCCATGTCCCCGCAACATGGATGCGCCTGGCGCTCACTCCCTACCTGCTGTGCATCGGCCTGTTCTTGCTGCGGCGCGGGATACGGCGCGACAGCGGCCATGACGACGCCGTGCCGCGCGCCGCGCGCCCACTGGGACTGATCGCCGGTTTCGCCGACGCGGTGGCCGGCGGCGGCTGGAGTGCGCTGACTGTGACCACCCTGGTGGCGCGCGGCGCCACGCCGCGCACGGTGATCGGCACCGTGCATCTGGCCAAGTGCGTGGTCAGCGCCGCCGCCAGCGTCAGCTTCCTGCTGCATGTGGGCGCCACCCACGGCACGGCAGTATTAGGTCTGATCGCCGGCGGCGTGGTCGCCGCCCCGCTGGGTGCGCTGTTCGCCCGGCGCATGCCGGCACGGGCCGCGACGCTGCTGGCAGCTACCGCGGTGCTGGTGCTGGGACTCAACAACGTGGTGAAGGCGCTGCACTGACATTGGCCGCGCCTGTCGCCGCTACAATGCGCGGATGACCAAGACAGCCTCCTTTCCGATCGAAGTCCGCGGCTCCGCGAAGCAGCCGCTGGGCATGTCGCCGGCACAATTCCTGCGCGACTACTGGCAGAAGCGGCCGCTACTGATCCGCAACGCGTTCGCCGATTTCCAACCGCCGCTGCAGCCGGACGACCTGGCCGGCCTGGCCTGCGAGCCTGACGCGCTAGGGCGGCTGATCGTGCATGACGAAAAGCGCGACCGCTGGCACGTCAATTCCGGTCCGCTCAGCGAAGCCGACTTCGCCAAGACCCCCGCCTGCAACTGGACCCTGCTGGTGCAGGATGTGGACAAGTGGGATGCGGATGTCGCCGAATTGCTGCAGCACTTCAGCTTCCTGCCGAGCTGGCGCCTGGACGACGTGATGGTGTCCTACGCCGAACCCGGTGGTGGCGTAGGCGCGCATGTCGACCAGTACGACGTATTCCTGCTGCAGGGCCTGGGTCAACGCCACTGGGCGATCAGCGACGATCCCATGGCGCCGAAGGCGTTTCGCCCCGACGTCGAACTCAAGCAGCTCGCCCACTTCGAGCCGACCCACGAATGGCTGGTGGAACCCGGCGACATGCTGTACCTGCCGCCGGGCGTACCGCACGATGGCGTCGCGTTCGGCGGCCCCTGCATGACGTTTTCGATCGGCTTGCGCGCGCCATCGCAGGCGGAGTTGACCGGCGACCTGGCCGACTATATCGCCGAGCGTCTGCCGGAAGAGCTGCGCTACGCGGACCCGGACCTGAAGCCGGCCAGGGCCACCGGCGAGATCGATCGCGCCGCGATCGAGCGCCTGAAAAATGCGTTGCCGTTCGCCGCCGCCCTGCGTGACGACATGCTGTACGACTGGTTCGGCCGCTTCATCACCCGTTATCGCAATGCGCAGATTCCAGCGTCGCTGGAAAAACCGCTGAGCGATGTAGCACTGACCCGACAGCTCGACGCCGGTGCACAGTTGCTGCGCCATCCGTGGTCGCGGCTGGCCTGGAGCCGCAGCAAACCCGGCTGCACGCTATACGTCAGCGGCAACGCCTATCCGGCCACGCCGGCACTGGCGCAACAGCTGTGCGAGCAGCGCAGTTTCGAGGTGATCGGCAAGCTCGATGCCGTCGAACACAGCCTGTTGCTGGCCCTGGTCAATGACGGCCACCTGCTGCCGCGCAAGTCACGCCGCCGCCGATGAAGCTGCAGAACTTCCACGTCGAGATCGCCGATTGGACGCACGATGACCAGCGTGCGGCCCTGCTCGACCTGCGCGATATCGTGTTCATCCAGGAACAGGGCGTACCCGAGCAGCGCGAACGCGACGGGCTCGATGGCGACTGTTGGCATGTGCTGGCGCGCGACGACGCCGGCCAGCCGATCGGTTGCGGCCGACTCACGCCGGCGCACAAGATCGGTCGCATGGCCGTGCTGCAGGAGTGGCGCGGCTGCGGCGTCGGCGCAGCACTGCTGCGCGAGCTGATCGCCCGCGCCCGCGCGCAGGGTTGGCCGGAGGTGGCGCTGGACGCCCAGGTCAGCGCGATTGGTTTTTACGAGCGCGAGGGTTTCGAGGCGTACGGCGAGCCGTTCGAGGATGCCGGCCTGGCGCATCGGGCCATGCGCCTGGAGTTATCCGCAAGTACCGATGAGGATGCGCCCCAGCGCGACGTCGGTGTCGTCTCCGCCAGCAGCCGCAGCGAGACCGCCGCCGCGCGCCTGCAGTTGCTGGTCGAAGCACGTCATCGGCTGGCGATCTACCTGCCGGTGCTGGGCAACGACAGCTACGCCAGCACTGAAGAGCTGGCCGAATTGCGGCGCATCGCGCTCTCCGGGCGCGGCGCGCAGATCCGCATCCTGCTGCATGACCCAGCCGCCGCCCTGCGCAACGATCATCGGCTGGTCGCGCTGGCGCAGCGCCTGCCCAGCGCGATCCAGATCCGCATGCCGGTGGAAGAGGCCGACCTCGCATACGTCTCGTCCTATCTGCTCAACGATGTCGGTGGCTATCTGTTCCTGCCCGAGGCGGATCGCCCGCACGGCCGTGCCGCTCTGCGTGACCGCGCAGCACAGGCGCCGTTGCAGCAGCATTTCGACGACGTGTGGGAGCATGCAGAGCGGGCCAGCGTGCTGCAGACACTGGATATCTGAGGGACCGCGGTAGAATCGGCTGAACACCCGCTGGCTTGATGTTCCCCTCGCTGATCTCCGACGCGCCCCACAAGGCGCATGAAACCGTCGGCCGCGTCGGTAAATCATTAGACCATCGTCGCGAATGGCCGGCCGACAGCCATTGCGAACACCTTGTGGGTTGTCGCGTTGCAGCAGCCAAAGGCTATAATTGTCGGGATTCTCCCCAGTCATCCGTTCATGCGGCCTGTCGGGCTTGAAACCCGACGGAAAAACCGCGACTTCTTGGTCACACGGATGGTTGCAAGCATCCCTTCCCTGCCGGTGGTGACGTGACTACAAATCTGATCCGCGAGTTCTCCGAATCTTCCCAACTCGCTGGCGGCAACGCCGACTACGTCGAATCGCTCTACGACGCCTGGTTGGCCGACACTTCGTCGGTACCTGCCGAATGGGCCCGCTATTTCGAAACCTTCAAGGGCCGCGAGTCGGGAGATGTTTCCCACGTCGCAGCCATTGCACGTATCGAGGCTGCACAAAAGCAGCGTCACACCGGCGCGGCGGCCGTGCCGATGAGCGACGAGCACGCGCGCAAGCAGGCTGGCGTGCTGCGCCTGCTCACCGCCTACCGCTCGCGCGGCCATCTCGCCGCCAACCTCGATCCGCTCGGTCTGACCGAGAAAATGCCCGCGCCGGATCTCGGCCTCGCCTTCCACGGCCTCTCCGACGCCGACCTGGACACCGAGTTCGATACCGGCAACTACGCCAGCGGCGGCCAGCGCCTGAAGCTGCGCGAGCTGCTGACCCGCTTGCAGAAAACCTACGCCAGCACGGTCGGCGCCGAGTTCATGCACATCAGCAACCATGAGCAGCGCAACTGGATCTACAGCCGCCTCGAACAGAATGCCGGCAAAAGTCATCTGGACAAGGCCGGCAAGCAGCGCGTGCTGGACGGCCTCACTGCCGCGGAAGGCCTGGAGCGCTACCTGCACACGAAATATGTGGGCCAGAAGCGCTTCTCGCTGGAAGGCAGCGACAGCCTGATCCCGATGATGGACGACATCGTGCGCGAGGCCGGCGACAACGGCATCAAGGAGCTGGTGATCGGCATGGCTCACCGCGGCCGGCTGAACCTGCTGGTCAATATTCTGGGCAAGCCGCCGAAGACCTTGTTCGACGAGTTCGAGGGCAAATTCGAGCATCCGGACGACCCCGCCCACTCGGGCGACGTGAAGTACCACCTGGGTTTCTCCGCCGACGTCAAGACGCCGAACGGCGGCGTGCACGTGGCGCTGGCGTTCAACCCGTCGCACCTGGAGATCGTCAATTCGGTGGTGGCCGGCTCGGTGCATGCGCGGCAGGCGCGCCGCCGCGACACCATGCACACCCAGTCGATGGCGGTGCTGTTCCACGGCGATGCTTCGTTCGCCGGCCAGGGCGTGAACATGGAGCTGCTCAACATGTCGCAGGCCCGCGGCTTCAAGATTGGCGGCAGCCTGCACATCGTGATCAACAACCAGGTCGGCTTCACCACGTCCAATCCGCAGGACGCCCGTTCCACCATGTACTGCACCGACCTGGCCAAGATGGTCAATGCGCCGGTGCTGCACGTGAATGGCGACGATCCCGAAGCGGTGATCGAAGTGACGCGCCTCGCCTACGCCTTCCGCAAGCAGTTTCGCCGCGACGTGGTGATCGATCTGGTCTGCTACCGCCGGCACGGTCACAACGAGGCCGACGAGCCGGCCGCCACGCAGCCGGTGATGTACCAGATCATCCGCAAGCGCCCGACCACGCGCGACCTGTACCAGCAGCAATTGGTGAAGGAAGGCGTACTGGCCGAAGGCGACGCGCAAAAGCAGTTCGAGGCGTATCGCGATCGGCTGGAAGCGGGCGCGCCCATGACCGATCTCGATGCCTCACCGAACCGCGCGGGTCATATCGACTGGGCGCGTTTCGTCGGCGGCAAGCTGTCGACGCCCACCGACACCACCGTGCCGCAACAGAAGCTGCAGGAACTCGCCAGCAAGATCCTCAGCGTGCCCGCCGACATCACGCTGCAGGCACGCGTGGCGAAGATCTACGACGACCGCCGCAAGATGGCGGCTGGCAAACTCTCGCTGGACTGGGGCTTCGCCGAAAACCTGGCCTATGCCACGCTGGTCGATATCGGCCACGACATGCGCCTGGTCGGCCAGGATTCCAGCCGCGGCACGTTCTTCCATCGCCACGCCGTGCTGCATGACCAGAAGGATGGCCATACGTATATGCCGCTGGCGACGATCCGTGCCGGTGCCGACGTCGAGATCATCGATTCGTTACTCAGCGAAGAGGCGGTGATGGCGTTCGAGTACGGCCACTCCACCACAGACCCCGACACGCTGAACATCTGGGAAGCCCAGTTCGGCGACTTCGCGAACGGCGCTCAGGTAGTCATCGACCAGTTCATCAGTTCCGGCGAAGCGAAATGGAACCGCTTGAGCGGGCTGGTGCTGTTGCTGCCGCACGGCTACGAGGGCCAGGGCCCGGAGCACTCCTCCGCGCGGCTGGAGCGTTTCCTGCAACTGTGCGCGATGGACAACATGCAGGTCTGCGTGCCGACCACGCCGGCGCAGGATTTCCACATGATCCGCCGGCAAATGCTGCGCGCTGCGCGCAAGCCGCTGATCGTGATGACGCCGAAATCGCTGCTGCGCCACAAGCTGGCGGTGTCCACCCTGGACGAGCTGGCCAGCGGCAGCTTCCAGCTGGTGATCAGCGAGCATCGCGAGCTGACGGCGAAGAAGGTCAAGCGCGTGGTGCTGTGCTCCGGCAAGGTCTATTACGACCTGCTCGAAGACGCCGAGAAGCGCGGACTGAAGGATGTGGCGATCGTCCGCGTCGAGCAGTTGTATCCGTTCCCGCGTGTCGAAGTCAGCGCCGAACTGGACAAGTATCCTTCCGCGAAGGACGTGATCTGGTGCCAGGAAGAGCCGATGAACCAAGGCGCCTGGTTTCAGATCCGCCATCACCTGCAGGCCTGCGCCGGCAACCACCACACGCTCTCGTACGCGGGCCGCGCGCGCTCACCGGCACCCGCTGCCGGCCATCACAATACCCATGTCGCCGAACAGGCAGCACTCGTCGAGCAGGCGCTGATTGCGCCCGTCGGCACCGACCACTCCGCAGAATAAAGACCCAAGGATCATCCATGTCCATCGAACTCAAAGTCCCCGTCCTGCCCGAGTCGGTCTCTGACGCCACCATTGCCACCTGGCACAAACAGGTCGGCGACGCGGTGAAGCGCGACGAGAATCTGGTTGACCTGGAAACCGACAAGGTCGTGCTGGAAGTGCCCTCGCCAGTCGACGGCGTGCTGAAGGAAATCCGTCACCAGGTCGGCGACACGGTGAACAGCGAGCAGATCATCGCGATCATCGAGGCTGGCGCCGTGGCCGCCGCGCCGGCACCGGCCGCGGCCGCCGCAGCACCGAAGGCGGCAGCGCCAGCGGCCGCCACGCCAACGAGCGCCGCCAAGGGCACCGAGGATCTTTCCCCCGCCGGCCTGCGCGTCGCCACCGAGGAAAAGATCGATCCGTCCAAGGTCGCCGGCACCGGCCGCGACGGCCGCGTCACCAAGGAAGATCTGGTCAGCCACGGCAAGGGTGGCAACGCCGCAGCCGTCGCCGCACCTGTCGCCGCCAAGCCGACCGCGGGCGCACGTCCGGAAGAGCGCGTACCGATGACGCGCATGCGTACGCGCATCGCCGAACGGCTGATGCAATCGAAGAACTCGATCGCCATGCTCACCTCGTTCAACGAAGTGAACCTGAGCGAAGTGGTGAAGATGCGCAAGACACTGGGCGAAGCGTTCCAGAAGGAACACGGCATCAAGCTTGGCTTCATGAGCTTCTTCGTCAAGGCCGCCGCGGAAGCGCTCAAGCGCTACCCGTACGTCAACGCCTCGGTCGATGGCAACGACGTGATCTACCACGGCTACCAGGACATCTCGATCGCCGTGTCCACCGAAAAAGGCCTGGTCACGCCGGTGCTGCGCGACGTGCAGGACATGGGCTTCGCCGACATCGAGAAGGGCATCGCCGAGTACGCGAAGAAGGCACGCGACAACAAGCTGTCGCTGGACGACCTGCAGGGCGGCACCTTCACCATCACGAATGGTGGGACTTTCGGATCGTTGCTATCCACCCCGATCGTCAACCCGCCGCAGAGCGCGATCCTTGGCATGCACACGATCAAGGACCGCGCCATCGTCGAGAACGGGCAGATCATCGCCGCGCCGATGATGTACATCGCGATCAGCTACGACCATCGCATCATCGACGGCAAGGACGCGGTGCTGTTCCTGGTCGACATCAAGAACCAGCTGGAGAACCCGCAGCGCATGTTGCTTGGTCTTTGAGCGTCCCCGCTCAAAGACCAAAATAAGTAACGGAGCTCTGACGCTGGCAGATCCCTCGAAGCAACGATTTTCGAGTTGATCCGTCAGCCACCCGGGCACATATCCGCTCTATCTGCGAGCACCAACTCGCCGCATAAAGGAACGTTCATGAGCGACAAATTCGATGTCATCGTCATCGGCGGCGGTCCGGCCGGCTATCACGCCGCGATCCGCGCCGCACAGCTGGGCCTGAAAACCGCCGTGGTCGACGCCTGGGCCGGCAAGGACGGCAAGGCGGCACTGGGCGGTACCTGCCTCAATGTGGGTTGCATCCCATCCAAGGCATTGCTCGACTCGTCCAAGCAGTTCTACAACATCGCGCACAACCTGCCGGTGCATGGCATCACGGTGGAGAACGCCAAGGTCGACATGGCGACCTTCATCGGTCGCAAGGACAAGATCGTCAAGCAGTTCACCGGCGGCGTCGATCAGTTGTTCAAGGCCAACAAGATCACCAGCTTCTTCGGCAAGGGCAAGCTCCTCAAGGGCAATGA
This sequence comes from Rhodanobacter sp., assembly GCA_041690935.1. GTDB lineage: Bacteria > Pseudomonadota > Gammaproteobacteria > Xanthomonadales > Rhodanobacteraceae > Rhodanobacter. The sequence continues at coordinate 10,902 of JBEPVP010000050.1, forward strand.
GGTCGAGATCACCGGCAACGATGATGCGAAGCAGACCCTCGCCGCCACCAACGTGATCCTGGCCTCCGGCTCGGTACCGATCGAACTGCCGTTCGCGAAATTCGACGGCAAGAACATCATCGACAATGCTGGCGCGCTGGACATCGACAAGGTGCCGAAAACGCTGGGCGTGATCGGCGCCGGCGTGATCGGCCTCGAACTCGGCAGCGTGTGGAACCGCCTCGGTGCGAAGGTCACCATCCTCGAAGCCCTGCCCGATTTCCTCGGTACCGCAGACGCGGACATCGCCAAGGTCGCCCAGCGCGAATTCAAGAAGCAGGGGCTGGACATCAAGCTCGGCGCCAAGCTGGGCAAGGCCGAGGTGAAGAAGGACGGCGTCCACCTCACCTACTCCGACAAGGAGGGCGAACAGTCCCTCGTCGTCGACAAGCTGCTGGTCGCCGTCGGCCGCCGTGCCTACACCGACGGCCTGCTCGCCGACGATACCGGCGTGAAGCTGGACGAGCGCGGCCGCATCGTGGTCGACGAGCACTGCCACACCGGCGTGGACGGCGTGTGGGCGGTCGGCGACGCCGTGCGCGGCCCGATGCTCGCCCACAAGGGCTTCGAGGAAGGCATGGCGGTGGCCGAGTGGATCGCCGGCAAGGCCGGTCACGTCAACTACGACACGATTCCGTGGGTGATCTACACCGAGCCGGAAATCGCCTGGGCCGGCAAGACCGAGAAGGAATTGAAGGACGCCGGCATTCCGTACAAGGTCGGCAGCTTCCCGTTCGCCGCGATCGGCCGCGCCGTCGCGATGAACGAGGCGATCGGCCAGGTGAAGATGATCGCGCATGCCGAAACCGACCGTATCCTCGGCGTGCACCTGGTCGGCCCCGGCGTGTCCGAGCTGATTGCCGAGTGCGTGGTCGCGATGGAGTTCAAGGGTTCGTCCGAAGACCTCGCCCGCATCGTGCACGCGCATCCCACGCTGTCCGAAGCGGTGCACGAAGCCGCATTGTCGGTCGACAAACGCGCCATCCACAAAGGCAACTGATCGGCCAGCCCGATCGACAGCGGCCCGCTCCTGGCGACATGGGCGGGTCGTTCTTTTGGAAACGAATGGTGAGGAACGAGAAACGAGTCGAAGCGGTTGCCCACTCTTTTTCTCACTCCTGCCCACTCTCAACTCAGGTCGCCACATGCCCCAACCCACCGCCATCTGCGTCTACTGCGGTTCCAGCAGCGGCAGCCATCCCGACTACACCGACCAGGCGCGCGCCTTCGGCACCGACATGGCCCGACGCGGCATCACGCTGGTCTATGGCGGTGGCAAGGTCGGCCTGATGGGCACCGTGGCTGACGCCGTGCTGGCCGACGGCGGCAAGGTGATCGGCGTGATCCCGCGCCAGCTGGTGGATCTCGAGGTGGCGCATCCGGGCCTCAGCGAACTGGTCGTGGTGGAAACCATGCACCAGCGCAAGACGCGCATGTATGAACTCTCCGACGCTTTCGTCGCCCTGCCCGGCGGCTTTGGCACCATGGACGAGATGTTCGAAATGCTGACTTGGGCGCAGCTGGGGCTGCATCGCTATCCGTGCGCGTTTCTCGACGTGCGGGGTTACTACCGCTCGCTCAGCGCGATGATGAACCATATGGTGAGCGAAGGTTTCGTGCGCCGGGGTCAGCGCGACAGCGTTTGGTTTGGCGATTCGATGAACGAGTTGTTCGACTGGATGGCCAGTTACGATGGCGGCGACGCGTCACGCGTGATCGGGCCGGCCAGCATCAAGGCCTGAGCCCACGAGGAATCAAGATGACCAGCTTTCGTGCCTTCCGCATCCACAACGACGACGCCGGCTACCGTGCCACGATCGAAAGCATGCCCACTGACGCGCTGTCGCTGGGCGAAGTACTGGTCAAGGTCGCGTATTCGTCGGTCAACTACAAAGACGCACTGGCCGGCACCGGCCAGGGTCGGATCCTGCGCACGTATCCGTTGAACGGTGGCATCGACTTGGCTGGCCACGTCGTCGCCTCGACCGATCCTGCGTTCAAGGAAGGCGACGCGGTGCTGTGCACGGGCAGCGGCCTGTCCGAGACCCGCGACGGCGGTTACGCTGAATACGCACGCCTCGACGCGCGCTGGACCATCCCGCTGCCGGCAGGCCTCGGCCTGCGCGAGAGCATGATCCTCGGCACGGCTGGCTTCACCGCCGCGCTGGCGCTGCTGCGCATGCAGGACAACCGGCAGGCCCCGGCACTGGGCCCGATCATCGTGACCGGCGCCAGCGGCGGTGTCGGCATGCTGGCGATCGACATCTTCAGCCGCGCCGGTTACGAGGTGCATGCGATCAGCGGGAAGGCCGACCAGTTCGACTTCCTGCGCAGCCTCGGTGCCCGCGAATGCATCGACCGCCACCAACTCGCCTTCAGCGGCAAGCCGATGGACTCCGTACGCTTCGGCGGCGCGCTGGACAATGTCGGCAGCGGCATGCTGAACGGCCTGCTGCCGCTGATCAACCCGTACGGCAACGTGGCGATCTGTGGCAACGCCGGCGGCATCGCGTTCGACAGCACGGTAATGCCGTTCATCATCCGCGGCGTGAGCCTGCTCGGCGTCGCCTCAGCCGGCACCGCCCGCGATATCCGTGAAGCGGTCTGGCAGCATCTGGCCAGCGACTGGAAACCGCAACATCTGGATCGCATCGCTACCCGCGAAATCGAACTGGGCGAATTGCCCGGGATCTTTGCGCGAATGCTCGCTGGCGACTCGTTCGGGCGTACGCTGGTGCGCATCGACAATACGATCTGACGAACCCGTGCTTGGAAGTACCCTCGCCACGGCTTAGAATCAACGAAACTCGCAGGGGACTTTTACCTTATGGCACGCATCCTGATCGTCGACGACTCCCCGTCACAATTGCTGGGCATCAAGCGGATCGTCGAAAAACTCGGGCATGAAACGTTGTCCGCCGAAGACGGCGCCGCCGGCGTCGAAGTGGCCAAGGCGGAACTGCCCGACCTGATCCTGATGGATGTGGTGATGCCCAACCTCAATGGTTTCCAGGCCACCCGCACGATCAGCAAGAACGCCGAGACCGCGCACATCCCGATCATCCTGGTGACCACCAAGGATCAGGAAACCGACAAGGTCTGGGGCATGCGCCAGGGCGCCAAGGCCTACGTGACCAAGCCCATCAAGGAAGAGGACCTGGTCAAGGCCCTGAACGAGTTCCTGCCGAACTGAGCCGCGTCTTCCCAGGTTCAAAAAAACGGCGCCCTCAGGCGCCGTTTTTCATTCACGAGCCGCCGGCCCGATCTCAGCGGCGCGGATCATAGTCCTTGAACTGCACGTGCAACGCCTCGTAGGCGGCGCGTTGCTCGTCGTTGTCGGCCACCGGTACCCGGATCGACAGCTCGACCAGTTGGTCGCCAGGATGCGTGCCCGGCATGCCACGCCCTTTCAGGCGCAGCTTGCGGCCGGACTGCGAACCGGTCGGTATGCGCAGGTCGACCACGCCCGCCAGCGTCGGCACCGGCACGCTGGCGCCCAGTGCGGCTTCCCACGGCGCGATCGGCAGCACGTGCACGACATTGCGGCCGTCCAGACGAAACCGCGCGTCGTCACGGATGCCCACTTCCAGCAGCAGGTCGCCATTCGGCCCGCCGGCCATACCGGCCTGGCCCTGACCGGACAGCCGGATCACCTGCCCCGGCTGGATGCCGGCAGGAATCTTCACTTCCAGCACGCGCTCGCCACCGGCCGGGTCGTGCATCGCCAACCGCGTGCGGCCACCGTCGAATGCCGTTTGCAGATCAATCTGCACCGACGCCTGCACATCGCGACCGCGGCGCGGCCGTGGCTGGCCGCCGCGCTGGCCCGCAGCCGCACCACGACCGAACAGGCTCTCGAAGAAATCGCTGAAGTCGCCGTCGTCGCCACCGCCGCCGAAACCCTGCTGCCCTTGCCAGCCCGGGGGCGGGCGGAACTGCTCGCCCTGCCGATAACCGCCGGCGCGCAGCTGATCGTAGGAACGCCGCTTCTCGGCGTCCCTGAGCACTTCATTGGCTTCATTGGCCGCCTTGAATTTCTCTTCGGCGCCGGCGTCCTTGTTCTTGTCCGGATGAAATTTGCGCGCCAGCTTGCGATACGCCGCCTTGATCTCGGCTTCGCTCGCCTCCGGCTTCACACCCAGGATCTCGTAATAGTCTTTGAATTCCACTGCCACTCCCAGGCGCTGGATGTCGAAACGAATGATGATCCGCCACGATTCTTTCTGTCACAAGCGTTGCGCCATGAGATAGGTGCGACAACGCTTCGATTCAAGGCGACAACGCCTAGTGTGGCAGTTAGCATCGACGGATCCTCCCCGCCCGGCAAACCCATGAGCATCCAGATCGGTCAAACCGTGCCAGACGCCAGTATTGCCGTCCTCGACGATGGCGACGCCGTGCAGCAACGTCGCACCAGCGAACTTTTCGTGGGAAAGAACGTGCTGCTGTTCGCCGTGCCGGGCGCGTTCACGCCGACCTGTTCGAACAAGCACCTGCCCGGCTACGTGCAGCACTTCGAAGCGTTTCGCTCACGCGGCATCGCGGTGATGTGCCTGTCGGTCAACGATGCCTACGTGATGCAGGCCTGGGCCGAGTCGCAGCATGTCCCAGCCGGCCTGTTGATGCTCGCCGATGGCAACGGCAGCTTCACCCAGGCTCTCGGCCTGGAGCTGGATGGAAGCGCCTACGGCATGGGCCTGCGCGCACGCCGTTTTGCGTTGTATGCGGAAGATGGCGTGGTGCGCCAACTGCACATCGAAGCGCCGGGAGAGTTTCGGGTTTCCAGTGCCGAAGCGATGCTCGCGACGCTGCCTGGCTGATGATTGCTGCCGAAATCGGATTGGAATACCTTCGACAAAGTGCGCGTTGATGTTCGACAGATGCGTTCACCACGTCATCATCGTGTCATTTGCATTCTGCGCACTATTTGCTGGTCGCGACATGGCAACGCGCCCATCCATGAAGCCGTCCATACGCCCACTCTGGCTTGCACTCGCGCTGTTTCCGCTGCCCCTCCTTGCACAGGAAACCCTGCCTGCCGACACGCCGTCCGCCGCCGAGACTCCCGCCAGCGCCCAGACGAAATACGGCGAGCCCGTCAAAGCGAAGACTCTCGAACAGCTCACCGTGGTCGGTCGCCGCGAGAACCTTGTCGGCGAAGCGATCTCCGCGTCGGAAGGCTCGATCGGGCAGGAGGAAATTTCCGCACGTCCGAGCAATCGCACCGGCGACCTGCTGGAGTTCGTACCCGGCCTGGTGGTGACGCAACATTCCGGCAGCGGCAAGGCCAACCAGTATTTTCTGCGCGGCTTCAACCTCGATCACGGCACCGATTTCGCCACCTTCGTCGACGGCATGCCGGTCAATATGCGCACCCACGCGCACGGTCAGGGTTACAGCGATCTGAACTTCCTGATTCCGGAAACCGTCAGCGAGCTGACCTATCGCAAAGGCGTCTACTACGCCGACGTCGGCGATTTTTCCTCGGCCGGCTCGGCCAGGCTCTCGCTCGCCGACAGCGTGCCGGATGGCCAGGCCGAACTGACCGCCGGCGGCTACGGCTACCGACGCGGACTGCTGTTGAACTCCAGCAAGGTCGGCGCCGGCAATCTGCTGTACGCCGCCGAGCTGCAGACCTACGACGGACCGTGGGCCAACATCAATGAGGATGTCAAAAAGGGCAGCGTGCTGCTGCGCTATAGCGCGCCGCTCGCGGGCGGCTGGAAGGGCCCGGTCTGGGGCGGCGACTTCGACGCCAGCGCGTACGTCATCGACTACCGCCTCAACCTGTGGTCGAACTTCACCTATTTTCTGGATGATCCGATGCGCGGCGATCAGTTCGAACAGGTCGACCGACGCAAGATCTACGGCTTCACCCTGTCGCAACAATGGGAAAACGGGCGCAGCCACTGGCGCATCGGCTCCGATGGTCGCTACGACGACATCGGCGAGGTCGGCCTGTTCCACACACAGAAGCGCCGGGTGATCGGCACGGTGCGCGACGACTCCGTGGGCGAGAGCAGCGTCGGCGTGTATGCGGCCAACGAGTTCCGCTTCAACGACCAGCTGCGCAGCTATATCGGCGTGCGCGAGGACGCCTACCGCTTCAACGTGGACAGTTCGCTGCCTGTCAATTCCGGCAACGCCACCGCCAGCAAGGGCTCGTAAAAGGCCAGCCTGATCTATCGCCCGTGGAAGCCGCTGGAGCTGTACGCGAGCTACGGCACCGGCTTTCCTTCCAACGACGCGCGCGGCACCACAATCACGGTGGACCCGAGCACCGGCGAGCCGGCGCAGAAGGTGAAGCCGCTGGTCGGTTCGCGCGATGCCGAGATCGGCAGCCGGCTGTTCCTGGGCGACAGCCTGAGCGCGACGCTCGCCTTCTGGACCCTGAAGCTGGATTCGGAATTGCTGTTCACCGGCGACGGCGGCACCACCGAACCCAGCCGCCCGACCAAGCGCGACGGTGTGGAATTCACGCTGGCCTGGTTCCCCAGCGAGCACCTCGGTGCCGACCTGGAAGCGTCCTACAGCAACGCCAGGTTCACCGATCCGGACCCGGTCGGGCGCGAGAATCCCGGCTCGATCCCGCTGGTCATCAGCGCCGATGTCGTCGCCAAATCCGACGCTGGCTGGCCAGTGCGCGGCTACACGGTTCGGCCGTTACCCGCTGATCGAGGACAACAGCGTGCGTTCGCAAGGCTCGACCCTGCCGAACCTGCGCGTTGGCCGCGAATGGAGCCGCTATGGCGTATATCTGGACGGATTGAACGCGCTGAACAGTCGCGACCACGACATCGACTACTACTTCGCCTCGCGGCTTCAGGATGAACCGGCCGATGGCGTCGACGATATCCACTTCCACATCTTCGAGCCGCGTTCGCTGCGCCCGAGTTTGCGTTACGCGTTCTGAGCGGACGGCGAGACGGCGACGCAGATCGGGAGTGACTGGAAGGAGCGGCGGCCAATCGTCTGAAAGTCCTGCGCGCCAAAGAAAAACCCCGACATGATCGGGGTCTTCTCGTTTCAGACTTGCGTCGACCTCACTCGTCGGTTGCCGCGGGCTCGATGACAGCGGAGCCATCGTCGGACGGGGCCTGGGTTTCGGCAGTAACGCCTTCCTCGCCGTTGTCCTCTTCCGCTTCCAGCCGCATCACGCTGACCAGCTTCTCGTCAGCTGGCAACTTGATCAGGGTGACGCCCTGGGTGTTGCGGCCGAGCTGCGAAACCTCCGCCACGCGGGTGCGCACCAGCGTGCCCTGATTGGAGATCAGCATCAGCTCGTGCGTCTCGGTGACCTGCACGGCGCCGACCAGCGCGCCATTGCGCTCGGAGCAATGGATGCCGATCACACCTTGGGTGCCGCGGCCCTTCTTGGTGAATTCGACCAGTTGCGTGCGCTTGCCGTAACCGCGTTCGGTGGCAGTCAGGATATCGCCCTCGGCGGCGACGATCAGCGAGACCACGTGGGCATCCTTGGTCAGCTTCATGCCACGCACGCCGGCCGCCGTGCGGCCCATCGAACGCACGGTGTTCTCGTCGAATCGATTGACCTTGCCGTTGGAAGCGAACAGCAGGATATCGCTGTTGCCATCCGTCATTTCGACATTGACCAGCGCGTCGCCGTCATGCAGCTTGATCGCCAGCTTGCCCTTCTGCAGCTGGAACGCGAATTCGTTCAGCGGGGTTTTTTTCACGGTGCCTTGCCGGGTCGCGAAAAACACGTAGCGATCCTCGCTGTACTCGCGAATCGGCAACACCGCCTGCACCTTCTCGCCCTCGCCCAGCGGCAGCAGGTTGATGATCGGCTTGCCGCGCGCACCCGGGCCCGCCTCGGGTATCTGGTAGACCTTGAGCCAGTAAACGCGACCGATACTGGTGAAGGCCAGCAAGGTGTCGTGCGTGTTCACCACCCACAGCTGCTCGACGACATCCTCGTCCTTCAGTGCCGACGCCGAGCGGCCCTTGCCGCCGCGTTTCTGCGCGCGATAAGTGCTGGCCGGCTGACGCTTGATGTAGCCGGTAAGAGACAAGGTCACCACCATGTCCTCGGGCGCGATCAGGTCGAGGACGTTGAGATCTTCCTGGGAATGCTGGATCTCGGTGCGGCGGGCATCGCCGAACTCGGCCTTGACCGCATCGAGTTCGCCGCGGATCACCTCGAGCAGACGCTCGGGGTTCTCGAGAATCTCGATCAGGCCGCGGATGGTTTCCAGAATCTGCCGGTATTCGTCGGAAAGCTTTTCCTGTTCCAGACCAGTGAGGCGATGCAGCCGCATCGCCAGGATTTCCAGCGCCTGCGCTTCGGACAACTGATA
>JBEPVP010000051.1:0-19242 GCA_041690935.1 Rhodanobacter sp.
GCAGGGTCAATGCACGATCGATGCTGGCGCGCTGGTCAAGGTGATAGACGTGCCAGGCTTGGCGGTTGCAGACCGACGGCGTTTTCATCGCCAGCCGCACGGCCCGATGCAACTGCTTGTGCGGCACCGGATCGGGCCTGAAGTCGCGAACCGAATGGCGGCTCAGGAAAAATCGCTCGGGATCCTCCAGCCGGCCAGCCAGCAGCTGGTCGGCAGTCAGTTCGATGACACCACCTTCGAGCGGCGCCACGTTCATCCCTTGCAGGAACTCATCGACTTGATGCGCGGTCCGGCCACCCCCGTCAGAGCTCGCCACAAAATCCCGCAGCACCTTGATTCCTACTGTCTCGTGATAGCCCAGCGCTGTTGCGTCGACGCCCGCGCCGCCGAGCAGGCGCACGAAGTCGCCGGCAGCATCCCAACCGGAACCGCTACGCCGCTGGCGAAAGCTCAGACTTTTCTCCAAACGGTGATAGGTCTTCACTGCCTTGTAGTCGCGCTTGCGGTAGTCAGCATGACCACGCCAGCCCGCATAGCGGACATACCGTGAAAAATCGTAGCCGAAACCGAGAAACGCCCACAGGACATTCCGCAGTGGTCGCAACGTGCGCTTGATGCGTTGCGTGGTGCTCAAAGCGGCTTCTCCCGGTTGGTATGGAAACGCCGCACCCCGGCATACATGGTCAGCAGCAACACGGCTTCGCCAACCACGGTGGCCGCGGCCGCGCCCATTTCGTGATGGGCCGGAATCCATGCCAGATTGAGCACCACCACGACCGCCGCGCTGATGCCCATGACATAGACCCGGTAGCGCATGTGCCGCTCGTTGAGCAGCGCCGAACCCACGCCGGTGGACAGAAAGCGGATCGGAATGCACCACGCCAGCACGTTCAACACCGGTATCACCGCACGGTATTTCTCACCGAAAACCAGGGGCACGATCCACGGGGCAACCAGCACCACCATCAGGCCCAGCAGCACGCCGGAGACCAGCATGGCGATGTTTCCATGGCGATAGACCAACCAGAATTTTGGCTTGTCGTGGATCGCCCACCGGTGCAGCTTGGAAAGCAGAAATTTCTGGTAGAGCGTTGCCGGAATCAGATATATCGCCGTCATCACCGCCAGCGCGATGCCGAAAATGCCGGCCTCGATATTTCCATCAAGGTATTTGAGCAGCACAGTGCTGATCTGGAAGAAAATCGGATACAGCACGCCTGCCAGCCCGTAAGCCCATGCCTGCGACCACAGCTGGATCGGACCGGGCGTCACGTCGTAGCTCTTCAGCGCCGGACGCGGACCGTGCCCATGCAGGCGTATCTCGCCATGCAGCATCGCCAACAGCGGGGGTACCGCCAGCAAGGCCACCCCGAGCGAAACCACACTGTAGCCCACCGCCACGAAATCCACGCCCAGCGTGGGCATCAGCAACAGCATGACCACGACCACCAGGCGGCTCCCTGGCGTGATCAGCTGCCACACCGCCAGCGCCTGGTGGCGCTCTTCCAACCTCAGCTTGCTGCCCAGCAAACCCACCGTCAGCGTGGTCAGTACAATCGGAGAGAGCAGCAATAGCAGCCCGATGGCATCCGCAGGCGCAGCGGTAAAAGCCCACAGCAGCACAATCGAAAATGTCAGCAGCGTGGTTCCAGTAAGGAACTGCAGCGACGAACGCAGCCAGCGGTTGGCGGCCCAGCCTTCCCCGCCATACACCTTCAACCAGAACGGCGATATACCGAACCCGGCCAGCGGCGCGACCATGCTCAACATCGCCAGCGAAGAGACGAACAATCCATAGGACGCCGGGCCCAGCTCATGGGCGAGCAGCGCCTGCGTGAGAAAGACCATGCCTGCGCCGATCGCGGTGGCGATCCAGAGCATGGAGATCGCACCCAGCGCGGTGCGCCAACCCGTCGGAAGCACGATCAAACGTCGAAGACCTTGTTCCATGGTAGACATGGCGAGCTCAGGCCGATGCCGCTCGGTGTGCGCCAGTCGCAACCGAGTGCTCCAGGCGTCCACCCTTGAGCGCATCAGTGCTGAAGCGCCTTGGCTCTTTGCCCGTCTCCCCCGGGCACGCCTCGCTGGCGCACCCGACGGAGCCGCTGACCAACTGGGAGACTTTCACGGTCATGAAGACGCCTGGGATGGTTCGATCATGGATTGGGATACTCCCGGCCAGGCTACGACTTGTTCGGCGCATACGCGTAGTAGGCGTAGGCGTAGTGACCGGCGCTGCGCTTCTCGACCAGATTGAAGATCGCACCCTTGATGGCGACCCCGTTCTGCTCGAAGCGCTGCTTGGCCAACGCGACCTCGCGCGGCTGGTTGACGCCGAATTGCACGACCAGCAGGCTGGTGCCCACGTGATGTCCGATCACCGCGGCATCGGTGACCGCGAGAATCGGCGGCGTGTCGATGATGATCAGGTCGAACCGCGGCTTCAGGCTTTCCAGCAGCGCGGTGAATCTGGCGTGCATCAACAGCTCGGAGGGGTTCGGCGGAATCTTGCCACGCGCGATGAAGAACAGCTTGCTGACTCCATCGACATTGCGCAGTACCTGCGGAAGGTCGGTTTGGCCGGAAATCAGTTCCGACAAACCGACTTCGGCCTTGCCGCCGATCACCTTGTGCAGCGAACCCTTGCGCATGTCCGCATCGATCAGCAACACGCGCTGACCGGCCTCGGCACTCACCGCCGCCAGATTGGCCGCCACAAAGCTCTTGCCGACACCGGGGCTGGAACTTGAAATCAACAGCAGATTGTTCTTTGCCTCCAGTCGCGCGAAATGGAGACTGGTACGCAGGCTCCGCAACGCCTCGGTCGCCATGTCGGCCGGCGCGCTGAGCGCCAGCAGGCTCTGCCGGCCGTTACGGTGCCGGTGGCGCATGCGCGCGGCGTTTTCGCGCTGCAACTCGCTGCGCGGAATGGAAACATATACGGGCAATCCCAACCGCTCGATGGCAGCCGGATCTTCCACGCCACGATTGAGCAGCTGGCGAAGAAACACCAGTCCGATGGCCAGCAGGCCGCCGAAGACCGTGGCGCCGAGCACCAGCAGTATCCGTTTCGGCCAGACCGGCTTGGAGGTATCCGTGGCCGCGTGATCGATCACGCGCACATTGCCCACCGTGCCGGCGCGGGCGATGTTCAACTGCTGAGCCTGATTGAGCAGGTTGGTATAGGTCTGATTGCTGACCTGCACATCGCGCGCCAGACGGAGCATCTGTTGCTGGGTGTCAGGCAGCGTGCCGACCTGCTTCTGCAAGGCGTTCTTCTGTCCTTCCATCTGGCCAATCTGCTGCGCCAGAGCCTTGTACGCGGGGTGCGCCGGGGTGAAGTGATGCTGCATGTCGCTCATCTGCATGTGCAATTGGCCCAGGCTGGCATCAATTGCCACGATCTGATCCAGCAGTGCCTTGGTCTGCATGGTGATATCGACCGAGTGCGCCCGCGTCTGGAAGGCGTTCATGGCTTGGGTCGCCTGTTCCAGCTCAAGCTTCACTTGCGGCAGCTGTTCTTTGACGAATTTCAGGCTGCTCGCCGCCTCGGCCGAATTGCGGTCCACGTTCTGGCGTACATACAGCGAGCTGATCTGATCGAGCAACTGGGTGGCGGCCACCGGATCGGCACTGCGATAGTCGAGTTCGATGATGCCCGAGTCCTTGCCCTGCTCGGTGGCAACGAGGCCCTGCTGCAGAGTGGTGATCAAGGGAAGCCGCGCGTGCTGCATCACGTCAAACGTGGTGCCCGGATTGGCGCGAAGCGCTTTCACCTGCATCGTTATGCCGTGACCCGTGGCCGACTCACCGACCCAGCCGGACAGCAGCGCCTGGCCGTCGTCATTCCTGAGAATATAGGCACCGTTTTCGCCGGCCACCAGATGCAGCGGCTGATCGAGCAAGTCCTGCGGCACATCCAGCTGGAAGATGTCCAGTTGCGCGCCGCCCCAGTCGTAGCGATTCAGACCGGCCATCGGGGGCGCAATCATGCCGGGACTTGCTGGCGTGAAGCGGCGCGCAAGGAACGCTCCGACCAGCGGAAAATGCTCGGGCTCGACGTCGATATCGAGATTGAGGTTGTCCACGGCCTCACCCACCACGGTCCGCGAGGTGAGCAACTGGATCTCGGTAACCGCCTGCGACGTGGAAATGCCGAGGGTCTGCACGACGTCGTCCAGGCCGGGCAGGCTCGGCGCAGTCTTCTCGACCTGAACGGTGGCGCTGGCCTGGTAGATCGGTGTGGCGAGCAGTGCGTACAGCACGGCAACCACAAAGAAGAACGCAGTAATCGCACTGATCAGCCACTTGTGGTCAAGCACGGTGCCGAGCATGGCGCGCAGATCGATATCATCGTCGCGCGGCGAGAAGGTTTGCCTGGTAGTCATCGCAGCAGTTCCTTGAGATGAAAAAGTTCACAGATAGCGAAGCCAACTGTCGACGCCTCGCTCGATGAGGTCGTGGACGCCTTCAAAAACCTGTCGAGGCTGCCGATAGGGGTCAGGCACACTGTCGAAATCGCTCCACTTGCTCAGCAGAAACAATTTCCCGCTGGCTTCAGGCGCCAGCCGCGCTGCCGCCGCCAAGTGCCTGCGCTCCATGCCCAACACCAGCTCAGCCTCTCGCAACATCACTGCATCTACCTGACGCGCCCGGTGCGTCGAGGCGTCAATGCCATGCTCTCTCAAAAGCGTCATCGCGTGCGCTTCGACCGGATGTCCGACCAGTGCTCCCAAACCGGCGCTGGCGACCTGGATATCCCGCCCGGCAAGTCGCTGGCGCAGAAGATATTCTGCCGTTGGACTGCGGCAGATGTTCCCGATGCAGAGAACCAGAATTTTCTTGAACACGTTGAGAGACCACTCCGCCTGTGGCCCGAAGCAATCACAAGGGCCTCCCATGCCAAAGCCGATCAACCTTCATTTCGTCGATCGGCCTTCCTGGACTGCTGAAGATTGCAGCCAGAATAATGTTCCTGAACCAAATTGCGGTGCAATTCTATAATGGTTTAAAAATCAATTTGCAAATTGCACATGAAATTAACTAATCGGAAGATCATTGATCGTAAATAGTCACACTGTTTTCACGCTGCATGCGCGAAAGCAGGCAGGTTAATATCGGCCAGGTGAAGCTCGCGCGAAGCCGCGTGCTTCAGCTGCCGGCCCAAGTTGGCTACTCGGTATCGGTCATGATGAAGTGCTCACGGAAGGTAGCGGTGAGGTCGGCCACTTCTTCGCCTTCCCCAACGAGCCTAATACCGTTCTTTTTTAGCGTGTTGCAGCACATAGTTGACCGAGGCATGGAAACCCGAAGCTCCTGCCGTGTGCGATGACTTCACATAGATGAAGAGCGTCTTCTTGGAGAAGACGCTTTCTTCACGTCTTCTTTGCGCTTCTGCGAGTCTATTTCGGCTTTCGGAGATGACTTGCTTTCTTCCATCTCACTGCCTGTTCCGCGACTCTCATCTTCCCGCGGACGGCAAGGACAATGGTTCCAGGCTGGCAAACTTGTCTCGATGCGCCACACCATCACAGCGGAGGGTGGGGGACTTGTTGACGTGACATCCCAGATGTCTGCCGTTAACCATGGATTCTGATGTATGAACCCCGCCTGTTTGTCCGCAGCGGGAGGCGTCAGGCGGTAAGGAAAATCGACTTCCATTGTCGATGAGTGCGGTTTGACAATGCAGGAAATTACACATGTCACTGCGCCTTCTCTCGGCGCATGGCGTCCCTTTGCATGAATATTTGGTGTAGGTCTGGAGGTTATTTCCATGAAGCATTTTCTCTTAGCGGGGATCGCATTGGCAGCTGTGCTGCTGAACGGCTGCGCTATCGTGCCCGGTCAGCACATGTCGACCAGCGAACTCACGAACGGCGGCTCGCCCGAAAGCGGGCACGTTAACCTGGTGCAGATCACGCCCGACATGCTGACTACCGCCCAGGCCGGCGCGGCAGATCAACAGGTTGCGCCTGAGCTGCTCAGCTACCAACCGGAGGCCTACCAGATCGGCGTGGGTGACACGCTGTACATCACGGTATGGGACCATCCCGAACTCACCTCACCGGCGGGATCACAGCAGCAGACGGTCGCCAACGGTCGCCTGGTAAGGTCTGACGGCTCACTTTTCTATCCCTATGTCGGCAACATCAAGGCCGCCGGCATGACGATCGAGGAACTTCGTCAGGCAATCACCGGCAAGCTCGGTCACTACGTCGAAAATCCGCAGGTCGATGTCAGCGTGGTGGGTTTCGGCAGCCAACGCATTACCTTGCGCGGCGCGTTCACGAAAACCGATCCGCAGCCGATCGGCGCGGTGCCGATGACCTTGAATCAGGTGCTTGGCACCGCGGGCATCAACACGGATCTCGCCGACCTTTCGGACCTGGTGCTGACGCGTGACGGAAAGCAGTACCACGTCAACCTCAACGCGCTCGCTCAGGGAACGGGGAAAGGCGCCGCATCGCAAGACATTTATCTGAAGCCCGGCGACGAGCTGTTCCTGCCCTACAACGAAAGCAGGGAGGTCTATGTCATGGGCGAGGTGATCAGGCCGCAGGCGATCACCTTCAAGAACACCATGAATCTCACCCAGGTGATCGGACGCTCCGGCGGTCTGAATCCCCTGACCTCCGATGGCAAGGCCATCTACGTGATTCGGGGTGTGGCGAACCTGAAGGAGGAGCCGGCCACGGTATTCCACCTCAACGGACATTCGCCGGCCGCCTATGCGCTGGCCGACAATTTCGTCATGCGACCTGGCGACGTGGTATTCGTCGGACCGTCCGGCGTGACCGAATGGAATCGCGTGCTGAGCCAGCTGCTGCCGATATCGGATGTTTTCGGCACCGCGGCGCTGGCCAAGCAGCGCGGTCTCTGATTGCAGTTACAAGCGACTCACTGATCCCGTTTCATCCAGGCTTCATGGCGACCCTCTCCAGAAGGAGCGCTCGCCATGAAGTCCGCATCGGTCCAACCAGGGTATTCCTAGCGGGCGACAGACGTACGCGGCGCCAGCATGGCCGCGGACAGCCCCGCATCGACCAACGGCGCTGGCAGCGGTCGCCCCAGCGCGAGATGGGCGCAGGCTTCACCCATCGCGGCACTGGTCTGGATGCCGTAGCCGCCTTGCGCAGCGACCCAGAAGAAACCGGACGCATCCGGCGCAAAGCCGCCGACCAGATCGCCGTCGGCAACGAACGAGCGCAGACCGGCCCACGTCCGCCGCGGTCTGCGGATGCTCATCGTGGTGGCTTCCTCGATGCGATGGATACCCAGCGCGATGTCGTATTCCTCCGGCTGCACGTCGTGCGGTTCCACCGGGTCGGCGTTGGCGCACGAGCCCAGCAGCAGGCCGGCATCGGGCTTGAAATAGAAACTCTCGTCGAAGCTGGTGATGAACGGCCAGTGGCTGGTGTCGACATGCTCCGGCGGATCGAACACGAACGCCGAGCGCCGCTTCGGCTGGATGCCGATGGGCATCACCCCGGCCAACGCCGCCACCCGATCGACCCAGGCCCCCGCTGCATTGAGCAGCAGCGGCGCGCGGAACACTTGCTCGCCATCATCCACCTGCCAGCCACTTGCAGCGTTACTGATCGCGCGGATGCCGACATTCACGCGCAGCTGGCCGCCGCGTGCGCGCAGCCCGCGCAGGAAACCCTGGTGCAGTTCGTTGACGTCGATATCGGCCGCGCCGGGTTCGTGCAGGCCGATCTGGGCGGACTGCGGACGCAGCACCGGCACCGCCGCCTGCAGGCGTGCCGCATCGAGAAGCTCGATGTCGCGGGTGAACGGCACGATCACGTCGTGCAGCGCGCGCACATCATCCATCTGCGCTGCATTGCCGATGATGGTGGCGCCCCTCGGCGTGAGAATGGGTTGCGCGGCGAAACCTCGCGGCGGCTGCGCCAGAAACGGTCGCGTGGCGCGGGTCAGCGCACGCACCTGCGGCGAGCCGTAGGTTTCGCTGAACAGGGCGGCCGAGCGGCCGGTGGAATGCATGCCGGCATACGCCTCGCGCTCCAGCACCAGCACGCGCGCATGCGGCGCCATGAAATACGCGACCGATGCGCCGGCGATGCCAGCGCCGATCACGATCGCATCAAAGTCGGACATCAACGTGCTCATGCGGCCTCCCTCCGTGACTGTCGGGTCACCACGCTGGCGGCGGTGAGGTCGGCAGTGACGTTGCCCAGCGTGGCCAGTGCGTCGGGAATGGTGTCGACCGCCAGCATCAGGCCGAGCGGACTGAGCGGCAGGCCCATCGCCTGCGCCACCGGCAGGTTGGTGGCGATGAAAGTGACCTGGCCGGGCAGGCCGACCGAACCGAGACTGATCACCACCGCCAGCAGCGCGCCGGCGATCAGCTGCGCGGTAGACAGATCGACGCCGTAAGCCCACGCGATAAACGCGGCGGAGGTCATGTATTGCACCGGACTGGTAAGGCGGAACAGGGTCACCGCCATCGGTAACACCAGCGCGGCGACCGGCCGCGGATAGCCGAGCCGACGATCGGCGCTCTCCAGCATCGCCGGCAGCGACGCCAGCGAGGACTGTGTGCTGATCGCCACCGCCTGCGCCGGCAGCAACGCCGCGGCGAAACGGCGCAGTCGCTCACCGCCAAAGACGACGGCCACCGGCAGCATCATCACGGTGACCGCCAGATACAGCAGGCATTCGACCAGCACGTACACGCCGAGCGCGCTGAGCATGCCCAGGCCCGAGCGCGCGCACACCGACAGGATCAGCGCGAATACGCCCAGCGGCGCGGCCCACAACACCCAGCGCACGATCACGATCATCGCGTCGGCAATCGCCTGGAAAAATTCCAGCAGCAGCGCACGCCGCTCCGGCGCGAGCCGGGTCAGCGCGAAGCCGAGAAACAGCGAGAACACCACCAGCGGCAGCATCGCGCTCTGCGCGGCGGCCATGACCGCATTGTTCGGCACGATCGCGGTGAGCGCATCGACCCAGCTGATCGGCGCCGCCTGCGCGGCCGATGGCACCGTCGCGTGACCGAGCGCCACGGTCAGGCCCGGGTTGTGTGGAAACAGCGCGAACACCAGCGGCGCGGCCAGTGCCGCGAACACAGCGCCGCCAGTCAGAATCACGATGAACACCACGATCGCACGCCGCGCGATGCGACCCGAGGCGGCCGCGTCGGCGGCGGTGTTCACGCCGACCACCACCAGTGCCAGCACCAGCGGCACCACGGTCATCTGCAACGCGTTCAGCCACAGCTTGCCGATCGGCTGCGCCACGTTGGCCACCTGCAGGGCGAGCACGGGATTCCAGCCGACCAGCAGCAGGCCGATCAGCGCACCGGCGGCCAGACCGGTCAGGACCCGACTGGTCGCACTCATCGCGCGGTATCCGTCGCGGCGATCAGCGGTAGCTGCCAGTCCGTGCGCAGCCGCTCGTATTCGTGCTGCGGCAGCAGGATGAAGATGGGCTGGTCCTCCGGCCGCAGCCACGCCAGCAGCGACTGCATCAGTGGCGGCGTCATCGCGGTACAGCCGGCCGTCGCATCGGTCGGCGATTTCCACAGGTGGGCGAAGATGCAGCAGCCCGCCTGCGGTGTGGCCTGCGGATTCTGTTCGATCACGAAACCCATGCGGTAGCGCTGGTCGCCGTTCGCGTGCAGGTCGCGCCGCATCGGTTCGGTGGAACCCTTCACCGCGGCCGCGCCGACCACGTTCGCGTCGACGATGCGGTTGTAGTGCGCCGTGCCGCTGACGTCGACGCAGTACTCGGTGGCGTTGAGCGCGAGATACGGCATCGCGGTGTCGACGCTGGAGGCATAGCCGAAGGTGTCGCCGATGCGGAATACGCCGGCCGGGCTGCGGTTGTCGCCCTCGCGCTTGACCGGTCCGCCGTGCTGCGGCGCATTCAGTCCAAGGCCCCAGCCGGCGCCATTCTTGCCGATCGTCACCGGGGCGCCCGCGTGCACTTCGCGCCAGCCATCGCCATCGCGCGCAAACGTGCGCAGCGTGCCGTGGTCGGCGTTCCAGTCGGGGGTGGTGACCAGCACCAGCTGGCGCGCATCGTGCCAGGGCATCTTCGCCGTACCGGCATGCACGCCACCGGCAAGCGTGATGGCCAGCAGACCGAGAACAATGGTTCGATAGCGCACGAACATCGGTTTCTTTTCCTTGTGGTCATATTGCATGCAGGTGCCCGCTGGGGCTTCTGCAGAAGACACGAGCAGCCATGGATTCGTCATCCCTGCGAAAGCAGGGATCCAGTGCCTCGCAAGGCTAAGACGCTGGGTTCCTGCTTTCGCAGGAATGACGGCAAAAAACAGCGGCCGGGGTGGCGTGGCAAGCGCACGAGCTACGGCTCCAGCATCAGCTGGATGCGATCAAGGTTCGCCAGCAGCTGCGCGTGGCGGTCGTCGTTGCCTTCGCACAGCAGCACGAACACGCCGTCGAGCAGATGCTGCAGCGCTGACTGGTACAGCAGCGGCTGGATGTACGGCTGTTCGTCGTGCGCCGACACTACCAGCGCGATGTCCGCCAGCGTGCGCAGCGGATTGGCGGTGTGCCGCGTCACCGTGATCACCTGGCCGCGGCGCTCGCGGAAGTAGCGGCTGATCTTGCACAGCGCCGGATGGTTGCCGTGTTCGGAAAACACCAGCAGCACGTCGCCGGCGCTGGCCGCGGACACGTTCGCAGTCATCCGCGCGGTGTCGAAGTTGTGCACGGTGAGGATGCCCAGCAGCGACAGCTTCAGCGCGAAGCCGCGCGCGTAGATGTCGTCCTCGCCCAGGCCGAGGATGAACACCTTGCCGGTCTTGCCGGCCTGGTCGATGGCGGCGGCCACCGCATGGATCGTCTGCGCCGGATTGATCAGACGGGTCGCCTGCTCGGCCTCGGACTTGCGCCGCCACAGGTTGTCGGCGGAGAAAGCATCGGACTTGCCATCGCTCGACGCCGCCTGCTTCGGCGTGTCGCCGTTGTCGGCGCGGGCGATCGCCTCGCCGACCGAATACTTCAGGTCCGGATAACCCTTGAAACCCAGCTTCTGGGTGAACTTGACCACGCTGGACTGGCTGATTCCCAGTGCATTGGCCAGCTGTTGCGAGGAGTAGTCGCGCAGCAGCTGCGCGTTTTCCAGGATGAAGTCGGCGATGCGCCGCTCCACCGCCGACATCTGGTCGCGTTCCGAACGGATTTTGACCAGCGGCGACATCAAGCTTCGATCCTCTCCAACCCGCGGATTTCGCGGATGCCCAGGCCGGGCGCATCCGTCACCGAGATTTCCGATTCATTGAAGATTACCCCACCGTCGACCGGGTTGAACTGACAAAGCGAAGGGCCGTCCAGATCGATCTTGGTGATCACGTCCGACTTGGCCACCGCCACATGCACCGCCGCGGCCACGCTGATGCTGGTTTCCAGCATGCAGCCGATCATGCATTCGATGCCGTGCATGCCGGCGATGTCGGCGATGCGGATCGCGTTGGAGATGCCGCCGGTCTTCATCAGCTTGATGTTGATGATGTCGGCCGCACGCATGCGGATCAGCTCGATCACCTCCATCGGGCCGAACACGCTCTCGTCGGCCATCACCGGTGTGTGCACGCGCTCGGTGACGTAGCGCATGCCGGCCAGGTCGCGCGCCTTCACCGGCTGCTCGATCAGCTCCAGCTTGATGCCGGCGTCCTCCAGCGTCTGCAGCGCGTACACCGCCTGTTTGGCGGTCCAGCCCTGGTTGGCATCCAGTCGCAGCAGCGCACGCCCTTCCACCGCGGCGTAGATCGCCTTGACCCGCTCGATGTCGACGCCGATGTCCTTGCCGACCTTGATCTTCAGTGACTCGAAGCCGCGCTCCACCGCCGAGACCGAGTCGGCCACCATCTTGTCGATGTAGTCGACGCTGATGGTGATGTCGGTGGTGATCACCGGATCGCCGCCGCCGAGCAGCTTGTACAGCGGCGCGTTGTAGAGCTGGCCCCACAGGTCGTAGATCGCGATCTCCACCGCCGCCTTGGCGCTGGTGTTCTTCTCCATCGCGCCCTGGATCAGTTGGGTGATGTGGTTGAGGTCGGCGATCTCCTGCCCGATCAGCCGCGGCGAAATGTAGTGGCGGATCGCATCGATGATCGAGCCGTGGGTATCGCCGGTGATCACCGCGGTAGCCGGCGCCTCGCCGTAGCCGACGTTGCCCGAATCGGTGTGCACCATCACCACGATGTCCTCGACCAGGTTGACCGTGCGCAAGGCGGTCTTGAACGGGGTCTTCAACGGTACCCGCAGCATGCCGAACTGGATGTCGGTGATTTTCATGGCGTAGCCTTCATGTAATCCGTGTCCTTGCTGGTTGTTGCGGCAACCTGTCGCGGCTCAGCGGCGAATGCGCACGATGCTGGTCATGCGGTCGACATAGGTCTGCTCGTGGTTGAACAGGTTCGGCAGCAGCGGCATCACCGCCACCGAGTTGAGCTCGACGTGGCCGAAACTGCCATCGGGCTTGCGATACGTCATGCCGCCGACATCGTTGATCACGTACGGCTGGCCGTTGAACTGGCCGATCACCATCATCACGTGGCCGGGGATGTAGACCAGGTCGCCCACCTGCAATTCGTGCGCCGCCTTGAGCCGCGCTTCATGGCTGTCCTTCGCGGTGAACAGACGATGCTCCAGCGCCGGGCTGATCGCCTGCTTGCTGGTGTTGCGCGGCATGTGCACGCCCATGCTGCGGTACACGTCGGAGACGAAGCCGCTGCAGTCGCGGCCATCGTAGGCGTGGCCCCAGCCGTAACGTTCGCCGAGGAACTTGAACGCCTGGCGGATGATGTTGGCGCGGGTCAGCGGCAGGTAGTCGGCCGCGGTGTCGGTGTTCTTCTGCAGCAGCGCCGGAACCAGCTTCAGCGTGCCATCGGCGCCGCGCAGCGGCAGCTCGATCACGTGCGCGGCGTACGGCGTCTGGCCGTTGACCGGCTGGTCCGGCGGCAGGTCGGTCAGCACCGGCACGCGGCTGCCCATGTCCAGTTGCAGCTGCGACAGCGCCGGTTGCTCACGGGTGAACACGGTACGTTCGCTGGCGCCGGCGATCACCCGATACGGCGTCTTGTCGACATAGCCGAACACCTGCGCGGCGCTGCCTTCGGCCACGTCTCCTTTCGCAATCCACGCGGCGTAGCGCGGACTGACCACGAACAGCCACTTGCCGTCGGCGCTGGCATGCACGATGGCCACCGGCGTGCCGGGGAATTCGGCGCTTTCCTGGAAGCGGTCGATGTCGGTGTCGCCCTTCTCGCTGAACACGCGCAGCGTGGTCGGGAACGTGCGCAGCGCGGCGCGGCGCACGACCAGGCCGTAGCGGGTCTTCTGCTGCGCGGGGATGGTGTCGAGCGCGAGGTTGTCGAGCATGGCGTCCAGCGTGGCCGCCGGCACCGGCTGGCCGTCGATGTCGAACAGCGGACGATCCGGTCGCCCGGACAACGCCTTGATCCAGCCAGCGACCTGCTCGCGGCTCAGGCTCGGCGGCAAAGCGCGCAGGTCGTGCATCGACTGGTCGAGCTGTAGCAGCTTCGCGTTCTGCGCCACGATCGCCGCGCGATCGAGGATCACCCGATCCGGCTGCGCCTGCAGGCCGATCCAGAACGCCGAGGTCAGCTGCGCCTCGCCGACGCCGGGCACGCCGGACGGCGGCACCGTCAACGCGGCATTCGCCGCGCGCGCCTGCAACGGCGCACCGGCGAGGGCGAATACAAGCACGCTGGCAGCAAACAGGGGAAGTCGCATCGTCTTGGTCCTTTGTTGAAACCGCATCAAGTGGCCGCCAGCGTCGACAGGATCGACGCCACCAGCAGGCCGAAACCGGTGCCGAGGATGTAACCGAGCAGCGCCAGCAGGATGCCGACCGGCACCAGCGCCGCCGCGTAGCTCGCCGCCAGGATCGGCGTGGCCGCCACGCCACCAATATGCGCCAGCGAGGAGATCCCGCACAGGTACAGGTCGAACCGGAACAGTTTGGCGAAGCCGATCAGCAGCACCGCGTGAATCGCGATGATGGTGACGCCGCACAGCAGGTATAGCGGCGCCGCGGCGATGCCCTGGAAGTTGCTCTGCGAGGCCAGCACCGCGACCACGCCGATCAGCATCGCGCTGGAAATCGTGCTGGCGCCGGGGAACTCCGCCAGCGGTGTGTGCGCCACCACCAGGCCGAAACCGGTGGCCAGCAGGATCGTCCAGGTGGTCGCGCTGATCATGCCGGAGATCGGCAGCCAGCCGGCCAGCCAGCCCGACAATGCCGCCACCGCCAGCGCCATGCCCAGCCACAGCAGCACGCTGTCATAGGTGGTCGGCGCCTTGGTCTTCGCCGGTGCCAGCGGGACATCGCCGCTGGATTTCGCCTTCGTCCAGCGATTGAACGCCGGCGCCAGCCGCGCCACCGAGAACAGCACCACCACCCACATCGAGTAGCACAGCGCATCGGTCAGCAATGACATCGCCAGCAGCGCGTCGGACATGCCGATCGCCTGCTTCACCGCGATCATGTTCGCGGTGCCGCCGACCCAGCTGCCGGAGAGCGCGGCCAGCGGCTGCCAGTTGTCGCCGGGCAACCAGTGCCGATAGATCAGATAGGTGCTGATGAAGGCCACGAACAGGCTCAGCGAGGTGCAGGCGAACACGCCCAGCACGCGCGGACCCAATGCCCAGATCGCGCGCAGGTCGCAGTTGATCATCAGCAAAAACAGCAGCGCCGGCACCATGTGCGACACCAGCATGGACTGCGCCGCGTGGATCTCCGCGTTGACCTGCCACAGCCCCGACACCGCCAGCGCGGTGACCAGCAGATAGGTCAGCACGATCGGCGGCAACACCGAAAACACCTTCCAGCGGTAGCGGCGCTCCAGCGCCGGAAACAGGCCGGCGACCAGCAACATCAACGCCAGATAGGGCCAGACCGTATGGATCATTGCGTCCCCTTGAGAGTCGTTCGCGGTATGCGCAGGCAGGCGGGTTTCCGCCGCCAAGGAATAGGTAATTCTTTTCGACTTCAATTAAAGCATAAATTATTGACCGGCATTTGCAAGCGTGTTACACATCGGTTTCCGGGAATGCAATGCGGGGATGCTGGTCGATGAATACGTCATGGCCTGTCGCGCTGAAAGTACGTTGCCGTGCCCACGGCCTGCGCATCGTGCTGTCCGTGTTCGTGCTGTTGCTGGGCAGCCCGCTGGCACGGGCCGGCGGCGTCGACAGCCAACCCGTCAGCGCCATCATCGCCCAGATCGATTCCGGCCACTTCAAGGCGGCCGATGCGGCGATCACCCATGAACTCGCGCAACCGGGTCTCACGTCCGACACGCGAAGCGCGCTCGCGTTCCAGCGCGAACGCATGCGCCGCATTCTGCTCGACTTCACGCTCAGCGCCGACGAGGTCAAGGCGCGCGTGCGCAAGCAGATCCCGGACCTGACCGATGCCGAGTTCGCAGCATGGGATACGGCCGGCCTGTTCGAGCATCAGCTGATTGATGGCAAGACGCTCTACTTCAAGCGCTCGCCGGGCAACCTGTTTCAGCTCAGCGCTGCCGCGGTGGCACGGCGCGCGGTGCAGACGCCGATCACCGGCGGCCCGATGGAATCGCTGAACGAGCATCAGCGCGCGACCTATCACGCGGCGCTGACCGAACAGCGCAGCAGCGTGCTGCCGCGACGCGTGCGCATGACCCAGACGCTCACCGTCAACGCCGATGCAGTGCCCGCCGGCGAAACCGTGCGCGCGTGGATTCCGTACCCGCAGGCGCTGCCCGGCCAGCAGCAAGACATCCGCTATGTCGCCAGCGTGCCGGCGCAGCACAAGATCGCGCCGGCATCGGCACCGCAGCGCACGGTGTACTTGGAGAAGCCCGCGGTAGCCGGCCAGCCGACGGTGTTCTCGGTCACCTACGAGCTGACCCTGCTGGCGCAGTACCACGCGATCGCGCCGGACAAGGTGCTGGCGGAAACCATCACGCCGGCGCTGGCCCCGTTCGTGGCCGAGCGCACACCGCACATTGTGTTCACCGATGCGATGCGCGCGTTCTCGCGCAAGGTCGTCGGTGATGAGAAGAACCCGTACCGCATCGCGCAGAAACTCTTTGCCGCGGTCGACCAGATTCCGTGGGCCGGCGCGCGCGAGTACTCGACCATCTCCAACATCAGCGACTACGCGCTGCACGCCGGCCACGCCGACTGCGGCCAGCAGACTCTGCTGCTGATGACCCTGCTGCGGCTCAACGGCATTCCCACGCGCTGGCAGTCAGGCATGGTGTTTTCCGACGACGGCAGCGGCTACAGCAACATCCACGACTGGGCTTACCTGTACCTGGCGCCCTACGGCTGGGTGCCGATGGACGTGACCACCGGCCGACTGCATCCGACGCCATCGGACGACCCGGCGCTGGAGTGGTTCTACCTCGGCGGGCTCGATGCCTATCGCCTCGCCTTCAACAACGATTATGGGCGCCGCTTCCAGCCGCCCAAGCAGCAGTTCCGTTCCGACGACGTGGATTCACAGCGCGGCGAGGCCGAGTGGAAAGGGGGAAACCTCTACTTCGACCAGACGGATTACGACTTCAAGTGGCAGATCCTGCCATCGATGCACGGACGCACCATCAAGTAACCAGCGGCTTTCATACACGGCATCGACGGCGTCGATGGGGGAGATCGGGAGATGAGCACTAGTCGGACTTTGCGCAGGACTGTACTTTGCATGGCGCTGGGCTTGGGCCTGGCGTCGCTGGCCGTACCGGCGCTGGCGGCCAACAATGACGGCTCGGTGGTCGGCCACACGCAGGCCGGTGCCATGGTGATCGTGACCAGCCCGGCCACCGGTCTCACCCGCACCATCACCGCCGACAATGACGGCAATTACCGCTTTCCGTTCCTGCCGATCGGCCAGTACTCCATCAGCGCGAGCAAGGACGGCCAGCCGGTCGGTCCGCCGCGCAACGTGACGGTCAGCATCGGCACCACCACCTCGATTGACCTGGGCACGACCAGCGCGACCAACCTGTCCACCATCAACGTGTCCAGTTCGGTGCTGCCGGTGATCGACGTCAACTCCACCGAGTCGGCGACCATCGTCTCGCGCGCCGACCTGGTGCGCCTGCCGGTCGACCAGAACGTCACCTCGGTGGCGTTGTTGGCGCCCGGCGTGGTGAAGGGCAACGCCGGATTCGGCGGCATCTCCTTCGGCGGTTCCTCGATCGCCGAGAACGCGTTCTACGTCAACGGCCTCAACGTCACCGACTTCTACAACCGCAACGGCTTCTCGGAAGCACCGTTCGCGTTCTACGATCAGTTTCAGGTCAAGACCGCCGGCTACTCGGTCGAGTTCGGCCGCACCACCGGTGGCGTGGTCAACGCGGTGGCGCGCTCGGGCACGAACGAGTTCCACGCGGGCACCGAGATCACGATGGAACCGGGCAACTGGCACTCGCGCGGCCACGACTATTACTTCGATGGCGAGCGCTACTACACATCCAGCCGCGATCAGGATTCGCTGATCAAGACCAACGTCTGGGCGTCAGGTCCGATCGTGAAGGACAAGCTGTTCTTCTTCGCCATGTACGAGAAGCGCGGCGCCAGTCCGCACAATACCGATGACATCGGTACCTCGATCACCGACCACAGTTCCAACCAGGGCTTCTGGGGCGGCACCATCGACTGGAATATCACCGACAGCAACATCCTGTCGCTGATGGCCTTCTCCGACAAGAACCGCGATGTCGGCGACGTCTACAACTACGATTACGCCACCAGTACGCGCACCGCCAAGAGCAACCAGGTCTACACCGACACCGGCGGCAAGAACTGGGCGCTGACCTGGACCAGCTATCTCACCAACGACCTGTCGATGAAGCTGATGTACGGCCGCAATCAGCGCCACGCCGACGTCAGTTCGCAACGCGATGAGGATTGCAACCGCGTCGCGGTCGGCACGGGCGCACCGACTCCACCCGGCGGCCTCACGCCCGGCTGCACCACCAGCTCGCAGGTGGCGTCGCGCGTCGATACACGCAAGCAGGCCCGCGCCGATTTCGAGTGGACGCTGGGCGACCATCTGCTGCGCTTCGGCTACGACCACGAGAACGATATTTCAGACTACCAGCGACGCTACCCAGGTCCGGGCGGCTACTTCTACAACGTCAACGCGGTGCCCGATAGCGGACAGGTCGGAGACGCCGACGGCGGCGGCCGCGTGCCGGCGGGCGACCCGGCGTGGGTGCGCGTGCGCCGCTACGAGATTGGCGGCACTTTTGCCACCAAGAACGCGGCGTTCTACATCGAGGACAACTGGCACCTCACTCCCAACCTCGTGCTCAATGGCGGCGTGCGCAACGACAGCTTCGACAACCAGGACGCACAAGGCCGCAGCTACATCAAGATCAGCCGACAGATCGCGCCGCGCCTGGGCTTCTCGTGGGACATGAAAGGCGACGGCAGCACCAAGCTGTTCGGCAACCTGGGCCGCTACTACCTGCCGGTGGCCAACGTGATCAACATCAAGCAGGCCGGCGGCCTGCTCGACGAGCGCTCTTCCCACCGCTTCCTGGGTTGGGAGACCCGCGAGATCAACGGCGCCCAATATGCCTTCCCGATCGTCGGCGACCCGTTGCCGGGCAGCCATGTCGACACCTCGCAAGGCGACGGCACGGTCGGCGACCTGCGCGCGGAAGTGGACAAGAACATGGACCCGGTCTACCAGGACGAGGCGATCCTCGGCTTCCAGCAGTTGATCGGCAACAACTGGTCGTGGGGTGTCAGCGGAACCTACCGGCGCCTGCACAACGCCATCGACGACATGGAAATCACTGCCACCGCGCAGTGCGGCGGCGACGGTTACATCGGTTACGTGATGGCCAATCCGGGCAAGAAGGTCACGGTCTATGGCGACACCAACTGCGATGGCACGCCGGATGGCTACCTCACCGTCGATACCGCGAAGGAAGGCCACGCGCTGTACGACGAGGATGGCAATTACCTGGGCCAGCGCGGCTGGGTGAAACCCAAGCGCACCTATTCCGCGGTGGAGTTCCAGCTCGATCGCGCCTGGGACGAAAAGTGGTCTTTCAACGCGTCCTATGTGCTGTCGTGGAACCGTGGCAACGCGGAAGGGCCGGTCAATTCCGACACCAATTTCGACGACACCGGCCGCACCGAGAACTTCGACGATCCGTGGGTCAACTACGGTGGCGACGGCTTTCTGCCGAACGACCGTCGCCACCAGGTCAAGCTGCGCGGC
>JBEPVP010000052.1:0-19230 GCA_041690935.1 Rhodanobacter sp.
AACTACACCTACGCCCACGCCGACGCCAGCACCGGCCTGAACCTGCCGTACCTGTCGAAGAACACCGTCAACATCATCCCGTATTACGAGAAGGGGCCATGGTCGGCGCGCATCAACTACAGCTGGCGCTCGCCATACTTCACCCAGATCGGCCGTCTTGACTCGAAGGTCTTCGCCGACCAGTACAAGGAACTCGACTTTACCGTCGGCTACCAGGTCAACGACTGGATGGGCGTGACTTTCAGTGCCACCAATCTGCTCGATTCCAGCTACTACTGGTACAACGACGTGAAGTACGCGCCGATCGGTGTTTACAAGAACGGTCGCACTTACTCGCTGAGTCTGAACTTCAAACTTTAGTGTGGTACACCGGTCTCGGGCGGGCTCCCCTCCCTTTCGCCCGTGACCGGTGGTTTTTTTCCGGCTTTGCCGGTATGGCGTGCTGCCTTCTCGCTGCCATTGCCGGGCCTGTTCGGTGGATGTGCAAATGATGGTTAGGCGAATCGTCCAGGTCCTGTCGTCGCTAGCGGTGATACGCGCCGTCGCATCGTCGTCGGTGGCCGCGCGCACGCGCCTGGGCAGGCGTGGCTTCTTCGTGCCGGGACCGGCCTCGGCGCTGATCCCGCGAAGGCAGCGTTTCCGCTACGGGGCATCGGCGATCGCTCATGTGCATCGGACGCCATGTTTCCCGCGGGCCAGGGCAGGGCGTACATCGCCGCAAGATTCCCCGATTAGTGCACTCTTTACTTTCCGACATGCGCCTCGCCTTTTTGGCCCGGAGAAACGCCGACCATGAAACGACTGCTCATCTGTTGCGGCTTGCTTGCCTCGGTTCCGATGTACGGATCCGCCGCTACGGCGCCATCGTCCACCGCACCTACCGCAGGCACGCTGTCGCCGCGCGACGCGGACCTGGCATGGCAAAAGGCCACGGCGAAATTCGAACCCGCGCGGCAGGCGATCCTGGCCCGGGTGGCCAGGGGCATGGACGACGGGCCTTTCCGTGCCGACTGGGCATCGCTGCGGCAGTACCGTTCGCCGGCGTGGTATGACGATGCGAAGTTCGGCATCTTCATCCACTGGGGCGTGTACTCGGTGCCCGCGTTCGGCAGCGAATGGTATTCGCGCAACATGTATCAGAAGGGCAGCGAAGACTACAAGCATCACATCGCCACGTATGGACCGCAGTCGAAGTTCGGCTACAAGGACTTCATTCCGATGTTCAAAGCCGAGCACTTCGACCCGCAGGCCTGGGCCACGCTGTTCAAGCAGGCCGGTGCGCGGTATGTGGTGCCGGTGGCCGAACACCACGACGGGTTCGCGATGTACGACTCCAGGCTGTCGGACTGGACGGCAGTGAAGATGGGGCCGCACCGGGATGTCATCGGCCTGCTGGCCAAGGCCATCCGGGCCGAGGGGCTGCACTTCGGCGTGTCGTCCCATCGGGCCGAACACGACTGGTTCTTCGACGGCGGCCGGAACATCGATTCGGACGTCAATGACCCACGCTACGCAGGTCTCTATGGTCCGGCCGAGGCGCACCTTTCCAGGGACGACCAGAACCTTGCCGACGACTGGACCTATGTCTCCCAGGCGTGGCTGGACGACTGGCTGGCGCGCACCGCGGAGCTGATCGACGACTACCATCCCGACCTGATCTATTTCGACTGGTGGGTCGGTCACCCGACGTTTCGCAACACCCTGCCGAAGATGCTGGCCTACTACTACAACGAGGGCGCGCGCCGCGACGGCGTGGTGGTCAACTACAAGCTCGGCGACTTCCCCGAAGGTGCCGGCACGCTCGACATCGAACGTGGACAGCTCACTGGCATCCATCCGACGCACTGGCAGACCGACACCTCGGTCAGCAATGCCTCGTGGGGCTACATCGAGCACGACACCTACAAGACGCCAAAATTCCTGATCCACATGCTGGTCGACGTGGTCAGCAAGAACGGCAACCTGATGCTCAACATCGGGCCGCGCGCCGACGGCACCATTCCCGACAGCGAGCGGGACATCCTGCTGGCCATGGGACGCTGGCTGAAAACCAATGGCGAGGCGATCTACGGCAGCCGCCCGTGGCGGGTATTCGGCGAGGGGCCGACCGAAGTCGTCGTCGGCACGTTCCAGGACACCAAGACCAAGCCGTATACCGCGCAGGACTTCCGCTTCACCACCAGGCACGGCGTGCTCTATGCCATCGAGATGGGTTGGCCGAGGGATGGCAGCGTGGTGATCCACTCGATCAAGCCAGAGGACCGCGTGCTTGCGGTCAGCCTGCTCGGCGACGGGCGGCCGGTGAACTGGCGGCAAAAGGCGGACGGCCTGCACCTGAATCTTCCCACGCAGCGCACGGGCGAATACGCCTATGTCTTTCACATCGACATGCCTGCTCCCAATCCGTAACAGGGGATATCCATGAAACGATTCATCTGGCTGCTGCTGGCCGCGACCCTGGTCTGTGGTCCGGTTTTCGCCAAGCAACCCACGGCGTTGTTCTACATGATGAACACGCAGAAGTCGGTCAATTCGATGATCGCCCATGTCGACAAGATCGGCCTGCTGGTGCCCACCTGGTACGGCGTGGACGGCGAGGGGCTGGTCAACGGTGCGCCGAATCCGTACGTGCTGAAACTGGCCAGGCAGCATCACCTCCCGGTGATGCCGATCATCTCGATGACCGCCGGCCGCAAGGGTTTCCATGATCTGCTGCATGACGAGACCGCCAAGCAGCACATGATCGAGGCGATGCTGCGGCAGGCCAGCGAGCATGGCTACACCGGTTTCCAGTTCGATTTCGAAAGCATTTCCTGGACCGATCGCGATGCCTACACGCTGATGGTCAGGCAGACCGCCGAGGCACTGCACAAACAGGGCCTGAAGCTGTCGATCGCGGTGGTGCCCAATGCGCCGGGGCACGCCGGCGAGGGCAAGTTTTCCAAGTGGATGTGGCAGTACTGGCGCGGTGCGTACGACCTGACGGCGCTGGGAAAATACGTCGACCTGATCTGCCTGATGACTTACGACCAGCACACGCGCTGGACCACGCCCGGCCCCGTCGACGGCATGCCGTGGATGCTCATGCATCTGAAGTACGCGTTGAAGGTGGTGCCGAAGGAGAAGCTGTCGCTGGGCATCGCGCTGTACGGTTATCACTGGTACACCGGCGACCCGGTGAAGCCGGACGGCACCGAGGCGTCCAACATCAGTGCCGACTATATCGATGCCGACGAGTCGTTCCCGTTGGCCGAGGAACAGGGCGCCACGATCCAGTGGGATCCGGTGGATCACGAGTCCTGGTACTACTTCTATCGCGACGACATGCGCGAATGGGTGTTCATGCCCGACGCACACAGCTTCCACGATCGCCTGCAGCTGGTCGATCAATATGGTCTGGAAGGTTTCTGTTCCTGGGTGCTGGGCGCGGAAGATCCCGGGATCTGGGATGAGCTGCCCACCGTGACGCGTTGAGCATGGGCATGCGGCGACTGCTGGCGATGTGCGCGCGTGGACTGATGCTGCCCGCGCTGCTCGGCGCCGCGCTGCCGGGTGTCGCGCATGCCGCTGGCACCGCGACGCCGGCGCTGATTCCGCAGCCGGCGCGTGTCGAGCCGCAGCCGGGCACGTTCCGCGTCACCGCACATACCGTGGTATCGGTGCCGCCCGGCGATGCGGAGACCTTGCGCACCGCGCGCTACCTGGTCGACCTGGTCAGGCGCACGCGCGGTTTGACCCTGACGGTGAAGCTGCAGACGCATGCGCCTCTGGATGCGATCCGTCTTGTCCATGATGCGCGTGCTCCGGTGGAGCAACCCGAGGGCTATCTGCTGTCGGTGGACCAGGGCGGTGTCGAGGTTCGGGCACGCAGCGGGGCAGGCGTGTTTTACGGCGCGATGACGCTGTGGCAGTTGCTCACCCCCGATGCCGAACACGGTGATGTGGTGCTGGCCGATGTGAGCATCCGCGACTGGCCGCGCTTCGGCTGGCGCGGCCTGATGCTCGATTCGGCGCGGCATTTCCAGAGCGTGGATACGGTCAAGCATCTGCTCGATGCGATGGCCCAGCACAAGCTCAACGTATTTCATTGGCACCTCACCGATGACCAGGGCTGGCGGCTGCAGATCAAGCGCTATCCGAAACTCACCGAGATCGGCGCATGGCGCACGCCGCCGGGTGCCGGCACCCACGGCGAGCCCAAGCGCTACGGCGGCTTTTATACCCAGGCGCAGGTGCGCGACATCGTCGCCTACGCCGCCGCCCGGCAGATCACGGTCGTGCCGGAGCTGGACATGCCCGGCCACGCACAGGCAGCGGTGGCGTCGTATCCCGACATCGTTGGTGTGACCGGCGATCGGCCCGGTGTGTCGGTCAACTGGGGCGTGAATCCCTACCTGTACAACACCGACGCCAAGAGCCTCGCTTTCATCGAGAACGTGCTGGACGAGGTGATGGCGCTGTTTCCGTCCACCTATATCCACGTCGGCGGGGACGAGGCGATCAAGGATCAGTGGAAGGCCTCGCCAGCCGTGCAGGCGCAGATGAAGCGCTTCGGCATCGCGAACGAAGACGCCTTGCAGAGCTGGTTCATCGGCCGGATCGGCCAATACCTGGACCAGCACGGGCGGCGCCTGATCGGCTGGGACGAGATTCTCGAAGGCGGCTTGCCGGCGAGCGCCTCGGTGATGTCGTGGCGAGGCACCCAGGGTGCGATCGACGCGGCCAAGCTGGGCCACGACGTGGTGCTCGCACCGGGTGGCTCGCTGTATTTCGATCACCTGCAGAGCGATCGCAGCGACGAGCCCAATGGCCGCTACGACGTGCTGCCGCTCAAGACCGTCTATGCGTTCGATCCGATCGACCCCTCGCTGACCCCGGACGAAGCCCACCACGTACTCGGCACCGAGGCCGCGCTGTGGTCGGAGTTCCTGCCGTCGGCCTGGCACGTCGAGCACGCGCTGTTTCCGCGCATCGATGCGCTGGCCGAGGTGGCCTGGTCGCCGCCGACGGTACGCGACTGGCAGGACTTCCTTGCGCGGTTGCCCGCACAGCTGCGACGCTACCGCGCGCTGCAGATTCCAGTTGCCGATAGTGCTTTTTCGGTGGACATCGCCCTCGATGGTGGCACCAACGCCGCCCTGGCCAGCGGCAAGGCGCGCGTGACGTTGGCCAACCAGCTCGGCGTCGGCCAGATCCACTACACCATCGACGGCAGTGCGCCGACGCTGGCGTCGCCACGCTATGCGGAGCCGTTCGAGGTGGCGTTGCCGGTTACCGTCCATGCGCGTCCGTTCGCGGCCGATGGCACCGCGCTGGCCGCGACGCGCGATCGTGTGCTCGATGGCGTGGCGCTGCGCACATTGTCCAGCAGCGATCTCAAGACGTGCCCCGGCGGCGATTACGGTCTGCGCATGCCGTTGCTGCCCGACCTCGGTGCGCCCGATACGCAGGTGTACAACGTCGACATCTTCAAGGCGTGCAAGATCTACCCGGCGGCTCGGCTCGACGGCATCACGGCGATCCGCGTGGAGGCTGCACGGCTGCCGCGCAACCTGGGTCTGGCGCACGATCAGGTCAAGGTGATCAGCTATCCGAAGGTCACCGCGCACGGTGAGCTGGAAGTGCGCCTGGACAGCTGCGACGGGGCCGTGCTCGCCCGCTTGCCGCTGCCGGCGGGCACGGCGCTGGGCACGCGCATCGCGTTGCAAGGTGCGATGCCTGCCCAGACCGGCACCCATGACTTGTGCATGCGTTTCACTGCGCCATCGGACGGCCCGCTGTATGCCATCGGCACGGTCCGGCTGATCGACCCATCATCGGGCCACGTCGCCCACCATTCGCCAGGGAACCCTTCGCCGTGATGACTGCCCATCGTCTACCTCTGCGTCATGCTCGCCGCTTGATCTGCCGGTTTGCCGTCGCAGCCGTGCTGCTCGGTTTGGCGCTGCCAGGCTGGGCCGCCAGTGCGCCGCTGAGTTCGCAGTCGCTCGATCAGGGCTGGCAGTTCCGCCTGGCGCCCGGCGACAGCTACACCAAGGCGCATCCCAGGGCGGCGCGATGGCGCGACGCCAGCGTGCCGGGCACGGTGCAGACCGATCTGCTCGCCGCGGGTCTGGTGGCCGATCCGTTCGTGCGCGACAACGAGGCGGCGATCCAGTGGGTGGGGCTGGCCGACTGGCGGTACCGCAGCACGTTCAAGGTGGATCGCGCCACGCTGGTGCGCGGGCACGTGGTGCTGGTGTTCGATGGCCTGGACACCTTTGCCGACGTCTACCTCAATGGCCACAAGCTGGCCTCGACCGACAACATGTTTCGGCGCTGGCGCATCCCGGCCAAGGCCTGGCTGCGTGCCGGCAGCAATACGCTGGAAGTGCGCCTGTATTCGCCGATCAAGCGGCTGCAGCCGTGGCTGCTGAAGCAGCCGTATGCGTTGCCGGGCGAGTTCGATTCGACCTTCGGCGATGAGCCCAAGGGCAAGCAGACCGCCAACTACATCCGCAAGGCCCAATACCAGTACGGCTGGGACTGGGGTCCGCGCATCGTGACCGAAGGCATCTGGCAGCAGGTCCATCTGGACAGCTGGGACAACATGCGCGTGGCGGACTTCCATGTGGCGCAGCTGCGTGTGGGCAAGGACGCGGCCCAGCTCGCGGCCCAGCTGGAGGTCCATGCCGACCAGCGTCAGTCGCTCGATGCGACGATCGAGGTGATCGCGCCGAACGGCGCCAGCGTGGCGCGGGTGACCCGCCAGCTCACGGTCGATCCGGGCAGCAACACGCTGAGCCTGCCGGTGCGCATCGAGCAGCCGCGGCTGTGGTATCCAGCCGGTTACGGCGCGCAGGACATGTATACGTTCAAGGCCACGCTGAGCGACGCCAATGGCGAGCTCTACCAGGCGCAGCACGCCACCGGCCTGCGCACGGTCGAGTTGCGGCGGGCCAAGGACGCCTGGGGCAAGAGTTTCGAGTTCGTGGTCAACGGCATTCCGGTGTTCGCCAAGGGCGCCAACCTGATCCCGTTCGACAGCTTTCCCAGCCGTGCGACGCCGGAGCAGATGCGACGCATGCTGCAATCGGCACGCGACGTCAACATGAACATGCTGCGCATCTGGGGCGGCGGCTACTACGAGTCCGATGCGTTCTACGCCATGGCCGATCGGCTCGGCCTGATGATCTGGCAGGACTTCATGTTCGGCGGTGCGATTCCGCCGTATGACGTGGCGTATCGCGAAAACACGCGGCAGGAGGCGATCGAGCAGGTCAAACGACTGCGCGACCATCCCAGCATCGTGATCTGGGTGGGCAACAACGAGGTGCAGACCGGCTGGGAGTCCTGGCCCGATCGCCAGGCGTTCAAGAAGGCGATCGGTCCGGACGAGCGCGAGCGCGTCGTCACCGGCATGGTCAACCTGTTCGGCAACGTGCTGCGCAACGTGGTCACCCGCTATGCGCCGGACGTGCCGTACTGGGCCGGCACGCCCGGCACCGACTACGACGGTGCGTCCAACGTGCTGGACGATGGCGACTACCACTACTGGAACGTGTGGTCGGGCGCGGCCAGGCCGGTGGAGGAGTACCTCAACATCACGCCGCGCTTCCAGTCCGAATACGGCCTGCAGTCGTTCCCGGTGATGCGCACCATCGACGCGTTCACGAACCCCGGCG
The DNA here is from genome assembly GCA_041690935.1 of Rhodanobacter sp. Taxonomy (GTDB): domain Bacteria; phylum Pseudomonadota; class Gammaproteobacteria; order Xanthomonadales; family Rhodanobacteraceae; genus Rhodanobacter. Next base: position 7,665 of record JBEPVP010000052.1, read on the forward strand.
ATCGGCAGCCGGAATCGACCGTGATGCGCGCGCATCAGAAGTACGACAGCGGCAACGGCAACAAGCGCCTGCTGCTCTACATTCGTCGCGCCTACGGCGAGCCGAAGGATTTCGCCTCGTTCGTCTATCTCAGCCAGGTGATGCAGGCGCACGGCATCCAGCTGGCCGCCGAGCACCTGCGTGCGTCGCGGCCGCAGGCGATGGGTTCGATGTATTGGCAGCTCAATGACGTGTGGCCTGGGGCTTCGTGGTCGAGCATCGACTACTTTGGACGCTGGAAGGCGCTGCAGTTCCATGCGCGGCGTTTCTATGCGCCGACGATGCTGGCCGCCTTGCGTAATAACGGCACCACCACAGTGTCGCTGGTATCCGATCGCACCACCGCCATGCCGGCGCATTGGCGCATGCAGGTGATGTCGTTCGACGGCAAGCTGCTCTCGCATGCCGAGGGCGACGCGACCCTGGCGCCGCTGTCCAGCACCCCGGTGGGAAGCTATACCGATGCCGAGCTGCTCAAGGGAGCCGACCCGAAGGCGACGTTCGCGGTGTTCGACTGGCTCGACGGCGAGCGTACGCTGTCGCGCAACCTGGTGTTCTTCGATGAACCGAAGAACTTGGCGCTGCCCCAGGCGGGCATCCATGCCACCCTGGCGTCGGCCCGGGACGGCTACCAGCTGACCCTGACCGCCACGGCGCTGGCACGCGACGTTTGGGTGTCCTTCGGCGATCGCGATGCCGAGTTGTCGGACAACGCTTTCAACCTGCTGCCGGGCGAGACTGTCACCTTGACCGTTCACAGCAAGGCCGCGCTCGACGACTTGCGTGGCGCGCTGAAGATCACCAGCCTGGCCGATGCGATGGGCGCAGGTGCGTCGAAATGAGCGATGCTTCGACCGTCGTCGGCCCGGCTGGACGTCACTGGCGTCGCCATCGGTATGCGCTGGCTGGTGTGCTGGCGCTGCTCTCGTGGCATGCCGCGCAGGCCGGCGAGAAACCCGCGCATGACGTCGACCAGGCGCGGGCGGAGGCCCTGGTGGGCAAGATGACCTTGGCCGAAAAGGTGGCGCAGACGCAAAGCGGCGCACCGGCCATCCCTCGCCTCGGTGTGCCTGCCTACGATTGGTGGGGCGAGGGTCTGCACGGCCTGGCGCGCGGCGGCTATGCCACGGTTTTTCCGCAGTCGATCGGGCTGGCCGCGAGCTGGAACCCCGAGCTGCTGCACGACGTAGGGGCGGTGGTGTCGACCGAAGCACGCGCGCGCTTCAACGCCATCGGCGCCGGCCACGATCACGGCCGTTATCAGGGGCTGACGATCTGGTCGCCGAACATCAATATTTTTCGCGATCCACGCTGGGGTCGTGGCCAGGAGACTTACGGCGAGGATCCGTTCCTTACTGGGCATCTCGCGGTGGGCTTTATCGGCGGCATCCAGGGCGACGATCCGGCGCATCCGCGCGCGATCGCCACGCCCAAGCACCTGGCCGTGCACAGCGGGCCGGAGGCCGGACGGCACGGCTTCGACATCGATGTCTCGCCGCACGATCTGGAGGCCACTTACCTGCCGGCCTTCCGCAGCGCCATCGTCGATGGCCATACCGATTCGGTGATGTGCGCCTACAACGCGTTGCACGGTACGCCCGTGTGCGCCGATGACTGGCTGCTGGGCGAACGGTTGCGGCGCGACTGGGGGTTTCGCGGCTATGTCGTCTCCGACTGCGATGCGGTCGACGACATGACCAAGTTTCACTACTTCAAGCCCGACAACGCGCAGTCTTCGGCCGCTTCCATCCGCGCCGGCACCGACCTGGACTGCGGCTATGCGTATGCCGATCTCGCCCAGGCGGTGAAGCAGGGCCACGTCAGTACGGCAGTGATCGATCGCTCCCTGGTGCGCCTGTTCAGCGCGCGCTATCGCCTGGGCGAGCTGGCGCCGGACGCGGACAGCCCTTACGCACGCATCGGTGCCGATCAGGTCGACACGCCAGCCAGCCAGCAGCTCGCGCTGCGCGCCGCGCAGGAGTCGCTGGTGCTGCTGAAGAACGCGCACGACACCTTGCCGCTGCGCGCCGGCTTGCGGCTGGCGGTGATCGGCCCGAACGCCGACACGCTGGAAACGCTGGAGGCCAACTACCACGGCACGGCACGGGAGCCGGTGACGCCGCTGCAGGCACTGCGCGCACGCTTCGGCGCGGACCACGTCAGTTATGCGCAAGGCGCACCGATCGCCGCCGGCGTGCCGATTCCGATCCCCGAGACCGCGCTGCGCGACGGGCACGGCCATGTCGGGCTCAGCGGTGCCTACTACGACGGCACCGATTTCAGCGGCACGCCATATGCCGAGCGCACCGACCGGCGCATCGATTTCGACTGGGATCATGTCGCGCCGCTGCCCAACATGGATGCGCACCGCTACGCCGTGCGCTGGGCCGGCCAGCTGCTGCCGTCCGGTCCCGGCGACTACACGCTGGCGGTGCACGTCGATCGCTGCTTCGACTGCGCCGGGCACGATCCGGTGCGGCTGTTCGTCGACGGCAAATTGGTGGTCGACGACAACGGCGATGGCACGCATCTGCAGGTGCCGATGCACTTCACCGATACGCGGCCGCACGATGTCCGGCTGGAGTTGGTGCACAGCGGTCAGGACCAGGGTATCCGGCTGCAGTGGTTGGCGCCGGCCGCGGTGCAGTTGGCGCAGGCGCAGGCGGCAGTGCATCAGGCCGACGCGGTGATCGCCTTCGTCGGCCTGTCGCCGGATGTCGAGGGTGAGGAACTGCAGGTCGATCTGCCCGGCTTCGATGGCGGCGACCGCACCCAGCTCGACCTGCCGGCGGCGCAGCGCGCCCTGCTGGAGCGTGCGGCCGCCAGCGGCAAGCCGTTGGTGGTGGTGTTGATGTCCGGCAGTGCGGTGGCGCTGAACTGGTCCAAGGAGCACGCCGACGCGATCCTCGCGGCGTGGTATCCGGGCGAACAAGGTGGCACCGCCATCGCGCAAACCCTGGCTGGCGACAGCAACCCGGGTGGACGCCTGCCGGTGACGTTCTATCGCACCGCACGCGACCTGCCGCCTTATGTCAGCTACGCGATGAAGGGGCGCACTTACCGTTATTTCACTGGTACGCCGCTGTATGCGTTCGGCTATGGGCTCAGCTACACGCACTTCGCCTACGAGAAGCCCACGCTGTCGTCCGCACAGCTGGTGGCAGGCCAGCCGCTCACCGCCGGCGTCGATGTGCAGAACGACGGCAAGCGCGCGGGTGACGAAGTGGTGCAGGTGTACATGGTGCCGCCGCAGACGCCGCTGGCGCCGCGCCATGCGCTGGTCGGCTTCCAGCGCGTGCATCTGGCGGCGGGCGAGCGCCGCGAAGTGCAGTTCACCCTGTCCTCGCGCGATCTCAGTTCGGTGGATGCGAGCGGCATGCGCGCGGTGGAGGCCGGGGCGTACCGTATCTTCATCGGCGGCGGCCAGCCCGGCTTTGCGCAGGGTGTTTCGGCCGACTTCGCCATTCACGGCCAGCAGCCACTGCCGCACTGAGCACGCAAGGAGTCCCCCTCATGCCGACACGTCGCGATCTGCTGAAATGGATGGGTCTGGCCGGCGCGTCGTCGGCCTTGGGCATCGGTGGCGTGGCGCAGGTGTCCGCAGGCAAGCCCTCGATGCGTGCGAGCAAGCGCCCGCCGCCGGCGCGGCGCAAATTCGTCAGCGAGGCGGTGGAGCGTCAGCTGGCCGTGGTGCGCGCGAGCATTGCCGATCCCAAGTTGGCCTGGATGTTCGAGAATTGCTATTCGAACACGCTCGACACCACGGTCGAAGTGGGCACCTTGGACGGCAAGCCCGACACCTTCGTGATCACCGGCGACATCGATGCGATGTGGCTGCGCGACTCCTCCGCGCAGGTTCATCCCTACCTGCCGCTGGCGAAGCGCGACCCGGCGCTGCAGCGGCTGTTCCGCGGCCTGATCCGGCGCCAGGCGCGGTGCATCCGCATCGACCCCTACGCCAATGCCTTCATGCCCGGCCCGCGCGACGCGCCACTGGGCTGGGCGCGCACCGACCATACCGACATGAGGCCGGGTGTGGGCGAGCGCAAATGGGAAGTCGATTCGCTGTGCTATCCGATCCGGCTGGCGCACGGCTACTGGCAGGCCACCGGCGACACCGCGCCGTTCGACGACGACTGGCGCCAGGCGATGCACCTGGTGCTTTCCACCTTCCGCGTCCAGCAGCGCATGCACGGGCAGGGCCCGTACCGTTTCCAGCGCGTGTCCGAGGTGCCCACCGAGACGCAGTTCCTTGGTGGCTACGGCAATCCGACGCGGCCGAATGGCATGATCCACTCGATGTTCCGGCCATCGGACGACGCCTGCCTGTATCCGCTGCTGGTGCCCTCCAACCTGTTTGCAGTAGTGGTGCTGCGCCAGCTCGCGCAGATGAGTCGTGCGATCCACCATGACGAGGACTTCGCCACGCAGTGCGAGTTACTGGCCACTGAGGTGGAGCAGGCCACGCATCGCGATGGGCAGATGCGCGATGCCGACGGAGCGAAGCACTGGGCCTACGAGATCGACGGCTACGGCAATCAGCTGTTCATGGACGACGCCAACGTGCCCAGCCTGTTGAGTTTGCCGTACCTTGGCTGCTGCCAGCGCACCGACTCGCTGTACCAGCGCACGCGTGCGCGGGTGTGGAGCACGCACAATCCGTATTTCTTCCGTGGCAGCGCGGCCGAAGGCATCGGTGGCCCGCACGAGGGGCTGCGGCTGATCTGGCCGATGTCGATCATGCTGCGCGCGCTGACCAGCGACGACAGCGCCGAGATCGCCCAGTGCCTGCGCTGGCTGCGCGACACCGATGCCGGCACCGGCTTCATGCACGAAGCCTTCGACCAGGACGACCCCACGCATTTCACGCGCGCGTGGTTCGCCTGGGCCAACACCTTGTTTGGCGAACTCATCGTCGATCTTCATCAACGCCATCCCGCGCTGTTGCGCGCTTGATGCGCAGCACGGCCGGCTGACACGAGGTTCATTCATGCTCACACGTCGAGGTTTCCTGCAGGGCGCCATCGCCTTCGCGCTGTTTGCCGCCCGCGACGGCTTAGCGTCGGCGTTGCCCCTGCCGCCAGACGCGGCCGATCGCCTGGCCGGTGAGGGTGAAGGCAGCGCCAGCGTGGTCGCCGACCTGACCCGCCATGTCGACGTGTTCATCGGCACCGGTGGTCATGGCCACAGCTTCCCCGGCGCCAGCCTGCCGTTCGGCATGGTGCAACTGAGCCCGGACACTTATAACGCCGTGTGGGATGCGTGTTCGGGCTATCACCAATCGAACGGTTCGATCATGGGTTTCTCGCACACCCATCTGTCCGGCACTGGCATCGGCGACATGCTCGATGTCCTGGTGATGCCGGCTACCGGCGAGGTGAAGATCGTGCCGGGCAGCCTGGACGATCCCGACGTCGGCTATCGCTCGCGCTACGACCACGCCGACGAGTCCGCGACTCCCGGCTACTACAGCGTGCTGTTGAAGGACTACGGCATCCGCGTCGAGCTGACCGCGACCCAGCGCGCCGGGCTGCATCGCTACACCTTTCCTGCGGGGCAGAGCGGGCACCTGGTGGTGGACCTGTTCCACGGCATGCAGGACAACCCGACCACGCCCACGCGCGTCTCCGATGCGGAACTGACGGTGGTCGACGACCGCACCCTCGCCGGCGGTCGCCGCGTGCACGAGTGGGCCAACGGTCGCTACATCTACTTCGCGATGAAACTGTCGCGACCGTTCGCCCGCGCGCAGTTGTATTCGGACGACCAGGCCCTGGCCGCGGCGGCGCGCAGCGCCAGTGGCAGCAAGCTCAAGACGGTCTTGCACTACCCCGATGCGCACGATGTGCCGCTGCTGGTGAAGGTGGGTATCTCCGCGGTCAGCGCCGAGAACGCGCTGCGCAACCTCGACGCCGAGATACCCGGCTGGGACTTCGCCGATGTGCGCGAGGCGGCCATGGCGGCGTGGGAGCGCGAACTGGGGCGCGTGCGGATCAGCACGGCGTCGGCGCGCGACCGCAGAATTTTCTACACCGCGATGTACCACAGCCTGCTGGCGCCCTCGCTGTTCAGTGACGTCGATGGCCGCTATCGCGGCATGGATCTGAAGATCCACCAGTTGCCTGCGGGCACGCACAACTACAGCACCTACTCGCTGTGGGACACCTACCGTGCCTTGCATCCGCTGCTGACCCTGATCCAGCCCGAGCGCGTGCCGGATCTGGTCAACGGCCTGGTGCGGATGGCAGCGGAGAGTCCGGAGGGGCCGACCGTATGGCCGCTGCAGGGCGTGGAAACCGGTTGCATGATCGGCTATCACTCGGCCGTGGTGCTGGCCGAGGCGCAGGCCAAGGGCTTCGCCGGCATCGACTATGCAGCGGCCTGGCCGATCTACCGCAAGCGCGCGATGCAGGACGACTACCGCGGCCTCGCGACGTACCGCAAGCTCGGCTACCTGCCCAGCGACACGGTCGAGGAGGCGGTCAGCAAGACACTGGAATACGCGTATGACGACTGGGCCGTGGCGCACCTCGCCAAGGCAGGCGGGGCGACCGACGACTACCGCGCGTTGCTCAGGCAGTCGCGCAACTACCGTCACCTGTTCCATCCGAAGGACCATTTCATGCAGCCGCGCATGGGCAACGGCGACTGGATCACCCCGTTCGATCCGCGTGACGTGGGTCATTTCAAGCAGTGGCGTGACTTCACCGAGTCCAACGCGTGGCAGGCGACCTTCCTCAACCAGCACGACGTGCATCACTACATGACGATGTTCGGCGGACGCGAGGCGTTCGCCCGGAAGCTGGATCATCTGTTCAACATGAGCTCCGAGCTGCCGCCGGATGCGCCGCCGGACATCGCAGGCATGGTCGGCCAGTACGCGCACGGCAACGAGCCCAGCCACCACGTGGCCTACCTGTATGCCTACGCCGGCCAGCACTACAAGACCCAGGCGCGCGTGCGCATGCTGTGTCAGACGATGTATCGCGACCAGCCCGATGGCCTGGCCGGCAACGAGGATTGCGGCCAGATGAGCGCGTGGTACGTGTTGAGTGCGCTGGGCCTGTACGCGGTCGACCCGGTCAGCGCTAACTATGTGATCGGCAGCCCGCTGTTCGATCGGGCGGAGCTTGCGCTGGGCGAAGGCCGCACGCTGGTGATCGAAGCACGCCACAACGGGCCGGACCGGCCGTATATCCAGTCGGTGCAGTGGAACGGCAAGCCGTACCGCAAGACCTGGCTGCGCCATGCGGACCTCGCTGCGGGCGGTCATCTGGTGTTCGAGATGGGCGACAAGCCCAACAAGGGTTATGGTGCCGCGGTCGCCGATGCGCCGCCGTCGTTCGAGGTGATGGCATGAATCGGTCAACAGTGAAAGCCGCACTGACGGGCATGCTGCTGGCCGCTGCCTTCGGCACATTCGCGGCGCCAACGGTGCCTGTGGCCGGCCCGATCACCATCCAGGGCGACCACTTCGTCCGCCACGGCAAGCCGTACCAGATCATTTCCGGCTCGATGCATTTCCAGCGCATCCCGCGCGCCTATTGGCGCGACCGCTTGCGCAAGGCGCAAGCGATGGGCTTGAACACCATCGAGACCTACGTGTTCTGGAACGCGCTGGAACCGCAGCGCGGCCACTTCGATTTCAGCGGACGCAACGACGTGTCGGCATTCGTGCGCATGGCGCAGGCCGAGGGCCTCAACGTGATCCTGCGGCCCGGCCCCTACGTCTGCGCCGAATGGGAGGCGGGTGGCTTCCCCGCCTGGCTGTTCGCCAATCCGCACTTGCGCGTACGCACACCGGACCCGGCCTACCTGGCAGCGGTCGACGCGTACTTCCAGCGCCTGGGGCAGGAGCTGGCGCCGCTGATGGCTGCGCGCGGTGGGCCGATCGTGGCGGTGCAGGTGGAGAACGAGTACGGCTCCTACGGCAACGACCGTGCCTACATGGAAGACATCCATCGCGCGCTGATCCGCGCGGGCTTCGGCCAGGACCTGATGTTCACCTCCGATGGCGCCGACATGCTGGCCAACGACTCGCTGCCCGGTGTGCTGGCGGTGGTCAATTTCGCGCCCGGCGAAGCGAAGAGCGCATTTGGAAAACTCGAAAAATTCCGCCCCGGCCAGCCGCGCATGGCTGGCGAATACTGGGCCGGATGGTTCGACGCCTGGGGCGGCGAGCACGTGCATACCGATGCCGCCGCGCAGGCGAAGGAACTAGCGTGGATGCTGGCGCAGGGCGATTCGGTGAATCTGTACATGTTCGAGGGCGGCACCAGTTTCGGTTTCATGAACGGCGCCAATTTCCAGGGTGGACCGTCCGATCACTACGCCGCCCAGACCACCAGCTACGACTACGACGCCGCGCTGGACGAAGCGGGCCGACCCACCCCGAAATTCACTATGTTCCGCGACGTCATCGCCAACGCAACCGGCCATATTCCGCCGCCATTGCCCGCGCCCACGCCATTCATGAGCTTGCCGGCGATCACGCTGGGCGAGTCGGCCTCGCTATGGGACAACCTGCCGGCGCCGATCCCCGCCGAACAACCGGCACCGATGGAGCAGTTCGGCCAGGACTACGGTTACATCCTCTATCGCACCCGAGTGAGCGGTCCGATCAAGGGCCAACTTTACCTGGGCGAGGTGCGCGACTACGCCGCGGTGTATCTGGATCAGGCCTCGGTGGGTACGGTGGACCGGCGGCTGAAGCAGGAGGCGTTGCCGATCGTGATCGGCGCCGGCACGCACACGCTGGATATCCTGGTGGAGAACACCGGCCGCATCAATTACGGCCCGCGCCTGGCCGACGGTCGGGCCGGTCTGGTCGATCCGGTGTGGCTGGCGGGCCAGCGGCTGCGGGGCTGGCGGGTCTATCCGCTGCCGATGCGTTCGCCCGACACGCTGCGTGGCTGGACCACCGCGCCGGTGGCCGGCCCGGCGTTCCGGCGCGCGCATTTCCGCGTCGATTGTCCGGCCGATACCTATCTCGACGTCAGCGCGTTCGGCAAGGGCGCGGTCTGGGTCGACGGGCACAACCTTGGACGCATCTGGGACATCGGCCCGCAGCGCTCGCTCTACCTGCCGGGTCCATGGCTCAGGCGCGGCGACAACACGCTGGTGATCTTCGATCTGCAGACGCGGCATGACGCCCGGGTCCACGGCACGCCGCAGCCGGCGTGGTCGTTGCCGGGGCGCTGACGATGTGGGCTTGCGCCCCCCCCTTGCAGGCAGTCCGCAGCGCGCACACGCGACGCGGGCCCGCGGGTGCACGGCGGCGCAGGCGCGGCCTGTCGGCTTCAGGGCCTGGCCTGATCGGTCACGTCAAACAACTTGAACTTGCGGATGCGTGCCGTGCCCACGCTGGACAGGATGTTCAGCCGTACCTTGCTCGCGGTGACCGGGGCGAAACGGTCGATCTTCATGTGCCCGATCGCCTCGGCTTCGGTCACCGTCTTCCAGGCGCCGTCGATCCAGGCCTGGATCGCGTATTTCTGCACCTGCTGACCGGCGTTGAGCCATTCCATGCTCATCGCGTGATTGAAGGTGACCGGCCGGGCGAAGTCCACTTCCAACTGCGCGTGATGGGAACCCTCCGGAGCAGACCAGAACGTGTCGCCATCGTCATCCAGCGCGGTGGCGGTATTGGCATCGGTGGGCAGATGGTGATGGGCCAGGTCGCTGTCGTTGCCGTAGCGTGCCTTCAGCGCCTCGCCGAAAGCCTTCAGGCGTGCCACGTCGGCTGCCGGAAGCAGGCCGTGCCGGTTGGGCGCGATGCCGAGCATGAGCTGGCCGCCCAGGCCCACGCTGTTCTCCCAGATATCCATCAGTTCGGCCACGCTCTTGAGCGTCCGGTCGCTGTCCGGATGCCAGAACCACTGCAGCTTGTGCAGCGGGGTGTCCACTTCCACCGGGCGCCAGCGCAGTTCGTCGTGGCGGTCGATCACATTCCAGTTTTCGCCGCGGATGTGGCCGTCTTCCTGGCCAACCCAGCGGATGTCGCCATAGGCGAACAGCGCGACGTCGGCGAACACCATCGTGTTGGGCTGATAGGTGCGCAGCTCCTCGATGTACTTCCTGAAGTCATAGACATGACCGGCACTGCCGGCGCCATCGAGCCACCACTCGACCAGCGGACCGTAGTGCTGCACCAGCTCGTCCATCTGCGCGAGATAGTATTTGTCGTACGCCCCGGCGTCCGCGTAGCGCGGTTCGTGGCGATCCCAGGGCGACAGGTAGATGCCGAACTCCATGCCCTGCCTACGCACGGCCTGCTCGGTCATGCGCACCAGGTCGCCCTTGCCGTGCAGCCACGGGCTGTTCTTCACCGAGTAGTCGCTCTGGCCGGTCGGCCACAGTGCGAAGCCGTCGTGGTGCTTGGCCACCAACACCAGGTAGCGCGCGCCGGCAGCCTGCGCCGCCCTGGTCCATTGGCCGGGGTCGACCTGATCGGGATTGAACACCTTGGGGTCGGCCGCGCCGTCGCCCCATTCGCGGTCGAGGAAGGTATTGGTGCCGAAGTGCACGATGACGCCGAATTCGAGGTCCTGCCAATGGGTCTGCTGCGGCGACGGTTTCACGTCGGCGAAGTTCTGCGCAGCAGCCGTGCCGATCCACAGTGCGGCGCAGACGAAGGTGGCCTGGCGCAGAAGGCGGCGGTGAGTCGACATGGCGTGCTCCATTCGAAGATGTATGTGTTTGGACGTAAAAACGTCTATATGTATTCGATCATTAGAGGTTGTGGCTAGCGCATATGTCAACCACAAGATTCGATATCTCCACGGCAGTTCGATCGATGATCTGCTTCGGCCCGGTATTGCTCGGAATTCCGGCTGTGGCGTCGGCGGCTGGCACGGATGCCATCGTCCTGAGCGAGTTAATCAGCGTCGCGCCGCCGACCCCGCAGAGTCACGCGTCGACGCTTGTCGATACGCCGGCCGGGCTGGTTGTTGCTGGTTCGGCGGCAAGCAGGAGCGCGATCTCGGCGTGGGAATCTGGCTGGCGCGGCAGGTGAACGGGCACTGGAGCCGGCCGGTCGAGGTCGCCGACGGACGGCAACCGGGCGAAACCCGCCAGCCCAGCTGGAATCCGGTGCTGTTTCGTCCGCGCGGTGGCCCGTTGATGCTCTTCTACAAGGTCGGCCCCGATCCGCAGCACTGGTGGGGCATGCGCAAGACGTCGCGGGACGACGGCAGGCACTGGTCGGCGGCGCAGCGGTTCTCCGATGGCGTGCTCGGCCCGATCAAGGACAAGGCCGTGCAGTTGGCCGACGGCAGCATCGTCAGCCCTTCCGGTATGGAACTCGGCTACTGGCGCATCCACTTCGAACGCTCCCGGCGAGCCAGTCGATGCAGTCGACAGGTAAAAAGCAGCTGCCAGATATCGTCTTGTTGGGCGACCAGCGTAGGCGTCTCGTCCTGCTGGAGCGTCGGCTCGATGGCCTGCATGTCGGCGGCAAGTCGGCGCTCGACTGGTACGGTCTGCGCCAGTACGTGTCGCAGCAGCCGGTGTTGCATCTATGCGGCTG
>JBEPVP010000053.1:0-19192 GCA_041690935.1 Rhodanobacter sp.
GTCGGGGAATACCTGATGCAGCTGCGCGGCAGCAACGCCGTCGCGCTGGATGACGGACGCATCCGGCCGTTGGCCGATTTCCATGGCCAGCGCGTGCATGCGGCGGCGGCGATCGGCAACCCACAGCGATTCTTCGACAGCCTGCGCGCTGCGGGCCTCGATCTGATCGAGCACGCATTTGCCGATCATCATGCCTTTGTGTCGGCGGACCTGGATTTCGCCGATGGCCTGCCGCTGCTGATGACCGACAAGGACGCGGTCAAATGCCGACGCTTTGCACGGTCGCACTGGTGGCGGGTGCCGGTGCAGGCGGACTTGCCAAAAGCATTTTATGAGGCGTTGGCCGAGCGTCTGGAAGGCTTGCGGCGCGAGACTTTTTCGCCTCCCACATAGATAGTGCGGGCCAGACTGCCACCGATCCAGTAGCACAGTTCGGCCGGCCGGCGTGCGTTCCATACCACCAGGTCGGCGCGCTGGCCCGGCGCCAGTTTGCCGCGATCGGTCAGGCCCAGCGCGCGGGCTGCGTTGACGGTGATCCCGTGCAACGCTTCCTCGGGAGTCAACCGGAACAAGGTGCAGGCCATGCTGGCGGCCAGCCGCAGCGACAGCAGCGGCGAGGTGCCGGGGTTGCAGTCGGTGGCGATCGCCATCGGTACACGATGTTCGCGCAGCAGCGCGATCGGCGGCAGCTTGGTTTCGCGCAGCGCATAGAACGCGCCGGGCAACAGCACCGCAACGGTACCGGCCGCGGCCATCGCCCTGATGCCCGATTCGTCGAGATGTTCCAGGTGGTCAGCCGAAAGCCCGTGATACTCGGCGACCAGCGCCGCGCCGCCGAGGTCGGACAGCTGCTCGGCATGCAGCTTCACCGGCAGGCCGAGTTGCCTGGCGCGCTCGAACAGGTGGCGGGTTTCCTCGCGCGTGAAGCCGATGTTTTCGCAGAACGCATCGATGGCATCGACCAGGCCATCGGCAGCGAGCGCGGGCAGCATCTCGTCGCAGACCAGCGTTACATAGTCGGCGCGCCGGTCCAGGTATTCCGGCGGCAGCGCATGCAGGCCGAGAAAGCTGGTGTGCACGGTGATGCCGAGCTCCCGGCCGAGTCGCCGCGCCACGCGCAACATGCGGCGCTCGCTGTCCAGAGCCAGGCCATAACCGGATTTGATTTCCAGCGTGGTGACGCCATCGGCGAGCAGTGCCCGCGCACGCGGCAGTGCTTGCGCGTATAGCATGTCCTCGCTGGCAGCGCGGGTGGCAAGCACGGTGGAGACGATGCCACCACCGGAACGCGCGATCTCTTCGTAACTGGCCCCGTTCAGGCGCAGGTCGAATTCATCGGCGCGATCGCCACCGAACACCAGATGGGTGTGGCAGTCGATCAGTCCTGGCGTGACCAGGGCGCCGTCCAGCGATTCCACCACGCCGGCGAGAAGATCCGGCGCGGCCGGCAATTCGTTGACCCGACCGATCCAGGCGATGCGGCCGTGACGCAGCGCGATGGCGCCATGCTCGATCAGACCGCACGGCGCATCGCCGGCAAACGTGGCGAGCGTGGCGTTGAGCAGCAATCGATCCCAGCGTGGTTCGGTCATGGTTGCGCTACTCCGTTGATTCATGGCCGGCTGGCCGGCTCGTCGCCGGCAGGCGCCGCCGGCTCGTCGAAGGCGCTGGTGCTGCCGACGTGCTGCATCGCTTCGGCTTAGAGCCGGCGCTTCTCGGCGTATTCGGCATGCGCCGCCTGCTGCCGCTCGAAATCCTGCACCATGCGCTCGGCGAAATCCCGATAGACCGGCGTCGGGCTGAAGAGCGAGGCCGCCGCACGCGCGAGCAGGCAGGCCGCCATGATCGGGATCACCATGTCCTGGTTGTTGGTCAGCTCCATCGCGATCACCGCCGAGGTCAGCGGCGCGCCGGTGACGCCGGCCAGATACGCGCTCATGCCCAGCAGCACCACCGCACTGGCCGGCGCGTTCGGCAGGAAATACGCGATGTTGTGGCCGAGACCGGCGCCGACCGCCAGCGCCGGCGAGAAGATGCCACCGGGGATACCGGCCCAGTACGACACCACGTTGGCGAGCAGCTTGGCAATGCCGAAGCTCTGCCCCGGGCTGACCGCGGCTTCCTGCACGAACGCGCGTGCCTGGTCGTAGCCGGTGCCGTAGATGTTGTTGTGGGAAAACAGTCCGATCAGCGCCAACGCGAGCCCGCAACCGGCGGCGAACGGCACTGGCGCGCGCGCGCGCAGACGGCCGATGGCCGCCAGCGGACCGTGCCGGCTGAGCAGGATCAGTCGCGCGAACAGTCCGCCCAGCAAGCCGCAGATGACGCCACACATCAGCACCGCAAGCCACGCATGCCCCAGCGGCAGGCTGACATCCACCCGGCCGAAGTAGGAGTAGTTGCCCATGATGCCCAGCGACACCACGCCGCCGATGATCACCGCGGTCAGCAGCAGACCGCTGAAACGGTGCTCGAAGGTGCCGGCCAGTTCCTCGATCGCGAACACCACACCGGCCAGCGGCGCGTTGAACGCGGCCGCGATGCCGCAGGCGCCGCCGGCCAGGATGAAACGCGAAGCGGCCTTCGGATCGGTAAAGCCGAAGCGCCGGCCCAGCGAATAGAACAGGCCCGCGCCCACGTGCACGGTGGGACCCTCGCGACCGATCGACGCGCCGACGGCCATCGCCAGCAGGGTGAGTATCATCTTGCCGACCGCGATCGGCAGCGACAGCATGCGTGCGCGGAAGCCCTCGTCCTCGATATGCAGGGTGCCGATCACCTGCGGAATACCGCTGCCGCGAGTGGCGCGCAGCTTGCCTTCGGTGAGCCAGGTGAGCAGGCCAAACATGAGCGGCGTGACAATCAGCGGAATCCACGCGCCGTAGCCCAGCATCAGCTGGAACAGGTGGTACGACCAGCCGCTGGCCTTGGCGAACAGGATCGCCGCCAGCGCCACCAGGATGGCACCAACCCACAACGCAATGCGCCGTTTCCATTGATGTGGAGCAAAAAATTCGTGCCCGAGCAAAGCCCGCAGCCGGGGCTTGGGGGTCGGGGAATCCGCTGTTGGTTCAGTCATCTGATTGATTATTGCAGACCTCGCGGCATCATCGTCAGTACGGCAGTGGACGCCAGCGCGTCTCGTACAGATCGAAGCGGCGATCTTTCAGGTTCTGCACCGCCCCGGCGTTGCGTGCACGGGCGAGGCTTTCCAGCCGCAGGTCGGCGAACAGCACGGTCTCGATGTTCGGCGTCGAATCGGCGGCGACACCGTCACGGGCGAAGCCGAAATCGCTGGGCGTGAGGATGCAGCTCTGGCCGTACTGGATGTCGAAGTTGTTGACGCCGGGCAGGTTGCCCACGTTGCCCGACAACACCACGTAGCACTGGTTCTCGATCGCCCGCGCCTGCGAGCAGTAGCGCACACGGAGATAACCCTCACGCACGTCGGTGCAGAACGGCACGAACAGGATCAGCGCGCCCTGGTCGACCAGGTGTCGCGCCACCTCGGGAAATTCCGAGTCGTAGCAGATCATCACCCCGATCGGTCCGCAGTCGGTCAGCACGGTCGCCGCGCTGTCGCCGCCGCTGATGTTCCACACGTTGCGCTCGCTGGGGGTTGGATGCAGTTTCTCGCGCTCGTGGATCGATCCGTCGCGCAGGCACACGTAGCAGACGTTGTGGATGTCGCCGTTGGCCTGCTCGGTGGGGTGCGTGCCGCCGATGATGTTGATGTTGTAATGCACCGCCAGGCGGCTGAAGAGTTCCTTCACTTGTGGCGTGTAGTGGCTGAGTTTGCGGATGGATTCCACCGGCGACAGCTCGGTGTTCTCGATCGACAGCAACTGCAGCGTGATCAGCTCGGGAAAGGTGACGAAATCAGCGTTGTAGTCGGCGGCGATGTCGGTGAAGTATTCGACCTGGGTAGCGAACTCCTCGAACGAGGTGATCCGGCGCTGCTGGTATTGCACCGAGGCCACCCGCACCGAATCGGGCAGCAATCGCGCCGAGGTGATCGGCGGGATATCCGGCTGGTCGAGCAGTTGCGGATTGCGCCAGACCAGATGCACCGCATAGCCGAGCGATTCGTGATCGGACGGCACGTAGCCGCGCAGCAAGCCGATCGTCTCGAAGTCGTTGGACAGCTGGAAACTCAGCGTGAGGTCGCGCCGCTTGCCTTCCATCACCGCCTGCACGTACGCCTCGGGGCTGCCGTAGCGCGCGAGGTTTCTTGCCAGGCCGGGGATGCGCCCGCCGAACACGATGCCGCGCAATTTCAGGTCCATGCACAGCCGTTTGCGCGCGTGGTACAGCCGCTGACCGATGCGCATGCCGCGGTGGTCCGGATGCACCACCACCTCCATGCCATACAGCCAGTTGCCATCCGGCTTGTGCCGCGAGCCCATGCCGCCGCCGGTGATCTGCATCCAGGTATGCGGCGCCAGCGCGGTGGCTTCGTCGATGCGGAACGTGGCGCAGTAGCCGACGATCACGCCTTCGTACTCGACCACGAACTGGCCTTCGGGAAAGTGCGTCTGTTGGGAGCGCAGCATCTCCACCGAATGGCCCCATTCCGCCGAGTAGATGCGCGCGGTGAGATCGGCCAGTTGCGGCACGTCGGACAGTACCGCCTGGCGCAGCAGCAGCTTCGGAGTGTTTTCGTGGGTCTTCTTGGCCATGACCTGATTATGCATGGCGTGAAAGACGGCAAAGTGAAGGCGCTTCCGTCGGCCGGTTACACTGCGCGGCATCCTCCATCGGAGTTGCATCCATGAGCAGCCACGCCGCCATTCGTCCGTTTCGCGTCGGACACTTGTGGCGTGCCGATGGCTGGCACGCCGACGCGACGCTGGCGGTGGGGGGCGATGACCGGCTGTGCGCAGCGACGGAGGAGGCAGGCGAGACGATCGGCAACTGGGTGCTGCCAGGCATGCCCAACCTGCACTCGCATGCGTTCCAGCGCGCGATGGCCGGGCTGGCCGAGCGCAAGGGAAGCACCCATGCGCTCATCCCTGATCGCGAAGATCAAAAAGCGGCCATCCCTGGCCGCACTTCTCAACAAACCGATGACAGCTTCTGGAGCTGGCGCGAAACGATGTACGCGTTCGCCGCCGCGATCGGTCCGGACGAGCTGAGGTCAATCGCCGCCCAGCTTTATGTGGAAATGCTCAAAGCCGGCTATACCCAGGTTTGCGAATTCCATTACCTGCATCACCAGCCGGACGGCACGCCGTATGCGCAAGCCGAAGCGATGTCGCTGGCATTGATCGAGGCCGCGCGCGAAGCCGGCATCGCGTTGACCCTGCTCCCGGTGCTGTACATCAGCGGCGGTTTCGATGGACGCGCGCTCACGCCACGGCAGCGCCGCTTCGGTCACGCGGTGGACGGCTATCTGCGCCTGCTCGACAGTTTGCGCAGACACGAGAACGACAACCTGCGCATCGGCATCGCGCTGCATTCATTGCGCGCCGTGCCGGAGCAGGCGATGCGCGACGTGCTCGCCAGCGACATCGCCCGTACCTGTCCGATCCACATCCATATCGCCGAGCAGATCGGCGAAGTGCAGGATTGTCTGGCCACCCGCGGTGCGCGCCCGGTGGAGTGGCTGTTCGATCATGCCGACGTCGACGCGCGCTGGTGTTTGGTGCACGCGACCCACCTGACCGATGCCGAGACGGTGCAGCTCGCGCGCAGCGGCGCGGTGGCCGGGCTGTGTCCGACCACCGAGGCGAACCTCGGCGACGGCCTGTTTCCGCTGGCGGCGTATCAGGATGCCGGCGGCACGCTCGGCATCGGTTCGGATTCGCACATCTCTATTTCGCCGGTGGAGGAACTGCGCTGGCTGGAGTACGGCCAGCGACTGACCAGCGGCCATCGCAATATCGCGGCGCGCGGGCAGGGCGTCAGTGTGGGCGAGACGTTGTGGCGTGCCGCGCTGCACGGCGGTGCGCAGGCGGCCGGCCTGCCGCTGGGCGAACTGCGCGATGGTGCACGCGCCGACCTGATCGTGCTGGATGAAACCTCGCCGCTGCTGGCCGCGCGTGATGGCCGGTCGGTGCTGGACAGTTTCGTGTTCGCCGGCAACACGCCGCTGGTGCGCGACGTGATGTGCGGCGGTGAATGGGTGGTGCGCGATTTCCGCCATCGCGACGAGGCGCGCATCGCGTCGCGCTATCGGGCGACGGTGGGCGGCCTGGCTGCGCGTTGAGATGGCACGGCGGCCGACTGGCGGCAACGAAAGGCGGCGCCAGCATGAATGCTGGCGCCGCTTGTTGCCGCTGTTAATGGCTCGGTGAATGACTTATTGGGCCACGGGCGATGTCGTCGATGATGCCGGGTGTTCGGTCCTGAACTGCTTCCACTGCTGCCGGCGTGCCTGCTTCTCCGTCTGCAGGGTTGCCACCTTCGCTTTCTGCGCGGGCGTCAACATCGTGTAGATCTGCGCGCGAATCGTGGCCTTCTGCTGCACACGGGCACGGGTGGCGTCGCCTTCAGCCTGCGCCAGCCGGGCTGCTGTTGCCTGATAGCCGACCTGATCGGGCGTCATCGACTCGAACGCGTCGCGCTGCTGGCGGAGTGCCTCCCATTGCGTCTTGTTCTGCGCAAAGCTGGTGTGCATGACCTGCTTGATGCTGGCGCGCTGGGCGTCAGTCAGATCGAGTTTGCCGAAGCCCATGTCATGACCATGACCGTGCGAGTGGCGGCCCTGGTGCATGTCGCCAGACGGTCCGCCGGGAGCGGCTACGGCGAGCGTGGCGAGCGCGAGGGTCGAGCCAAGGATCAGGCCGAGGGTGATGTTCTTGCGCATGGTTGGAACCTCTGTCGTTGGGGGTGTGGGCTTGCAACCCATTTGACGACGATGCGGTGTGTATGTTCTTTGCCGGAAGGTAAAGATGCGTAAAGCTCGTGGAGTTCGTCCCGCCGCAACGCTTGAATGGAACCCATGCAACCCGCCGCCATGCCCCGAATCCTGATCGTCGACGACGACCGCGCACTGTGCGCTCTGCTGACCGAGTACCTGCAGCGCGAAGGCTTCGTGGTGGATGTCGCCCACGACAGCGAAACGGCGCTGGCGCAGTTGCGCAACCCGCCGTTGCGGCCCGACCTGCTGATCCTGGATGTGATGATGCCCGGTCGCGATGGCCTGGATACCTTGCGCGAGCTGCGCATGCAGCATCGCCTGCCGGTCATCATGCTGTCCGCCAAGGGCGAGCCGGTGGATCGGGTGATCGGGCTGGAGCTGGGCGCCGACGACTACCTGTCCAAGCCGTGCCTGCCGCGCGAGTTGCTGGCGCGCGTGCGGGCGCAACTGCGGCGCAACACGCCGGCCACCGCGGCGAACCTGCAAGTGGGCGTGTTGCGCCTGCAGCCGGGCGACCGGCGCGCCTTCATCGACGAGCAGGAGCTGGTGCTGACCGGCGCGGAGTTCATGCTGCTGCTGGCGCTGGCGCAGCGCGCCGGCGAACTGGTCGACAAGGCATCGCTGACGCGCCTCGCGCTGGGCCGTGAGCTGGAGCGTTTCGATCGCAGCATCGACGTGCATGTGAGCCGCCTGCGCCACAAGCTGGCCGAGGCATCGGCGCAATCCCCGCGGATCGAGTCGGTGCGCGGCTCCGGTTATCTGATGCTCGCGGGTGCGCCGTGAATCCGTTCAAGAGTTCGATCTACTGGCGCCTGCTGCTCTGGTTCTGCGCGGCGAACCTGCTGGTGCTGTTCCTGGGCAGCTTTCTCACCCAGCGCTTCATCGAATACACCACGGCGGTGGAAATCAACTGGACCGCGCTAGCCCACGACGCCAACCAGAGTTACGAAAGCGGCGGCGCACCGGCGCTGGCCGCGTGGGTGGCGCAACAGCGACACGAAGGCATCGACGCCACGCTTTACGAAAACGGACAGCCGCTGTCGCCGGTGCGACTGCCGCCGTCGATTCGGGAATCCCTGCCGGCCTGGTTCGACGCCGGGCGCGACATCCTGCTGCAGCCGCGGCCGGGCCTCTATCTTTCCGTGCAGCAGATCACCGGCAGCGGCGGCCAGGCCCGCCACCTGGTCGTGCTCAGCCGCACGCATACGCGACTGCGCCCGCAGACCCGCGCGAAGATCCTGCTGGCGGTGCAGCTGACCCTGTCGTTGCTGTTCATTGGCCTGGTCGGCTGGTGGGTGGCGCGCAGCGTGGCCAGGCCGGTCGAGGCGCTGCGCCGCGCGACCCGGCGCATGGCAGCCGGCGAGCTGTCCACCCGGGTGGGCCGCCAGGGCGGCATGGCGCACGACGAACTGGCCCAGCTCGCGCACGATTTCGATGCCATGGCCGAGCGCATCGAAGCACTGGTCGCACACGATCGCCGCGTGCTGCAGGATCTGTCGCACGAGTTGCGTTCGCCGCTGGCACGGTTGCAGCTGATTCTCGACCTGGCGCAGCACAGTGCAGATCCGGCGCAGGCCGCGGCGTACTTCCACCAGGCCGAGACGGAGATTGCGCGACTGGATCGCATGACCGGCGAAATGCTCGCGCTGTCGCGGCTGGAGGGCGGCATCCCCGGCATGAGCTGCGAAAACCTGGACCTGGTCGAGCTGGCGCGCGCAGGCTTGGCGCAGGCCGAACTCGCCGCGCACGTCCGCCGGATCGAACTGCGGCTGGTTTCCGCCGGTGCGCCCATCGTGGTGTTCGGCAGCGCGCCGCTGCTGGAACGCGCGCTCGACAACCTGATCGCCAACGCCATCAAATTCAGCAGCGAGGGCGGCGAGATCGAGCTGCGGCTGCATGAGGCAGAAGGCATGGCCGAGGTGTCCGTGCTCGATCGCGGCCCCGGCGTACCTGAGGCCGAACTGGAATCGCTGTTCCGGCCATTCTTCCGCGGCAGCAACGCGGCGCGTGCCGACGGCCACGGACTGGGTCTGGCGATCGTGCAGCGCGTGGCGAAGATTCACGGCGGCGTTCTGCATGCCGGCCTTCGTGACGGCGGCGGACTGGAAGTGCATCTGCGCCTGCCGCTGGCGCGGTCGGATGCGCCGGCATGATGGCCTGCGTGGTGGACCCGGCCGGAAGCGCAGCAGCGGTCTGCACGTAGACTGATGGCGCTGTTCGGCGTCACCCAATCGGACTAGATTGTCGCGGGGTGCACGCCGTCGACGACGGCTTCTTGAGGTCACATCAGGGGAGAGTTTCCATGCAGGGTTCAAACGATCTTGGCAAGCTGGTGCTGCGCGTTGTGCTGGGTGTGCTGATCCTGTTTCATGGCGTGTCCAAACTGATCCACGGGCCGGGTTACATCATCGGCGTGCTGGCAGGCGCCGGTTTGCCGTCGTTGCTGGCTTACGGCGTGTATGTCGGTGAAGTGGTGGCGCCGATCCTGTTGCTGATCGGCCTGTGGGCCCGGGTCGGTGCGCTGATCATCGTGCTCAACATGCTGGTGGCGATCGCGCTGGTGCACCTGGGTCAGCTCGCCACGCTCAACGACACCGGCGGCTGGGCGCTGGAACTGCAGGGCATGTTTCTCGGCACCGCGCTGGCGATCCTGCTGCTCGGCGCCGGTCGTTTCAGCCTCGGCGGCAGCAACGGTCGCTGGAACTGATCATGCCGGTGCGCGAACGCTGAAGATGCAGCTGAACGTCAGCCATCATCGGCTGGCGTTCGCGTCATCGCGCAGCAGCCCTATGCGTTTTCGAGGACACATCCCCTCCCGGAGTGTCCCATGCGCCGCACGATTTCCGCCTTGCTCGTGGCTTCGTTGCTGCTGATCGGCAGCGTCTCCCTCACCGGTTGTGTCGTGGTGCCGGCACGTGGCCATCACGCCCGCGTCTGGGTACCCGGATACTGGACGCCGCCGCACCTATGGATCGGCGGACACTGGCGTTACCGCTGAGCGATCGGTGCTACTGATTGCCGGCATTTACCGCGAGCAGTCGTCCACTACGCAAGCGCATGCCGATTTGCCACACTGGCCTTTTGGCGGCGTATCGCGATGCGCTCGAACGCGCTTGCGGCGGTGGGACTGGCGCTGTGCTCGGCGCTGTTCTTCACGCTCACCTATGTGCTCACTCGCAGTCTGGTTGCGGGCAGGGCACTGGGCGTGGGCGGTGATCCTGCGTTACCTGTTCACGCTGCCGCCGCTTGCGCTTGCGCTTGCGCTGGTGTTGCCGTGGCAGGGCGGACTGGGTGAATTGCCGTGGGAGCTGCGTCGCCATCCGCGGCCGTGGTTGCTGTGGAGCAGTGTGGGTTTCGTGTTCTTCGGCGTGCCGCTGACGTGGGCGGCGAGCAGCTGGCCGCTGTGGCTGCTGCTCGGCGTCATCGTGTGGTGCGGCGCGCGGTGTTGGAAGCGATGCAGGCCGCTGAACTGGCGTTCGCCACCCTGCTCGGCGTGCTGTTTCTCGGCGAGGCATGGCCACGCGGCTATGCGCTGTTCGGCGCGCTGGCGATCATCGTCGGCATCGCGTTGTTCGGCTGGACCCGCGGTCGCGGCGCAGCCGGTCATGACGAGGCAGTACGTGCCATGCGCTGCGATCGAAGTACCTTAACCTGGCGCCGCATTGGACGTCCATTTGCTTGCGTGATCGCAACATACCCGTTAAACACGGCAGTCTGTATTTGCGCATGTCGGGAGCGAGAACGCAGGCCGCTGCAGGTTGAAGGCAGCGCAACCGTGAGCAACCCGAGTCAGTCAACCGGGCTCCAGACTTATGCTGCGGCAAACCCGCCGCGCCTGCGCTTGGCCGCCGTTTCCTTCGCGACAGCCTGGTCTTCGCGCACCAGCATCGTCGGCGCGACGCCGAACATGCGACGGCAGGTGCGGCTTAGGTGGGCCGAGTCGGCAAAGCCGGCCTGCTGTGCCGCCTCCGTCCACGAGCCGCCGGTCATGCCGCGGGCGACCGCGTAGCCGACTCGCGCCCACAGCAGGTAGGCGCGGAACGAAATGCCTGTCTGAACAACGAAAAGATGTCGGAAGCGACTCGGCGACAGGTGCGCCACGGTGGCCGCCTGTGCGAGGCTCATTTCCCCACCGGGCCAGTCGCGTATACGTTCCAGTACATTGGCGATGCGTGGGTCGACTGCCGTGTCGCCAAACGATGCATCGGAAAGGTGCTCGACTACGCGCTGGGCGGCGGCGACCAGGGCCGCATCAGATCCACGTGCGTCGAACACGGCGTGCAATGCCGCCGAGTGCGCATCGAGGTGTCCATCGGAAAGCAGCCATACGTCTTGTTGCCCGTAACGGCTGGTCAGCGCGCGACCGGCCAAAGTCTCCGGCTCGACGAACACCGTCGCCACCGCGTGCCCGCAGCCGTCGAACTGGTGAGGGCGATCGGGCATGACGATGGCGGAAGATGTCTCATTCCAGGCTTCATCTATGCCACCACGAATATGGACAGGATGGGTCGAAGCGAGCGTTATCTGGATGGCATGATGACTATGCAGTTGCCCTTGGCCAGCGTTGCGACCGATCCACACACTGCCGCCTTTCCACAGCAGCACGCGGCCGATGCCGGCAAGGGCGCGGGCGGACCCCGCATCGTCGGCTGTCGAAGGTGGGTGCATGGCTATCCCCATGGTAGGCGGCGCTGTCTGGCCGGCGAAGGTTAGCCCTTCGATTCAAGCATCCGACAGTGCCCCTCCGGACAATGGCCCCACGGATCAAGCATCCGTCCCACCACAAAACGAGGATTTGCCATGAATACCCACGACGTCGCCTTTACCTGTCACTGCTCCAACTGCCAGGGGGCTGCCTGCACCTGCGGTTGCCAGGCCGCTTCCGCCGATCTGCCGGCTTCGCCTTGCGGCTGTGGCTGCAACGCCGGACAGCCCTGCCATTGCGGTGAGGCTCGGGCCTGACTCTGCAATCCGTCCATCAGAAAGAGTCAGAGTCGACTTACCGGCTTTCGCGGCCGACCGATCTTGATGTCGGTCGGTCGTCCGAAGGTCCGTCGCAGAAATGAACCTGACCCCATTGATCGCCATCGATCGACGGTCAACGTACATACTTCCATCCATAGGTGATTCGAATGAGCAAGACATTGTTGATGAGCGCGTGGCTCGCGGTGTTCGCCATGGTGTTTGCGGCACCGTCTCGGGCTGAAGATGTGCAGGTGAATCGCGAGGCTTACTCCCTGCAGGTGCAGCAGCGGGGCCATGGGCCGATCGTCGTTGTGTTCGAGTCCGGCTTCGGCCAGGGCCCGGGCGTATGGGACGCGGTCACGACCGAGCTTGGGGCCGAGTGCCAGTGCATTGCCTATGCCCGCGCCGGGCTGGGGAAATCCGGAACGGACGGGAAGCCGAAGACTATCCCGGAACATCTGCAGGATCTGGGTGCAGTGATGGACGCACTGGTGCCCAATCAGAAGGTCGTACTGGTGGGACATTCCTACGGCGGATTGCTGGCTACGGAGTTTGCGCGCCTGCACCCGGGCCGACTGCAGGGCCTGGTGCTGGTTGATCCGGCGACCATGAGCCAACGCCACGCGTTCAAGAAAGCCAACCGTGACCGGGTCCTTGCCGATGACAAGGCGCTGCTCGCGATGCTGCCGCCCGCGATGGCCGAAGACTACAAGCTGCTGATCGCCCAGTTGGACAGCGACGCGGCCGCGGTGCCGCAGCAGCAGCCCGACGTGCCGGTGGCCCTGCTTACGTCGACGAACGTGTCTTCCAAGCCGTTCGTGTTCGAGGAGACGGCGCAGGGCAAGGCCATCTGGAAGCGCCAGCATGCAGCGTTGTTCGCGGGCTTTTCGCGTGGCACCCATCAGTATTTTGCCACCGGCCACAACATTCACCGCGAGAACCCAAAGGCGGTCGCCGACGCCATTCGGGCCGTCGCGGGAACAACAGCGGGTGGGGGCAGTTAATCGGAAAAGCAGGGGTCAGAGTCGACTTTCCGACTTTCAGTCGCCCTCAGCCTCTCGCGGCCACCGGCGTGCTGACGGATTTCTTCGGCTGGCGTTTCGGCGTGGGCGTGGTCGGGGTTATCGGTGTGCTGGCCGGGCTGATCTTCTGGCGCGCGCTGCCGCCGTCGCGGCATTTTGTGGCGCAGCCATTGCGCTGGCGCATGGTGCTGGGGTGCTTCAGCGGCATGTTCCGCGACTGCGGCCTGCCATGGCTGTTCGTCGAAGGCTTCCTGCTGCTCGGCGCGTTCGTCACCGTCTACAACTACCTCGGCTACCGCCTGCTGGCGTCGCCGTACAACCTGAGCCAGGCGGTGGTCGGGCTGATCTTCGGCATCTATCTGGTTGGCACCTTCAGCTCGGCGTGGATGGGCCATCTGGCCGGCAAGCTGGGGCGACGCAAGGTGCTGTGGACAGCGTTCGCGTTGATGCTGGTTGGCGTGGTGTTGACCATGACGCAGCCGCTGGTGTTGATCATGCTCGGCATCGTGGCGCTTACGTTCGGTTTCTTCGGCGGCCACTCGATCGTCAGCAGCTGGGCGGGGCGGCGCGCCGGTGCGGCGAAGGCGCAGGCCTCGGCGGTGTATCTGTTCTGCTACTACATGGGCTCCAGCATCGCCGGCGCCAGTGGCGGGTTGTTCTATGCCGCGCACGGCTGGAACGGCGTGGCGTTGTTCGTCGGTGGGCTGGTGCTGGCTGGGTTGCTGATCGCGTTGCGCTTGTTCCGACTGCCGCCGCTGGTGAACGTGGCGACGCCGCCGGTGCCGATGAGCCGTGGCGCGATGCCGTGATGTCGGCTCTGCTCCTCCCCCTGTGTGCAGGGGGAGGCCGGGAGGGGGTGCTTTTGATTTTTCGGGACTGGCGTGAAGAGCCGACCCCACCCCAACCCTCCCCTGCACGCAGGGGAGGGAGAAAGACTCAGCGCGAGGCGGGCTTCAGCATGCTCTTGACCTCATCGTAGTCGCCGTCGTTCGCCGCGGCGGGAAGGCCGAGCAGGTGGGTCATCAGCGGATAGACGTCCACATTCGGGAACACAGGCACCTTCGCGTCGACCCGGAACGCCGGGCCGTGTGCCACGAACAGCGCCTGCATCAGCGGCTCGGCGTTGTCGAAACCGTGATCGCCCAGACTCAGCCTGCCGTTGTGGCTGACCGCGTACGCGGTGGTGATAATGCGCCAGTGGATATTCGCCAGGCACAGCAGTTGCGGCACCCGCGGGTTGTGGCCGTAGGCCAGCCGTGCCGGCACGCGGGTCTTGTCCCAGCACTGCATGTGCGCCTGCGCTTGCTCCAGTGTGTGCTCGACGTTGGCGAAGCTGGCGCGCGCGGTGGCGCTGTCCGACGTCGGGTTGAAGCCGACCAGGATGCCCATGCCGACCATCTGCACTTTTTCGAGTGGAATCAGCTGATCGATCACCACGCTGTTGTGTGCCGGCACGGCGGCCATGCCGTGGTCGGCCAGCACGATCAGATTGATCCGCTCGAACAGGCCGCGCTGCCTGAGCCCCTGCACCAGCCGCGCCATCGCCGCGTCGGTGTCGCGCAGCGCGTCGTTCACCTGCGGCGTGTCCGGCCCGTACGTATGCCCGGCATGGTCGACCGCATCGAAGTACAGGGTGAGAAACGTGGGCCGCTCGGCGGCCGGCAGATCCAGCCATGCCAGCACCTGATCCACGCGCTGGTTCGCGGTTACCTTGCCGTCGAACGGTTTCCAGTAGTCCGGATGCTGGCCGCGGATCGACGCCTCCGAACCGGGCCAGAACATCGTCGCCGAACGCAGGCCATGCTGCCTGGCGGTTTCCCAGATCGGCACGCCGGCGGCCCACCAGTGGCCATCGCCGACCGCCTCGCGATTGCCCAGTGAGAACTTGCCCAGCTGCGCATCGGCCATGGTGTTGCCGATGATGCCGTGGTGATCCGGGCGCAGGCCGGTGACGAGCGTGTAGTGGTTCGGAAACGTCAGCGACGGAAACGAGGGCTGCATCGAAGCGGCCTGCACGCCCTTGTTCGCCAGCATCGCCAGGGTGGGGCTGAGCCCGCGCCCGATGTAGTCGTGGCGATAGCCGTCGATCGAGACAAGCAGCAGCGGCGTGGGTCGGTTGGCGGCAACCGCGGCGACCATCGGCCGTACCGGCGTCTGCGTGGTGCAGCCGAAGCTGAATGCCGCCAGTGAACACAGCAGCAGGCGAAACAGTAATTTCATATGTGCAGCCTTACGATGCTAAACGTCATCTCCCCATGATCGCGCACCGCCATGACCATTACACGTTTCGCCTTGCCTCACTCGATGATGCGCGCGCTGTTGCTCGGCGCATTGGCGCTGGCGCCGCTCGGTACCGCCTGCGCCTGGCAGTCCGCCAGGCAGCCAACGAGCTGGGCGCCGTCGCCGAGCGTGCAGTTCCAGCAGACCGCGCAGCAGCAGCAAACGCGCGATCAGTTACAGAAGAGCCAGCTCCAGCAGCAACTGCATCAGGGTGTGGCGGACAACGCCAAGCGCCCGACCGCGAGCGACCCGCGCAACCAGCAGCAGCTTGACCAGGCCGCGCGCGCACAGGGTGAACGCGACCATGCCGCCCAGCAGGATCTGCTGAACCGCCAGCGCGATGCGTCGACCCTGCCACGCGTGGTACCCAAGGATCTTCCGTCGCCGTCCCGCAGCGGCGGCTGATCGTCACTGATGATCGTCGTTACTTGCGCGCACCTGCGTGGCAGGCGAGCGCCACTACCGCATCACCATTTCAGCCCACCGCGCCGAACAGATCGCCACGCACTATGCGGTCTTCCAGCGTGAGCAGATAACGCTTCGTCGGCAGGCCGCCGCCGAAGCCGGTGAGGCTGCCGTCGCTGCCGATCACCCGATGGCATGGCAGCACGATCGGCAGCGGGTTGCGTCCGTTCGCGGCGCCGACCGCGCGCACCGCCAGCGGTTGCTCGATGCGGCGCGCCAGTTCGCCGTAGCTGATGGTTACGCCGTAGGGTATGCGGCCAAGTTCGCGCCATACCGTCAGCTGAAACGGCGTGCCGTGCGGATGCAGCGGCAGGTCGAAGTGCTGGCGTTCGCCGGCGAAATATTGTTCCAGCTGCACGCGCGCGAACGCGAGCGGCTCGGCCGCGCGAATCCAGCCGGGATGCGTCTGCTTCGGATGACGTTCGCGCTCGAACCAGATCTCGCGCAGGCCGTGACTGTCGGCGACCAGGCGCAGCGTGCCGACCGGGCTGTCGATGTCGTCGTAGTGGATGATGACCGGCATGTTCGTCATGCGATGGCCTCCGGTTTTGGTTTTTTCCGTGGTGGCGGCAGCGCATCGGAGGCGCCGCGCCACAGGTGGATCACCGCGTAGGCGCGCCAGGGTCGCCACGCATGCGCGCGCTCGGTCAACGCCTTGGTGCTGAGCGGCACGCTGTCCGTGGTCGCTTCGCGGCGCAGGATCAGGTCCGCCGCCGGGAACGCATCCGGATCATTCAGCGCACGCATCGCCATGTAGTGCGCGGTCCATTCGCCGATGCCGGGCAGCGCGATCCAGCGCGCCACGAATTCGTCCAGCGATTGCTCCGCCCGGAAATCCACGCGGCCATCCAGCAGCGCCTGCGCCATGGCGTTGACGGTGGCCGAGCGCGTGGTGGTCAGGCCGATCTCGCGCAGGTCCGCGTGCGCGAGCGCGGGCGGTGTCGGAAACAGGCGTTCCAGACCTGGCATCGGTGCGGCCGGCAACGGTTCGCCCCAGCGCTGCACGATGCGTGTCGCCAGTGTGCGTGCCGCCGCCACACTGATCTGTTGGCCGAGGATCGCGCGCACCGCGATCTCGAAACCGTCCCAGCCACCGGGCAGGCGCAGGCCGGGGCGACGCGCCAGCAGCGGGCCCAGGATCGCGTCGTGCTGGAACGTGTCCGCGATCGCCTGCGGGTTCGCATCCAGATCGAACATGCGCCGCAGTTTCGTCACCACGCCGAGCAGTTGTGTCGGTTGCGGACAATGCAACTCCAGTCGCAATGCGTGTTCGCCAGCGTGCCCGATACCTTTGGGCCATGCGCTCACGCGCAGCCAGCCCGGCGCATCGGCCGGGCCGAATACGCGCGCATAACTGTGCTCGTCGACCAGCTCCACGCCCGGCAGCGCGCGCGTGCGCAGGAACGCGAGCAGCGTTTCGAAATCATACGGCGGCCGATAGCCGAGCCGCAGCAGCAGCGCCGCACCCGCTGCCGCGCGCGGATGCCGGCGCAGTTCGCGCGGCGCGATGCGGTTCGCCTGCGCGAACGCCGCGTTGAACCGGCGCAGGCTGCGAAAACCGGACGCCAGCGCGACTTCCGTCACCGGCAGCGCGGTCTCTGTCAGCAACTGTTTCGCGAACAGCAACCGCCGCGTCGTGTGCACGCTGATCGGCGGCGCACCGACGCGCTCGACAAACAGCCGGCGCAACTGCCGCGCGCCGATGCCGACGCGCGCGGCGAGTTCATCCAGCGATTGCTCCGCCAGCATGCCGGCCTCGATCAGCTTCAGCGCGCGCGCGACCACATGATCGCCGCGCTGCCACTGGTCGTTGCCCGGCGCCAGCTCCGGCCGACAGCGCAGGCACGGCCGGAAACCGGCCGCTTCCGCCGCCGCCGCGTTCGCGTAATAGCGCACGTTCTCGCGCTTCGGCGTCGGCGCCGGACACACCGGCCGGCAATAGATGCCGGTGCTGCTGACCGCGGTGAAGAACAGCCCGTCGAAGCGCGCATCGCGGCTCAGGCGGGCCTGTTCGCAGATGTGCGGGTCGGGCAGGGTCGGGAACAGTTCACTCATGTACGCAGGCTAGCACCGGCCAGCGTGGCAAACTCGCCGTTTTCGGACATCAATACCCTGACGGAGCGGGTCGTGATGGAACTGCTCCGGTTTGCGCGTAGGGGAATTCGATGGCGCCAGGATACGGCCCCTGAGTGACGTCGAGATTCAGCCAGACAAAGCTGGCGGGCGATGCCCGCCCTACAGGAGCTACGCAAGTGTCGTGGCTTGCGCGGTTTTGTAGGGCGGGCACTGCCCGCCGCTTTTGCCAATCAGAAGTGGTCAACCAAAATCATTCAAGCAACCAACCCATGCGCATTACTTGATCGGCGCCATCAGGTGCTGATACGGCGTGCCGGCCCACATCACGTACGGTGCGGCGGTGTCCGGGTTCGGGCTTTTCGGATAGCTGTCGTAGAACGCCGGGTCCGCGCCGACGATCATGAAATGCGGCCCGGTCTTGACCCAGTGGTTGCCGCTGGCCGGTTTCTGCGCGTACGGATCGGTATTGCTCGCGTCCGTGCCGCCTTCCAGCATGTACATCAAGCCAAGCTTGCCGGACGGTGGGGGCTTGTGCGCCATCCACGCTTGCGCCCATCCCATTGCGTTCTTGTCCATGCACATGGGGTCCGGCCCCGGTGTGGTCGGGTTGTCCGGCATGCAGGTGAAATCATTGCTGCCTTTGCGCAACGTGCGCATCTGGCCATCCGCACCCATCGCCACGATCGTCGCGCCCTTCGCGACGCGTGCCGGTGCGGCGCGCATAGCACTCGCGATCAACTTCGCGTCGGTGGGCATTTTGCCGGCCGCCACGCCGGTGCCCATGGCAACGAGCATCGTGGCGACGACGGTGAACCGGTTCATCAAGCTGGATGTGTGCATGACAGACTCCTCGCAGTGACTGGCGACGGTCCGTCCCGGGTTCCCGAATCGAGTCTGCGCCACTGTCCGGGCCGGATCAATTGGTCCCGCAAGCAGGCTGACATGCCCGACAGATGCCGCCGTGGCGGCGACCGCGCAGGCGCCGCATAATCGACTCTTCATGTCTGGCCGTTTCCGAAGGACCCACCGATGACCGCACCCACCCGTATCGACACCACCCGCACCATCCGCGCCCCGCGCGGCAGCGAGCTTTCCTGCAAGAGCTGGCTCAGCGAGGCGCCGTTCCGCATGCTGCAGAACAACCTCGATCCGGAGGTGGCGGAGAACCCCGCGGAGCTGGTGGTATACGGCGGCATCGGGCGCGCCGCGCGCAACTGGGAGTGCTTCGACGCGATCCTGAAATCGCTGCGCGAACTGAACGACGACGAGACGTTGCTGATCCAGTCCGGCAAGCCGGTCGGCGTGTTTCGCACGCATGCGAACGCACCGCGCGTGTTGATCGCCAACTCCAACCTGGTGCCGCACTGGGCGACCTGGGAGCACTTCAACGAGCTCGATAAGAAAGGCCTGATGATGTACGGCCAGATGACCGCCGGCTCGTGGATCTACATCGGCTCGCAGGGCATCGTGCAGGGCACCTACGAGACGTTCGTCGAGATGGGCCGCCAGCATTACGGCGGCA
>JBEPVP010000054.1:0-19149 GCA_041690935.1 Rhodanobacter sp.
GTGCTGGATGGTGGCGTGATCCAGCAGATCGACACGCCGATGAACCTGTATGAGAAACCCGCCAACCTGTTCGTGGCCGGCTTCGTCGGCAGCCCGGCGATGAACCAGTTGCATGGCACCCTGCGTCACGACAAGGGTTGGTCGCTGGTCACCGCGCATGGCGAGATCGTGCTGGGCGAACCGCCGCAAGCGGCGGCATGGCAACCGTGGCGCGAGCGCGCGGTGGTGCTGGGCATCCGCCCGGAACATCTGCAGCCGCAGGATACCGGGGTCGCCTTCAGCGCCCAGCTGGAAGTGCTCGAACCGATCGGCAACGAGATCTTTCTCAACCTGCGTCATGGCGCGCAGGCGCTGGTTTCGCGGGTATCACCACGGGTGCTGCCCGAGCCCGGCAGCACGCTGTCACTGGGCTTGGTGGCCGAGCGGCTGCACCTGTTCGACGCGGTCAGCGGCCAACGGATCGGCGCCTGAGCCGGTCGGCCGGACGGGCGGCGTTGGGTGGGGTGAGGCATTACACTAACCCTCTCCCGCGTACGGTAGCTATTCATCCATGGCCCGCATCATCGCTGTCGCCAACCAGAAAGGCGGCGTCGGCAAGACCACCACTGCCGTCAATCTCGCCGCTGCGCTGGCCGCCGCGAAGCGCAAGGTATTGCTGGTCGACCTGGATCCGCAGGGCAACGCCACGATGGCTTCGGGCATCAACAAGCGCGACGCCAAGCCGGGCGGCTGCGAGGTGCTGCTGGAGGAAGTGGAGATCGGCGCAGCGATCGTGCCCACCAACGCGCACTACGACCTGTTGCCGGGCAACGGCGACCTCACCGCCGCCGAACTGAAGCTGATGGACGCGCTGGCGCGCGAGCACCGACTGAAGGAACTGCTGGCGAAGGTGTCGGCGAACTACCAGACCATCCTGATCGACTGCCCGCCGTCGCTGAACCTGCTCACGCTGAACGCGCTGACCGCCGCCGATGGCGTGCTGATCCCGGTGCAGTGCGAATACTTCGCGCTGGAAGGCCTGTCCAGCCTGCTCGACACGGTCAGGGCGGTGCGCCACCGGTTGAATCCGAAGCTGGAGATCGAAGGCTTGCTGCGCACCATGTACGACGTGCGCAACAACCTTGGCAACGAGGTGTCCGCCCAGCTTACCCAACATTTCGGCGACAAGGTGCTGCGCTCAATCATCCCGCGCAACGTGCGCCTGGCCGAAGCGCCCAGCCACGGTCAGCCGATCCATCTGTACGACCGCAGCTCGCGCGGCGCGATCGCCTACATCGGCCTGGCCGGCGAGATGATCCGGCGCGAGCGCGCGCTGACGCGTACCGATCGGGTCGATCCGGTCGACCACATCGAACCGACGACGGCGTCCGCGCCGGCGCACGGCGACAGCGGCCCGACGCTCAAGGCGCCGGCTGCCAATCATCAGGAATAAGCATGGCTGCTGCGAAGAAACGTGGATTGGGACGCGGGCTGGATGCCCTGCTCGGCGGCGACGGCGACGCTTCACCGGCGATGCTGGCGCAGGAAGGCGAGCTACGCATGCTGCCGATCCAGCACATTCAGCCGGGCAAGTACCAGCCGCGCCGGCACTGGAACGACGAGGCGCTGGACGAACTGGCCGCGTCGATCAAGGCGCAGGGCCTGATCCAGCCAGTGGTAGTGCGCGAGATCGGCCGCAACAGCTACGAGCTGATCGCCGGCGAACGCCGCTGGCGGGCGGCGCAACGCGCGCAGCTGGCCGAGCTGCCGGCGCTGGTGAAGAACGTGCCGGAGGCGGCGGTGCCAGCGATGGCGCTGATCGAGAACATCCAGCGCCAGGACCTCACCCCGCTGGAAGAAGCCGACGCGCTGAAGCGCCTGATCGACGACTTCGACCTCACCCACCAGCAGGCCGCCGACGCGGTCGGCCGCTCGCGCGCTTCGGTGTCGAACATGCTGCGGCTCACCGAATTGCCGGAATCGATCAAGCGATTGCTGGATGACGGCAAGCTGGAAATGGGCCATGCGCGTTGCCTGCTGACCCTGGACGAGGCCATCGCCGTGCCGCTGGCACGCCAGGCCTCGACGCTGGGCTGGTCGGTACGCGAGCTGGAGGAAGCGGCGCGCCGCGCGCAGACTGCGCCGAAAGGCAAGGCGAAGAGCGCGCCCGCGCCCGATCCGAACATCGCCGCGCTGGAACGCGAACTGGCCGAGCGCTTCGCCACCCGCGTCGAACTGGCGCAGGGCCGCGGCGGCCGCGGCAAGCTGGTGATCCACTACCACAGCAACGACGAACTGGACGGCATTCTCGGCAAGATCCGCTGAGGCTTGCTGGTCCATCGCTGTGTAGGGCGGGCACTGTCCGCCGGCTTTTGGTTTTGAAACCGCACTGCATGATGGAGAGCGGCGGGCAGTGCCCGCCCTACGCTCGTGCGGAAGCGGATCGTAGCGCCAGGCGTTAAACTGCGCCCCTGCTGCGCTGCGCGTGGCATCTGCCCCCGCTGAAAGGCCTTCCCATGCCGCAACTCTCCGTCGTCGTTCCCGTCTTCAACGAGCGCGACAACATCCCGCCGCTGCTGGCCGAGATCGCCGCCGCGTTGCGTGGTCAGGTCGACTACGAAGTGATCTACGTCGACGATGATTCCAGCGACGACAGCCGCAAGGTGCTGGCGGCGCAGAAGTCGCTGCACCCGGAGCTGCGCGTGTTGCATCACGTCGTCCGCAGCGGCCAGAGCACCGCGGTGTGGAACGGCGTGCATGAAGCAAAGTCGCCGTGGATCGCCACGCTGGACGGCGACGGCCAGAACGATCCGGCCGATATCCCCAAGCTGCTCGCCGCGCGCACGGCGGCGCCGGCCGCGGTGCGACTGTTCGCCGGCTGGCGCACCACCCGCCGCGACAGTTTCAACAAGCGCATCTCCTCGAAGGTCGCCAACGCGGTGCGTTCGCGCATGCTCCGGGATGCCACCCCGGACACCGGCTGCGGCCTGAAGCTGTTCGAGCGCGAGGTGTTTCTGCGCCTGCCCTATTTTGATCACATGCATCGCTATCTGCCGGCGCTGGTCAAGCGCGCCGGTTTCCAGAGCCAGAGCG
Organism: Rhodanobacter sp.; assembly: GCA_041690935.1. Lineage (GTDB taxonomy): Bacteria > Pseudomonadota > Gammaproteobacteria > Xanthomonadales > Rhodanobacteraceae > Rhodanobacter. The sequence goes on from JBEPVP010000054.1 coordinate 3,073, forward strand.
TGCCGGTCGGGCATCGCCCGCGCACCGCCGGCGTGTCCAAGTACGGCATGCTGGATCGGCTGTGGGTGGGCCTGGCCGACCTGCGCGGGGTGGCGTGGCTGATGCGTCGCGGCAAGGTGACCCGGGTCGAGGAACTCTGACCCAGGACACGCCGGGCCGATCCCGTAGTCGTATGCTGGGGATCTTCTATCCCCACCCTTGCCTCCGCGGCTGATGCACGGGAGGCGTAGCGGAGGACACGCCAAGAGGGCGTGCCCGGACCAAAGGGAGACCGCCGATGGGCATCGCCGTCAAACGTGTCTATGAACCGGCCGCGAAAGCCGATGGCTATCGCGTGCTGATCGACCGGTTGTGGCCACGCGGGTTGAAGAAGGATGCGGTGCCGATGGATCTGTGGGCGAAGGAGCTGGCGCCATCCAGCGCGTTGCGCAAATGGTTCGGGCACGACCCGGTGTTGTGGGACGGTTTCCGTCACCGCTACGCCGGCGAGCTGGATGCGCTGGCCGCGCATTGGCGACCGCTGGCCGAGCGCTCGACGCGGCACACCGTCACCCTGCTCTATGGCGCCCGCGACGAGGAGCACAACAACGCGGTCGCGCTGAAGGCGTATCTCGATCACTGGCTGCGCACGCACGGGCCGCGCTGAGCGGCGCGGCTCAGCCGTCGCGCTGCGGCGTGCCCGAGCGCGGCCAGTTGACCAGCGCCGTGCGCGTCTGCTCGCGACCCAATTCGATCAACTCGCGGGCGCGGTAGAACTCGTAGACGCTGGCCATGTTGCGCGGCAGCTGGATCAGCAGGTCCGGTTCGTAGGCGGCCAGGCGCAGTCGCGACAGGTTGGCCTGCATCAGGTCCATCGACTGGGCGAGCAGGTCAAACGTGCCGGGCATCGGCGGATGATGCTCGCCGCGCGGGATGAGCCGGCCCACGAAGTCGCCGATGCGGCGGCGGTAGCTGCCTTCGGTGGCCGTCTCGCGGGTGGGCGGTGGTAGCGGGGTCGCGATCAGGGCCGGACCATCGACGCTCACCGCGAGCAGGTAGTCGGCGCTTTCGCGAATCAGCGGCGTCACCGGCACCGGATTGAGCAAGGCGCCGTCGATCAGGCGGCGCCCGTCGATGGTATGCGGGCGGAACACCGTGGGTATCGCGATCGAGGCACGGATCGCGTCGAACAGGCAGCCGCGGGTGAGCCATACCTCGCGCTCGCGATCGAGGTCGGTGGCCACCGCGGTGAACGTCAGTGGCAACTCCTCGATCTGGATGTCGCCGATCAGCCCGCGCAGGGTTTCGATGATGCGTTCGCCCTTGATCAGGCCGCCGCCGGAGAACGTCCAGTCGACCAGCCGCAGCACGTCGAACTTGGCCAGCGCACAGACCCAGTCGCGATAGACGTCGAGCTTGCCCATGGCGTAGATGCCGCCGATCAGCGCGCCCATCGAGCTGCCGGCAATCGCCACGATCTCGAAGCCCTGCGCATTCAGCTCCTCGATCACGCCGATGTGCGCCAGCCCCTTCGCGCCGCCGGCACCCAGCGCCAGCGCGACCGTCGGCTTGCGGGCTACGGCCGGTTCGACCGGTTCGGCCAATAATTCGGCGGATTCGCGGTGGGGAGCATCTGCGTGCATCATCGGGTCATCACGGCATGTGGGTAGGTATCTGTGCTGAAGTCGGCTGCCGTGAAACCGGCGTGGCTTTCCACCATGATGCACCCCAACCACGAACGCACGCACGCGAGCATGCCCGTCGACCGCCATCCCGCCCACCCGCACGCAAGTCTGGCCCGCCCCGCCGCGGGGGTGGCCGCATGAGCTGGCAGGCCTGGGCCACCGTCGCGATCATCGTGGTGGCGATGGGCATGTTCGCCAGTGAACGGGTGCGCATCGACCTGGTCGCACTGATCGTGCTGGGCGCACTGGTGGTGCTGGGCATCGTGAGCCCGGTCGAGGCGCTGTCCGGTTTCAGCAACGAGGCCACCGTGACGGTGGCGGCGATGTTCGCGCTGAGCCTGGGCATCGAACGCTCCGGTGTGCTCGATCCGCTGACCCGTCTGCTGATGAAGATCCGCCGACCGTGGCTGCTGACCCTGGCGATGATGCTGGCGATCGCCCCGCTGGGCGCCTTCGTCAAGAACGTCGCGCTGGTCGCCACCTTCCTGCCGCTGGCCCTGCGCGTGTGCCAGCGCACCGGCACCTCGCCGTCGCGGGTGCTGCTGCCGATGGCGTACGCCGCGCAGATGGGCGGCGTATGCACGCTGATCGGCACCTCCTCGAACCTGCTCGCCGACAGCCTGGCCCAGAAGCACGGCATGGCGCCTTTCGGCGTGTTCGAGTTCACCCGCATGGGTGCGGTGCTGGCGGTGGTCGGGATGGTCTACCTGATGCTGATCGGCCGACACCTGCTGCCCAAGCAGATCGACGCGGTGCTGCCCGAGGGTGTCGAGGTCGGCAAGTACGTCACCGAGCTGGAAGTCAGCGACGAGTCGCCGCTACTGGGTACGGCGATTGCCGAGGCGCGGCTGGGCGATGAGTTCGGCGTGTATCCGCTGGAGTTGCTGCGCGGCGAACGCCGCATGTGGTCGCCGCGCGAACAGAAGCTGGAGGCGGGCGACGTGCTGCTGGTTCGCGGCGACTGGGACAAGATCGAGGAGTTCCAGCGCAAGGCCAAACTGCACAACGCGCCGGAGCGCCGCTATGCGCCGGAGAACGACCACCCGCGCCTGCTGGCGCAGATGATGGTGGCGCCGGCCAGTGCGGTGGAGGGCCGCAGCCTGGCCGAGATCGGTCTGGACTGGCGCTACCGCGCCACCGTGCTGGCGCTGAACCGGCGCGGCGAGGTGCTGCGCGACAAGCTCAGCGACACCCGCCTGGCGCTCGGCGACGTGCTGATGGTGCTGGTCGACGAGGAGGCGATGCCGAAGCTTCGCAACGACGAGGCCTTCATCGTGCTCAACGAACGCGACGACGTCCGCGGCATGTCACGCAAGGCGCTGCTGGCGGCCAGCATCATGGCCGCCGTGGTGCTGGTCTCGGGCCTGCACTGGCTGCCGATTCCGGTCGCCGCGCTGTGCGGAGCGGTCGCGATGGCGCTGGGTGGCTGCTTCGGTCGCAAGGACGTCTACGAGGGCATGGACTGGAAAATCATCATCCTGCTCGGCGCCATCCTGCCGCTGGGGCTGGCGATCGAGAAGACCGGCCTGTCGGCGGTGGTGGTAACCGCCGCCATGCACATGCTCGGGGGCCACGGCCCGCTGGCCGCGTTGTTGCTGGTCTACCTGCTGACCGCCCTGCTCACCGAGCTGATGGGACACAACCCGTCCGTGGTGCTGATGGTCGGCATTGCCGCCACGGTGGCGCACGCCACCCACGTCGATCCGCGGCCGTTCGTGGTGGCGGTGGCGTTTGCCGCGGCCACCTCGTTCGCCACGCCGGTGGGCTACCCGACCAACACCATGGTGTATTACGCCGGCGGTTACCGCTTCACCGATTTCATGAAGGTCGGCATTCCGCTGATTGCGTTGTTTTGCGCTTTGTCGATGTGGCTGATCCCGATCTTCTGGCCGTTCCATCCGGCCGTGACGCATTGAACGCGATCAGCCCAGTTCGGAGCGGTAACCGCCCAGCGCAAGCTGCAGCAGGATCTTCATCTCTTCGCGCAGCGGCAGCGGCGCGACGATCTCCGCATCCGGGCCGTACTTGAGCACGTCCATCAGCAACTCCCTGGAGTTGGAGTAGGGCACTTTCAGCTCGTAGTGGCCGTCCGGCAGCCACTCGCCTTTCTGCTGCGAATGCCAGTGCTCGTCGGCGACCCAGCGCGCGGCGTGCGAGGAAAAGCGGATGGTCGCCCACGCCTTCGGCTTGCCGGCGAAGATGCCGTAGCTGGAGGCGAGCAGGTCATTGAGATCGCCTTCCGCGACATTGCTGGCTTCGGCCTCCAGCGCGTGCGCCTCGTTGATGCGGTCGACCGCAAAACTGCGCAGCGCCTCGCGGTCGTGGTCCCACACGTCGAGATACCAATTGTCGCGGTAGTGCGTCAGCCGCTGTGGCGACACGGTGCGGTGGCTGTCCGTGTTGGTAGTGCGCGCGCGGTAGCGGAAGCGCAGCTGTTTGCGCTCCAGCACCGCGCCGGCGACGATGCGGAACACTTGCTGGTCGAGCTTGCGCTCGCCCCACGGGATCACCCGGATCCGCTCGATCGGCAACGCCTTGCCGCTACCCTGATCGGACAGCAGGCCTTCGATGCGCGCCTTGAACGGCGCCAGCGCGCCGGCCAGTACGCCGGGACCGGAACGGCCGATCAGTTCGTTCAGCGCCAGCAGCGCAGCCAGTTCGTCCGAGGTCAGCCACAAGCCCGGCAGCTCGAACTTCTCGCCCTCGCCCACTTCGTAGCGAAACGCGGCCTGGTCGGTGCCCGCGCTTTCGATCGGCGCGCCCAGCGCATCGCGCAGGAAGTTCACGTCGCGGTACAGCGTGGCGCGCGAACATTCCAGTTCGCTCATCAGGCGTGCCAGAGTGATCGGGTAGTGCGCCGACTTCAGCAGGCGATGCAGGGTCAGTATGCGTTCGTAGCGATCCATGGCGTTTCGTCGAGGCATGCGAAGGGGTTGCGTTGTAGCATGGGTGCGGCCTGCGGTACCCGCAAGCCCAGCCCGCGCACGCCGGTGGCGCGAGCGCCTGCTCCGACTTATCTGGTCCCAGCCGATTCACTCATGCAACCTGTTCGCGGCATACCCCACACCACCTCGCCCGCCAATGCTGCCGACATGCCGATGACGTACTGGCGGGCGGAGACGGTCGCGCCGTTGTGGCGGATCCTGACGACCAGCGGCTACGGCTTGTGGGCATGGTTGGGACTGGCGCTGGTGCTGGGGCTGTATCCGGCGGGCCGCAACGGCACCTTGATGCCGCTGTCCGCCGGCGCCTTGCTGGTCAGCGCCGGCCTGCTGGTGGCCTGCCTGCCCTGGCGCGGCGCATCGGACTGGTTCGGCTGGCGTCCGCGCCGCGGCCATCGACCGAACCGCGCGGCGCTGCTGGCGCTGGCGACGTACCTGCCGATGCTCGCGGTGGCGGGGCTGGCGCGCGGCGACAACATGTTCTGGGCGACCCGGCTGGCCGGTGCCGCGCTGACCCTGTGCAGCCTAGCCAGCCTGATCTATGGGGGCTATCGCTTTCGCGGCCAGCTGGCGCCATCCGCGCAGCGTGTGGCGACCTCGTTGCCGGCCAGCCGGCTGGTCTTCGCTGGCTATGCCGGGGGCTTGTGGCTGTGGTTGTGCACGCTGGCGCTGAGCGAACTTGCCGCTCCTTCAGGCCTGTATCCATGGATATTGCTGCTGCTGGCGCTGGCGCTCCTGCTGGGCTTGCTGGAGGGCCTGGCCTGGCAATCGCTGCCTGGCTCGGTCAGCCACGGCAGCGCGGCGCGCGACTATGCGCTGCGTCCGGCCCGTTTTGTGGCCGCCTTGTTCACTTACGTGATTCCGTGCATCGCCCTGTTGCTGAGCCGGCATGACGGCATCGACCTGATCGCCGCGGCGCTGGCCGTACCCAGCTGTCTATTCGGCAAGTGGCTGGAGCGGAATCTGTACGAATCGTTGCTGCTGCGTGGCGTTGCCACCTAGTCGAGGAAGGCAGTCCCGGGCTCATTCATTGCGAGTTCAAGCCGTGCCGTTAAGGTACCGCACTACGATTGTTTAACAAATGGACCGTTCCCCGATGAAAAAGACCTTGATCGCCGGCCTGCTGCTGGCCACCTTTGCGAGCTTCGCCGCGCAGGCCCAGGATGCCGCCACCGATACCACCGCGACGACCAACAATGGCGGCTGGAGCGGTTCGGGCGAATTCGGCTTTGCCTCGGCCACCGGCAATTCGCGCTCGCAGAACGTCAATGCCAAGCTCGGCCTGAACCAGGAAAACGAGCAGTGGAAGAACAGCTTCTTCGTCGACGCGCTGCGCTCCAAGAGCCAGCAGAAAGTGGTCGACACGGCCGGCAATACCATCGAGCAGTTCAATACCACCGCGAACCGTTATGACGGCGGCGCCTCGGTCGGCTACAAGCTAGACCCGCGCAGCTACATCGTCGGTGCTGCCCGTTACGAGCACGACGACTTCGGCGCCAACCTGTGGCAGGGCATCGTCTCGCTCGGCTACGGCTATATCGCGTTGAAGGACGAGCGCAACGAGCTGTCGTTCGAAATCGGCCCGGGTTACAAGCGTTACCGCCCGGCCGACGTCGACACGGTCGTCGGCGGCGTGCTGGTGCCGCAGCGGCAGCCGACCCAGAGCGAAATGGTCGCCCGCGGCCTGATCAACTACAAATACAAACTGACCGACAACACCGCGTTCGAGGATACCTTCCTGATGGAAGCGGGTTCCAAGAACACCTATCTGCAGAACGACGCCGGGCTGGCCGTCAGCATGACCAAGAAGCTCGCGCTGAAGCTCGGCTTCCAGGTCCGACACAATAGCGACGTGCAGCCGGGCACCAAGAAGATGGACACGCTGACCACCACCAATTTGGTCTACAGCTTCTGATTTCGACCGTCATCGATACCGCAACGGCCCCGTCGCACGAGCTTCGGGGCCGTTTGTTTTTGTACGGGCTGCATCGGCAATAAAAGCAGAACGCGGCAATCGATCGTTCCCCCGCAAGGCCCCGGTAGGGCGGGCACTGCCCGCCGGCTTTTTGCGGTGTGTGGCAAGTGCGGCGGGCGGTGCTCGCCCTACCAGGGTGCCTTTCCTCGACCAATCACAACCCCAGCAGCTTGCCCGCACCCTGCTCCAGCAAATCCGCGGCGACTCGCTGACCCAGCGCCAGCGCCTGGTCGACCGGACCACTGGCCTCGGCATGCAGCAGCCGTCCGCTGCTCGCATCACCGACCAGACCACGCAGATGCAGACCATGCTCGGCGAGCATGCACCAGGCGCCGACCGGCACCGTGCAGCTGCCGCCGAGCGCACGGTTCATCGCGCGCGCGGCGCTGACGGTAAGCCGGGTATCGGCATCGTCCAGCGCGGCCAGCAGGGCGAGCACGCCCGGGTTGTCGTCGCGTGCCTCGATCGTGATGGCCGCCTGGCCCGGCGCCGGCAGCCAGTCCGGTGCGGCCAGCCGCGAGCGTATCCGCGACGCCAGACCCAGCCGCTCCAGCCCGGCACAGGCCAGCACGATCGCGTCGTAGTCGCCGCTATCGAGCTTGCCCAGCCGGGTGCCGACATTGCCGCGCAGGTCGAGCAGGATCAGATCCGACCGCAGCGCGCGCAACTGCGCCTGTCGTCGCAGTGACGACGTGCCCACGCGCGCGCCGTGCGGCAACGCGGTCAGATCGGCGTGATCATTGCTGACGAACGCATCGGCCGCATCCGCGCGCGGCAGGATCGCCGGCAGCACGAAACCCGGTTCCAGCTCGACCGGCACGTCCTTCAGCGAGTGCACGGCCAGATCGGCGCGGCCTTCCAGCATCGCCACCTCCAGCTCCTTCAGGAACAATCCCTTGCCGCCGATGGTGGCCAGTGGCTGGTCGAGGATCTCATCGCCGCGCGTGCTCATCGGCACCAGTTCCACCGTCAGGCCCGGATGCGCCGTGCGCAGCAGCGCGGCGACATGCTCCGCCTGCCACAGCGCGAGCGCACTCTTGCGGGTGGCGATACGCAGGGTGGAAGGATTCATCGGAACTCCGTGCGGTTCGGTGGGGTCGTATTGTCGCGTAGTTTCCGCGCGCAGGCGCACGCGATCCACCGCGCACGCGCGGCGTATCGGCGCAGGGCGGATGCGAAGCGTGCCGCCGGCGGGCTACGATGGACCAAGACAACGGGAGTTCACCATGCAAAGCGGCAATCCGGCACTCAACAAGAACACCTTCCTCGACGCCGCCAGTGGCGCCGTCGTCGCGCATGGTGACCAGGCCATGACCATCAACGGCACGGTCAACAAAACCGGCTTTCTGCTGATCCTGGTCTTGGTCGGCGCGATGTTCAGCTGGAGCCAGTTCAGTGGCGCGGACAGTGCCCAGGCGATGCTGCCGCTGATGCTCGGCGGCGCCATCGGCGGCTTGGTGCTGGGCCTGGTCACCGCGTTCAAGAAAACCTGGGCACCGATTACCGCGCCGCTGTACGCGCTGGTGGAAGGCGTCTTCATCGGCGCGCTGTCGGCGATCTTCGAGCTGCGCTACCCCGGCATCGTGATCCAGGCGGTCGGACTTACCTTCGGCACCATGGCCGCCATGCTGCTGGCCTATCGCAGCGGGCTGATCCGCGCCACCGAGAAATTCAAGCTCGGCATCGTCGCCGCCACCGGCGGCATCATGCTGCTGTACCTGGCCAACTTCGCGATGGGCTTCTTCGGCCACTCGATGGGCTTCATCAACGGCAGCAGCGGTATCGGCATCGCGTTCAGCGCCGTGGTGGTGGTGATCGCGGCGTTGAACCTGATCCTCGACTTCGACCTGATCGAATCCGGCGCCCAGGCCGGCGCACCGAAATACATGGAGTGGTACGGCGCGTTCGCGCTGGTGGTCACCTTGGTCTGGCTGTACCTGGAGTTGCTGCGGCTGCTGTCGAAGTTGCAGTCGCGCAACTGAAGGACATTGCCCTGTCCGGCGGCGCATTGCAGCCGAACGCCGGACACGGCAAGAAGAAAGGCGCGGTCACCCGCGCCTTTCTTCTGTCTGTTGCTCAGGCCTGCGCCGTCGACCCGGGTTCCACCAGTCGCGGATCATCCGACGGCTTGCCGCCGTGACGGTCGGCGGCCAGCAGCATGTAAAACGCCGGCACCACGAACAAGGTGAACGCTGTGCCGATCGCCAGGCCGGTGGAAATCACCAGGCCCATGTTGAAGCGGCCTGCCGCGCCAGCGCCGGAAGCGATCACCAGCGGCAGCACGCCCAACACCATCGCTGCGGTGGTCATCAGGATCGGCCGCAGACGTACCGCCGCGGCGTGTTCGATGGCCTCGCGTTTGGACATGCCGGCGAGTTGCGAGTGGTTGGCGAACTGCACGATCAGGATGCCGTGCTTGCTGATCAGACCCATCAGGGTCACCAGACCGACCTCGGTGTAGATGTTGAGGCTGGTGAACAGGTTGACGAAGATCAGCGCACCGAACAGCGCCAGCGGCACCGAGACCAGGATCACGATCGGATCGCGCAGGCTGTTGAACTGCGCGGCCAGGGCCAGGAACACGATGATCACGGCAAACAGCAGGGTCGCGCCGAAACCGCCGGACTCCTGGGTGAACTGGCGTGACTGGCCGGCGTAGTCCACGTTGTAACCGGTCGGCGCCACCTGCTTCACCAGGTCACGCAGATAGGCCAGCGCCTCGCCTTGCGACAGCCCGCTGACGCCGGAGATCGTGGCCGAGTTCAACTGCTGGAAGCGGTTCAGCGACTGCGGCACCACCTGCTTGGTGATCTTGGCCACGGTCGAGGCCGGGATCACCGAGCCGTCGGGCACGCGGATGTAGTAGTTCAGCACCTGATCCGGGTTCAGCCGGTCGGCCTGCAATACCTGCGGGATCACCTTGTACGAGCGACCGGAGATCGAAAAGTAGTTGACGTAACCGCCACCCAGCGCCGAGCCGAGCGCGGCACCTACATCCTGCTGGGTCAATCCCAGCGTAGTGATCATGTCGCGGTCGAGGCTGACCGTGCTTTGCGGCTTGTCGACCTTGAGGTCGGAGTCGACGAAATAGAACTTGCCGCTGGCCTGCGCCTTCTGCAGCACCTGGGAGGCCACATCGTTGAGGTTCTCGAACGGCTCGGTGGTGGTGATCACCACCTGGATCGGCAGGCCCGAGGCGCCCGGCAGCGGCGGGAACTGGAACGCCGCCACGCGGCCGCCGGCGATGCCGTTCCACTTTTCCTGCAATACCTGCTGCAGCTCGTGCGCGCTGCGGCCGCGCTGGTCCCACGGCTTGAACAGCACGCCGCCGATGCCCTGGTTGATGGTGGGTACGCCGGTCAGCTGGAACATCTGCTCGTATTCCGGCAATTGCCTGGACAGATCGAACATCTGCGTCGCATAGACATTCATCTGCTGCGCCGTGGTGTTCGGTGCCCCCACGATCTGGCCGACCACGATGCCCTGATCCTCCTCCGGGGCCAGCTCTGACTGGGCAGTGAAGCCCAGTGCGATGGTGGCCAGCAACAACAGCGCGCTCATCACCACCACCACCGACCAGGTCGACAATGTGTTGTGCAGCACGCGCTGGTAGCCGTGGTGCACGCGATCGAACTGGCGATCGATGAACTGCACAAAGCGACCGCTCTCCTGCTCGCTGCGGAAGAACCTGGCGCACATCATCGGCGACAGGGTCAGCGCAACCACCGCCGACACTGTCACCGCGCCGGCCAGGGTGAAGGCGAATTCGCTGAATAGCGCGCCGGTCAGTCCCTTCTGGAAACCGATCGGCACATACACCGCGATCAGCACCACGGTCATCGCCAGGATCGGTCCACCCAACTCGCGCGCGGCGAGCAAGGCGGCCTGCAGCGGCGTCTTGCCCTCCTCCTTCATGTGCCGGTCGACGTTTTCCACCACGATGATCGCGTCGTCCACCACCAGGCCGATCGCCAGCACCAGCGCCAACAGGGTCAACAGGTTGATCGAGTAACCCAGCGCCAGCATCACGAAGAACGTGCCGACCAGGGACAGCGGCATCGCGATCACCGGAATGATCACCGCACGCAGGCTGCCGAGGAACAGGAAGATCACCAGGGTCACGATCAGCAGCGCCTCGGCCAGCGTCTTGACCACCTCGTTGATCGAGCTGTTCACGAACTTGGTGCCGTCGTAGACGATCTCCCCGGTCAGGCCGCTGGGAAGCTGGCTCTGGATTTCCGGGAACGCATCGCGCACGCGCTTGGCCACGTCCAGCACGTTCGCGTCGGGCGCGACCTTGATGCCGATGAACACCGAACGCTTGCCGCTGAAGGCCACGTTGAAGTCGTAGCTTTCCGAGCCCAGTGAGACCGTGGCCACGTCCTGCAGACGCACGATCGCGCCGTTGACCTGTTTGATCGCCAGCTGCTTGAACTCATCGACCGAGTGCAGGGCACTGTCGGCGGTCAGATCGACCGTCACCGCCTGTCCCTTGCTGGAGCCGACCGCGGCCAGATAGTTGTTGGAGCCCAGCGCCGTGTTCACGTCGCTGGCGGTGATCCCATGCGCCGCCATCTTGGCCGGGTCGAGCCACGCGCGCAGCGCGAACTGGCGTGCGCCGAGCAGCTCGGCGGTCTGCACGCCATCGACCGAATCGAGCTTGGGCTTGACCACGCGCGCCAGGTAGTCAGTGATGTTGTTGGTGGGCAGCACATCGCTGTAGAAGCCCATGTACATCGCGTCGACCGTCTCGCCGGTCTGCACGTTGAGCACCGGCTGCTGCGCCTGCGGCGGCAGCTGGTTCCTCACCGAATTCACTTGGGTGGTGATTTCGGTCAATGCGCGGTTGGCGTCATAGTTCAGATGCAGGGTCGCGGTGATGGTGGACACGCCCTGCACGCTGCTGGAGGACAGGTAGTCGATACCCTGCGCCTGCGAGATCGCCTGCTCCAGCGGCTGGGTGATGAAGCCGGCCATGGTCTGCGCATCGGCACCGTAGTAGGCGGTGCTGACGGTGACCGTGGCGTTCTCGGTCTTCGGGTACTGGCGCACGGTCAGGCTGCTGACGGCGCGCACGCCGAGTACCAGGATCAGCAGGCTGACGACGATCGCCAGCACCGGCTTGTTGATGAACAGGTCGGTGAATTTCATGGCGTTCGCTCAGTGTTCCTGCGGCGCGGGATGCGCGCTGTCAGCCGGCTGCACGCGGTTGTCGATCGCGATCGGCGCGTCGTTCTTCAGCTTGATCTGGCCACTGGTCACGACCACGGTGCCGGGCTCGATGCCCTTGAGGATCGCCACCTGGTCGCCGCGGGTGTCGCCGACCGTGACAAAGGTCTGTTTCACCGTGGGCGGCAGCGGCTTGCCCTTGTCATCCTTGCCCTTGGAAGGCTGCACCACATACACGGTGTCGCCATACGGGTTGTAGACGATGGCCGCCTGCGGCAGGGTCAGCTGGCGCTGCACGCTGCCGGCATCGACACTGACCTTGGCGAACATGCCCGGGGTGAGCGCCTCGTCGTGGTTGGGCACGGTCGCCTCGACCTGCACGTTGCGCGTGCCGAGATCGACCTTGGGATTGATCGCGCTGAGCTTGCCGATGAAACCGCGGCCGGCATACGCATCCAGCTTCAGATTCACCACCTGGCCCACCTTCAGGCGACCCAGTTCGCTTTGCGGCACGTAGAAATCGACGAACAGCGGATCGAGCTGCTGCACCGTCACTACCGTGGTGCCGGCGCTGAGGTAGCCGCCGGGGTTGGTAGTGATGATGCCGGCGCGGCCGGCAAACGGCGCGCGCAGCTGCTTCTTGTCGACCACCACTTTCTGCTGCGCCACCGCGGCCTGCTTCGCCTTGAGATCGGCGGCGGCGGTGTCGTAGTCGGCCTTGCTGATCGCCTGCGCCGCAAGCTGCTGGCGCGCCCGCTCGAAGGTGAGCCGGGACAGCTGGGCCGCCGCCTCCAGCTGTTGCAGCTGGGCTACGTCGTCGCCGTCGCGCAGCTGTAGCAGCAGCTGGCCCTGTTTCACGTCCTGGCCGGATTTCAGGTTGACGCCGGTGACCAGACCGGCCACATCCATCGCCAGATCCGCGCCCTTTGCCGCGCGCAGTGTGCCGACGGCACTCAGCGACGGTTGCCACGGCTGTTCGCTGGCGGTAGTGGTACTGACCGTGGACGGCGCCGGCTTGGGCATGCTGTGGATCATCCGCATCACCAGCAGCACCTTGATGCCGACAATCACGGCGATCAGCAGCAGTACCCCGACGATCATCCAGATCATGCGCTTGGTGGTGCTGGGTTTCTTGTCGACGCGCGTGGGCATGCGCGAACTCCTCAATGGAATGCGGTGGGTGGGGTGGAGCTGGAAGCGTCTGCCGCCGGGCTGGCCATGCCGGCATCACTGCGCCAGCCGCCACCGAGGGCGGCATACAGCGCGGCGGTATCGGCCAGTCGTGCGACGCGCGCCTGGATCAGCGCAATGTGTGCCTGCTGGAAGCTGCGCTGGGCATCGAGCAGGTTGAGATAGCCGGTCGAACCGAGTTGGAACTGACGGCGGGTGAGCGCGAGCTGCTGCGATGCCGCGCTCTCTGCGGCGGCTTGGGCGGCCAGTCCTTCAGCATCGTATTGCAGCGCCTGCAGCGCATCGGCGACGTTCTGGAACGCGACCAGCACGGTCTGCCGCCAGTCCGCCACGGCCTTGTCCAGGCCAGCCTGGGCGGCGCGCTTCCGGTGCAGCAACTCGCCGCCGTGGAACAGCGGCTGGGTCAGGCCCAGACCCAGCGACCAGGCGCCGGTGCCGGCGGAAAACAGGTCGCCTGCGTGCAATGCCTGCGAACCGGCACTGCCGGAAAGAGTGATCTGCGGCAACATCGCCGCGGTGGCCACGCCAACTCCGGCCGAAGCCGCATGCAGTTGCGCCGAAGCAGCGCGGATATCCGGGCGCTGTTCGACCAGGCCTGAAGGCAGGCTCACCGGGATGTCCTGCGGCAGGCTGATCGCATCCAGGGTCAGCGGCGACAGCTCCAGTTGTGCTGGCGTGGTGCCCATGTAGGTCGCCAGCTGGTTCCGGGTCGCGGCGAGCTGGGCGCGCAGCGGCGGCAGGGTGGCTTCGGTGGCGGCCAGCTGCGTGCGCACGGCCAGCGTGTCGGACAGCGACTTCGAACCGATCTGCTGTTGCTGCTGGGCGATCTGCAGACTCTTGCCCTGGATGTCGAGGATCTGTTCGGTCGCGCGCAGTTGCTCACGCAGCGATGCCTCCTGTAGCGAGGCGGTGACCACGTTGGCGGCCAGGGTCAGGTAGGTGGTGTCGAGCTGGGCGCGCTGGTAGTCCGCCAATGCCAACTGTGCCTCGACGCCACGGCGTACACCGCCGAACAGGTCCAGCGTATAGCCCACGCTGACCGACGCGTTGTAGACAGTAAACGGGCCGAGCCCGGCGAGACCTGCCGACTGCGCGGCGGACTGTTTCTGGCGGGTAACGCCGGCGCCGGCATCCAGCGACGGGAACAATCCGCCATGTGCCGCATTGGCATTTTCCTGCGCCTGTCGAAGTGCCGCCTGGGCGGAGGCAATCGAGGGACTGTGGCTCAGCGCCGTGTTCACCCGGCGGGTCAGTTCGGTATTGCCGAACGCGGTCCACCAGCGTGTGGGCACGTCACGACCTTGCATGAAGCGCTGTGCATCGCCATCGGCGCCCGTGGCCGACGCGGTGCCGGCGGGCAAAGGCTGTGCGGTGTAACGATCCACCGGCGGAGCGTCGGGGCGGTGGTAGTCGGGGCCGACGGCACAGCCGGCGACGGACAGCCCGATGAGCAGGGCCAGCGCGTGGGCGCGGCCGGTCAGCACGACGGGCTTCAGGTCAGACAGGTGACTGGACAAGGGAATGGCCTGGGCAAGGCGGAGCCGGCCGGCACAATAACATACTGACAAGTTCAAATATGCATGACGATGGGCACGGGCGTTGTCGAACCGATCCGTGAAAAAGCAGACCCTGCCGGCCGAGTGCGGGCGGCCCTTGCTCCGGCAGGCGTTCCCACGCCGGGCTGCATGTCCGGCGTGGGAGCGGCGTGGATCAGCTCCCGAGCAAAGCGCTGGCCCGGCGTACCACGTTGTCGACCGTGAAGCCGAACTCGCGCAGCAGTACGTCGGCGGGGGCGGAGGCGCCGAAGTGATCGATCCCAAGCATGTCGCCCTTGGCGCCGACGTAGCGATCCCAGCCTTGCGATACACCGAGTTCCACGGCGAGCCGGGCCGGCACGTCGGGCGGTAGCACCCGATCGCGATAGGCCTGCGGCTGGGCGTCGAACAGTTCCCAGCTCGGCATCGACACGCAGCGCACGGCGACACCATCGGCCTGCAGCTTGTCGGCGGCGGCGACGATCAGGCCGACTTCGGAACCGCTGGCGATCAGGATCAGCGCGGGCTCGTCGTCCTGCGGATCGCTCAGCACATATGCGCCCTGGCGCAGGCCGTCGGCACTGGCGTAGCGCGAGCGCGTGCGATCGAGCGTGGGCACGTCCTGCCGGGTCAGCACCAGCGCCACCGGGTGATCCTTCGACGCCACCGCCACCTTCCATGCCACCGCGGTTTCGTTGGCGTCGGCCGGGCGGATCACGGTGAGGTTGGGGATCGCACGCAGGCTGGCCAGCTGTTCCACCGGCTGGTGGGTGGGGCCGTCCTCGCCCAGCGCAACGCTGTCGTGGGTGAACACGTGCACCACGTGAATGCCCATCAGCGCGGCGAGGCGGATCGCCGGGCGCATGTAGTCGGAGAAGATCAAGAAGGTCGCGTCGAACGGGATGAAGCCGCCGTGCGCGGCCAGGCCGTTGCTGATCGCGGCCATCGCATGTTCGCGCACGCCGTAGTGGACGTTGCGGCCGGCGTGGCTCCAGCCGCCGCCGTCGGAGCCTTCGGTGTCCTCGTTCGGCACGGCCGGTGGGTTGAAGTCGCCCAGGCCTTTCAGCGCGGTATGCGTGGACGGATCGAGATCCGCCGAACCACCGCACAGTGCGGGCAGTTTCGCCGCGAACGCATTCATCACCTTGCCACCGGCGACGCGGGTGGCCATGCCCTTCGCATCGGCCGGAAACACCGGGATGTCCGCATCCCAGCCCGGCGGCAACTCGCCACGCAGTCGGGTTTGCAACTCCTGCGCCAGCTCGGGGAACGCCTTGGTATAGGCGTCCAGACGTCCATTCCATTCCGCCTGCGCCGTGGCGCCACGGTCCAGCGCCTGGCGCATGTGCGCCAGCGCCGGCTCCGGTACCAGGAAGTCCGGTTCGATCGGCCAGCCCAGATTCTGCTTGGTCTTCTTCACGTCCTCGACGCCCAACGGCGAGCCGTGCGCCTTGTAGCTGTCCTGCTCGGGCGAACCGTAGCCGATATGCGTGCGCACCAGGATCAGCGAGGGCCGGCTGGTGTCGGCGCGGGCGGCATCGAGCGCCGCGTTGATCGCGGCGATGTCGTTGCCGTCGGCGATGTGGATGGTCTGCCAGCCG
>JBEPVP010000055.1:0-19129 GCA_041690935.1 Rhodanobacter sp.
CGTGCGTTCCGTGTCCGAATTCGATCATGGGGATTCAATGGAAGCTAGCCGCCGCAGCATGCCGCAAGACCCGGTTGTTGTCACGGCAAGTTCGCTCGCGTATGATTCCCGGCTCGCATGAACCACCATGCAATGCACCGGAGAGGTGGCAGAGTGGTCGAATGTACCTGACTCGAAATCAGGCGTACGTGTAAACGTACCGTGGGTTCGAATCCCACCCTCTCCGCCAGAAAAGCAAAACGCCCCATTCGGGGCGTTTTGCTTTTCTAGTGGTGACGGCTGGGTGAGAACCTACCGGTTACTCGACACATCCTGTGTCTCGCCCTTCGGGCCATCGGCCAAGCCGATGTTCGCTCCGGCATCCCGCCTCCGCAGTCGACAATTTTGTCTGGAACAAAATTGGACAGCCGCAAGCTGGCCCTGCAGCGCGTAGCGCGGAAGGGTTCGGCCCAGGGATGGGCCGAACAATCCCCCCTTCACGCAACGGGATGCTCAATCGAAGCGGCGTGTTTTGCTTTTCATGCCGCCGTGCGGATGACGCGCCGCCCCTTAGCCAGCCTTCTTCTTCGCCAGCCGCAGCCACGTATCGACCACGGTATCCGGATTCAGCGACAGCGACTCGATGCCCTGTTCCATCAACCATTCGGCCAGATCCGGATGGTCGCTCGGGCCTTGGCCGCAGATACCGATGTACTTGCCCTTGGCGCGCGCCGTCTTGATCGCCATCGACAGCAGTTTTTTAACCGCCGGGTCGCGTTCGTCGAACAGGCTGGCGACGATGCTGGAGTCGCGATCGAGGCCGAGGGTGAGCTGGGTCAGATCGTTGGAGCCGATCGAGAAGCCGTCAAAGATGTCGAGAAACTCGTCCGCCAGCAGCGCATTCGAGGGCACCTCGCACATCATGATGACTTTCAGGTCGTGCTCGCCCTGCGTGAGGCCGTTCTTCGCCAGCACCTCGATGACCTTGCGGCCTTCGTCCAGCGTGCGCACGAACGGGATCATCACCCAGACGTTGCTCAGTCCCATCTCCTCTCGCACGCGCTTGACCGACTGGCATTCCAGCGCGAATGCCGCGGCGAAACTCGGATCGACGTAACGGCTGGCGCCGCGGAAGCCGATCATCGGGTTCTCTTCATGCGGCTCGTAACGCGCGCCGCCGAGTAGGCCGGCGTATTCGTTCGACTTGAAATCGGACAGGCGCACGATCACCGGCTTCGGATACACCGAGGCGGCGATGGTGGCGATGCCTTCGGCCAGACGGTCGACGTAGAACTCGACCGGCCCAGCGTAACCGGCGATGCGCTCGTCGATCTTCGCCTTGATCTCGGCGTCCTGTTTGGCATATTCCAGCAGCGCCTTCGGATGCACGCCAATGTGGCTGGCGATGATCATCTCCAGCCGGGCCAGGCCGATGCCGGCGTTCGGCAGCATGCCGAAGTCGAATGCGCGCTCCGGGTTGGCCACATTCATCATGATCTTCAGCGGCGCTTCGGGCATGTCGCCGAGGTCGGCGGTGATCCGCTCGAACTTCAGGATGCCTGCGTAGATCGTGCCGGTGTCGCCTTCGGCGCAGGACACGGTGACATCGGCGCCGTCCGGGATCAGCTCCAGCGCATTGCCGGTGCCGACCACTGCCGGTACGCCCAACTCGCGCGCGATGATCGCCGCGTGGCAGGTGCGGCCGCCGCGATTGGTGACGATCGCCGCGGCGCGCTTCATCACCGGCTCCCAGTCGGGGTCGGTCATGTCGGCGATCAACACGTCGCCGGCCTGCACCTTGCTCATGTCGGCGAGCGAGCGAATCACGCGGGCCTTGCCGGCGCCGATCTTCTGGCCGATCGAACGACCTTCGGCCAACACCTTGCCTTTCTCGCTGAGGTGGAAGCGCTCAAGCTGGGTCGCATGCGAACGTGACTTCACCGTTTCCGGACGCGCCTGCACGATGTAGATCTTGCCGGTGTGGCCGTCCTTCGCCCATTCGATATCCATTGGGCGGTCGTAGTGCTTTTCGATGATCAGCGACTGCCGGGCGAGCTCCTGCACGTCTTCGTCGTTGATGCAGAACTTGTTGCGCAATTCGACCGGAGTGTCCTCGGTGCGTACGCGCTCGCCGGGTGCATCGGAATACACCATGCGCAGCTGCTTGGCGCCGAGATTGCGGCGCAGCACGGCCGGCTTGCCGTCGCGCAGGGTCGGCTTGAACACGTAGAACTCGTCCGGGTTGACCGCGCCCTGCACGACCATCTCGCCGAGACCGTATGAGCCGGTGACGAACACCACGTCGCGGAAGCCAGACTCGGTGTCCAGCGTGAACAGCACGCCGGAGGCGCCCACGTCCGAGCGCACCATCAGCTGCACACCGGCGGACAGGAACACGTCCTCGTGCTTGAAGCCCTGGTGCACGCGATAGGCGATCGCGCGGTCGTTGTACAGCGAGGCGAAGACTTCCTTCACCTTGTGCAACACGTCGTCGATGCCGACTACGTTGAGGAAGGTTTCCTGCTGGCCGGCGAACGAGGCGTCGGGCAAATCCTCGGCGGTGGCCGAGGAACGCACCGCGACGGCGATGTCCATTGATTTTTGCGATCGTCCCTGATCGCCAGAATCAAGAACCGGCCGTCCATGGCCGGACTCGTCACCAAGAGCGTCCTTGCACAGCTTGATGTAGGCCGCGCGGATTGCCTGCTCGAGTTCGGCGGGCAGGGCGGTGTCGACGATCCAGCCGCGGATCTCCTTGCCGGCGACGACCAGTGTGTCGACGTCATCGACGTCCAGCGAAACCAGTCGATCCTGGATGCGCTGGGCCAGACCGCTCTTTTCCAGATACTGCTGGAACGCGTCGGCGGTGGTCGCGAAGCCGCCCGGCACGGAGACGCCCAGCTTGGCGAGGTTGCCGATCATCTCGCCGAGCGAGGCATTCTTGCCGCCGACCTTGCCCAGGTCGGTCATGCGCAGTTGGTCGAGCCAAAGCACCAAGTCGTTCAAGGGTGTCTCCTCAGGGAAGCTTTGCAAGGTAACGGAATGGAGGCGGTGCACAGGCCCGAAGCGGGCTGCAAAGGACTGGTATTGTCCGCTGCCGATGGTGCGAAGCACAAGAAGACCATTGCCGTTTGATGTCATTCCAACGGCATACCAGTCAGCTGACAGTCAATCGGCGACAGCGTTTTGCGCTTGCGCTAAGGTGCGCACAAACGCATCCGCGCGCTCAGGATTCTGTATGCATCGAACGGTTTTTTTCATCTCCGACTCCACTGGTATTACCGCGGAGACGATCGGCAACAGCATCCTGGCGCAGTTCGAAGGCGTGCAGTTCGACAAGCATCGGCTGCCGTTCACCGACGATGCGCAGAAAGCCGAGGCTGCCGCGCTGCGCATCAAAACCCATTACGCACAAAGTGCCCAGCGGCCGATCGTGGTCAATACGATGGCCGATCGTGCGCTGTGTGACATCGTCGCCGCGAGCGGCGCGCTCATGCTGGATGTGTTCGCGCCTTTCATTGGTCCGCTGGAGGACGAGCTCGGCACCAAACGTTCGGGGGCCGTCAATCGCTCGCATGGCATGGTCGATTTCGACAAGTATGAGGCGCGCATCAACGCGACCAACTACGCGCTGTCGCATGATGATGGGATCGATGTGAATTACGCGGAGGCGGACCTGATCCTGATTGGCGTGTCACGCTCCGGCAAGACGCCCACCTGTCTGTACATGGCCTTGCATTACGGCGTCAGCGCCGCCAACTATCCGCTGACCGACGAGGATCTGGAGAAGCTCGAACTGCCGCCGCGCCTGCGTCCATACCGGGATCGGTTGTTCGGCCTGACGATCGAACCGCAACGCTTGGCGCAGATTCGCGAACAGCGGCGCGCCGGCAGTCGTTATGCCACCCTCAAGCAGTGTGCTTGGGAACTGGAGCAGGCCGATCGCCTGATGCGCCAGGCCGGCGTTCCCAGTCTCAACACCACCCATGTGTCGATCGAGGAGATCGCCAGCAAGATCTTCGACCGCTTCGGTATCGAGCGGACCATGTTCTGATTGCCGACTGGAGTATCAAGCGCCTTCATGAGTGTCGTACTGGACAACCGCAACAGCCTGCTGCCGGGACGCTTCGAGTTCCTGATGGGCCTGTATGCGGAGAACTATCACCGGCTGTCCCGCTTGTTCGCGCCGCAGCAGCTGGCGCCAGGACGCTATGTCTCCAATGTGGACGACGGACTCACCGTGCATCTGCATGTGCAGGAATGCCATCCGTATACGTTGGAGCTGGAACTCACTTACGATTTCGTCGATGCGCATACCGGCCAGCGCGCACCCTCGGCGCAGCTGCGCATGTATACCGATGCGCATGTGGCGGAGGCGCTGCACTGCCATCCGGGGCGCCACCTGTGGCAGGTGCTGGGGCCGTTTTCACCGGTGCACACCGTGTTTCAGCATCGTCTGCGCATGAATGGATTTCTTTCGCGCTGGCTGGAGTACTTGGCCGAGCAGGGCCATTCCACCCACACTCTGGTGGCTGAAGCCTGATACGCGAGTCGCGCGGGCGGGGCACAGTACACACAACAAAAAACCCGCACAAGGCGGGCTTTTCGTCTGAATAGTGGCGGAGTGGACGGGACTCGAACCCGCGACCTCCGGCGTGACAGGCCAGCATTCTAACCAACTGAACTACCACTCCGCATTTCTTCCAGCTTTGCGAGCCAACTTGGCGTCCCCACGGGGATTCGAACCCCGGTGTCCACCGTGAAAGGGTGGTGTCCTAGGCCTCTAGACGATGGGGACAAAGGCAAGTTGGTGGAGCCAGGCGGGATCGAACCGCCGACCTCCTGCATGCCATGCAGGCGCTCTCCCAGCTGAGCTATGGCCCCGCCGCTGGAAGCCGAGAAGAATAGGTCCGAGGCCGATATCCGTCAAGCTCTTTTTTCACGGACGATGACGCTGGAATCGACGCGACGTCGCGTCGCACGATCGCGATCCGGCCGATGTCACCCGGGCTTCGTTTAAGCTGCAGTGACCATGTGTGATTGAAGAGCCCGGGCATGCACGAAATTGGTTTCATTCGCGATCTTGCCGTGGTGATGATCGTGGCCGGCGCCACCACGGTCCTGTTCCAGCGCTTGCGTCAGCCGGTGCTGCTCGGATACATCCTTGCCGGCGTGCTGATCGGTCCGCACACGCCGGGCATGCTGGTCGACGATCCGCGCGCGATCGACGACATTTCCAATCTCGGCGTGGTGCTGCTGATGTTCACGCTGGGACTTGAGTTCAGCGTGCGCAAACTGCGCGAGGTCGGCATCGGGGTGCTCGCCGTCGCGGTGGTGGAAGTCGGATTGATGTTGTGGATCGGCTACGGCATTGGCGGATTGTTCGGCTGGCGCGGCATGGATGCGCTTTTTCTCGGCGCGATCCTCTCGCTGTCGTCCACCATGGTCGCCACCCGAACCTTGAGCGAGAGCGGGCAGCGGCATCGACCGTTTGCGCAACTGGTGGTCGGCCTGCTGGTGGCCGAGGACATGCTGGCGATCATCATGTTGACTCTGCTGACCGCGGTGGCGATTGGCGGCTCGGTGCAAGCGGAAACGGCGTTTACCCTGATTGGCCACCTGGGGCTGTTCGTGGTGGTTGGGATGATTCTCGGCCTGTTGCTGCTGCCGCGGCTGGTCGACTACGTGGCGGGTTTCGGTCGCGATGAAACCCTGCTGGTCAGCGTGCTGGGGATTTGTTTCGGTGCCAGCCTGTTTGCCGCATGGATGGGTTTCAGCGTGGCGCTGGGCGCGTTCCTGGCCGGCGCGGTAGTAGCCGAGTCGCGCAGCGTGGCGCGCGTGCTGCATCTGGTGGAGCCGCTGCGCGACATGTTTGCCGCGTTGTTCTTCGTGGCGATCGGACTGAAGATCGATCCGTCGATGTTGCTGCAATACGCGCTCCCGGCCTTGCTGATCGCCGCGGTGGTGATTGCGGGCAAAACGCTGGCGTGCAGCCTGGGCATCTTCGTGGTCGGTCACGACGCGCGTACCGCGCTGCGCTCGGGGCTGGGCATGGCGCAGATCGGCGAGTTCTCGTTCGTGATCGCCACCCTGGGCCTCTCGCTCGGCGTGATCAGCGACTTCATTTATCCGATCACGGTGGCGGTGTCGGTGTTGTGCATGGCGGCATCACCGTATCTGAGCCGCTCCGCCGACACGCTGGCGGATGGCCTGCACCGATTGACGCCGCGGCCGATGCGGCTGCTGGCGACCAGCTACAGCGGCTGGCTGGAGAACCTCAAGCCGGTCAGCGAGAACGCAGCGATAGCGGCGATTTTTCGACGGCTGCTATGGCATATCGCGATCAACGTGCTGCTGGTGGTGACCCTGTTCATCATTGGTGCCTACGTCAATGGACACAGCTGGAGTTGGTTCACGATGCTGGGCATCGACCGCGACCTGCGGCATACGCTGATCTGGGCCTGCGCGTTGTTTCTGTCCCTGCCGATGCTGATCGCGATATACCGCAAGGCCGAGGCGCTGGGCATGGTGCTGGCCGAGATCGGCATCCGCGAGCGGTTTGCCGGCGCGTACACCCGGGCCATCCGCAACGTGCTGGCACGGATCATTCCGCTGGCAACCTTGCTGGCGCTGGCGCTGCTGGTCAGCGCGCTGGGCTCGGCGATCCTGCCGCCGCGCGGCATTGCGGCGTCGCTGGTGGTGCTGGGCGTGCTGCTGGCGGTGGTGCTGTGGCGCAGTCTGGTAAAGATGCACGCGCGTCTGCAGGCCGCGCTCAAGGAAACCCTGGAAAAGCCGGAGCCGCCCCGCGGTTCCGGCTGAAAAGCGGGCCGTATCGGCGGCGGCGGTGAACCTTTATGCGGACTGACGGTCAGAGCCCTGAATCGTTGCCAAGACCGGCCAACCACCGCACAATGCGTGGCCTGCCTCCATCGGGGGGGTCCGGACGGCAATGCCGGCATATCCATACATGAGGGAGTTACGAATGAAGCATTTTCTGCGTCCCACGCTGACGGCGGTCGCGATGGCCGTTGCGCTGGGCATGACGGCGGCCGCAACCGCCCAGACGACCGGCGCTGCCGGCACCGTCGACAAAGCCAAGGCCAGCTATGTAGTGGGTTGGGAGATTGCTTCCCAGGTTCCGCCGATCATGCGCGACGAACTGGACCCGAACGCCGTAGCCAATGCGGTGAAGGCAGCTCTGTCCGGCCAGAAGCCGACCATGAGCGACGCCGAAGCCAAGCAGGTGCACGACGCCTTCATGGCCAAGATCCAGACCAAGTATCAGGCGGAAATGACCAAGCTGGGTGCGAAGAACAAGGCCGAGGGTGAGGCTTTCCTGGCCAAGAACAAATCCGCGAAGGGTGTAAAGACCACCGCGTCGGGTCTGCAGTATCAGGTGATCAGCCAGGGCACCGGCGCTCGCCCGGGTCCGAACGACACCGTGGAGATCAACTACACCGGTACCTTCATCGATGGCCAGGTGTTTGATGCTTCGGCCAAGCACAATCCGCCGGGCGCGGCCAAGATTCCGCTGACTGGCGTGATTCCGGGCTTCCGCGAAGGCCTGCAGTTGATGCAGACGGGCGGCCACTACAAGCTGTTCATTCCGTCCTCGCTGGCTTACGGCGCCCAGCCGCAGCCGCCGATGCCGCCAAATGCCACGCTGATCTTCGACGTGACCCTGGTCAAGACGGGCCCGACGCCGGCTGGCGCCGCTCCCGCTGCCGCTCCTGGCGGCCAGTAATCTGGTAGCCGATGGCGGTTTCACCACTGCCACAGGCAGGAAGGGCGCGAAGCGATTCGCGCCCTTCTGCTTTTCGGGGAGCCGCAAGAGCCTTGCCGTGCGCGCTACGCGGTTAGAATAGACGGCCAATATTTTGAGGGAGCGGCAGCAACGATGATGAAGGTCACTATTTTCGGCACCGGCTATGTAGGGCTGGTCACCGGTGCCTGCCTGGCTGAAATGGGAAACCATGTGGTCTGCGTCGATATCGACGCGAGCAAGGTCGAGCGCCTGAAGCGCGGTGAAATCCCCATTTTTGAGCCGGGCCTGGAATCGATTGTCCGGCGCAATCATGCCAGCGGACGACTCGACTTCACCGCCGAGGCAGCTCCGGCGGTTGCCCATGGCGAGGTGATCTTCATTGCTGTGGGCACACCGCCGGATGAGGACGGAAGCGCGGATCTCCAATACGTGTTGGCCGTGGCCGAGACCATTGGTCGGCACCTGGATCGCTACGCGGTGGTGGTGAACAAGTCCACCGTGCCGGTGGGTACCGCGGATCGCGTGCGCGAGGCGGTGGCGACCAAGTTGGCCGCTCGTCATGCGGCCGTCCAGTTCGACGTGGTGTCCAACCCCGAATTCCTGAAGGAAGGCGCGGCGGTGGATGACTGCCTGCGCCCGGACCGTATCATCGTGGGCGCTTCCAGCGAGCGCGCGGTGGCGGTGTTGCGCAAGTTGTATGCGCCGTTCAACCGCAATCACGACCGGATGGTGGTGATGGATGAACGCTCCGCCGAGCTGACCAAGTACGCCGCCAACGCCATGCTGGCGACCAAGATCAGTTTCATGAACGAGATCGCGAATATCGCCGAGCGCGTGGGTGCCGATGTCGAGCTGGTGCGGCAGGGCATAGGTTCGGATCCGCGGATCGGCTATCACTTCATCTATCCCGGTACCGGCTACGGCGGCTCGTGTTTCCCCAAGGACGTTCAGGCGCTGGAGCGCATGGCACACGGCTACGGCTATGAGGCACGCCTGCTCGGCGCCGTCGAGGCGGTCAACCGGCAGCAGAAGACCAAACTGTTCGAATTGATCTCGCACCACTTCAACGGCGCGTTGGCGGGAAAGACGATCGCGTTGTGGGGGCTGGCGTTCAAGCCCAACACCGACGACATGCGCGAGGCTCCCAGCCGGCAGCTCATGGAGGCACTGTGGGACGCCGGGGCGAAGATTCGCGCGTTCGACCCGGAAGCCCGCGAGGAGGCGCATCGCCTGTACGGTGATCGTGACGACCTGGTGCTGTGCGAACACGCCTTGGATGTCCTGCAGGGCGCCGATGTGCTCGCCGTGGTCACCGAATGGAAGACGTTTCGCAGTCCGGATTTTGCGGTCATCCACGCGGCGCTGGCCGAGCCGGCCATCTTCGACGGGCGCAATCTGTACGACCCGGCCACCGTGGAAGAGGCGGGTCTGGCGTATTACGGCATCGGCCGCGGGCGCAGTCTGAAGATTCACCGATGAGTGCGGCGGGCGGCGCGCTCGAACGACGGCTGAACGAGATGGAGGTCAAGCTGACCTTCATCGATGATGCGGTGCAGGCGCTGACGGCGGCCGATGCCGACCAGTCGCAGCGAATTGCCGCACTCGAACGGGCGTTGCGCGACTTGCGTGGCGAGCTCGCGTCGATGCGCGTGGAGCAGGCCGATGATCCCCACAACGAACCGCCGCCGCCTCACTACTGATCTACCGACCACGGAACACCAAGCATGGCCGATTCCCTGCGCGATCAGCTGCTCAAGAGCGGCATCGTCAAACAGGTTCAACAGGACCGCGTTGCCGAACCCAGGCGCACGGGTTCGCCGAAATCCGGCGAGTCCGGCCGCAAGAGCGGCCAGTCGCCTGCACGGCCGCACCCCGCGCGGCCGCCGAAGCAGAGCCGGGAAGACATCGATCTGGCCAGGGCGTATGCGATTCGCGCACAAACCGAAGCCAGCGAACGCAAGCGCGTCGAGCAGGAGGCTGCCGAGCAGGCCAGGTTGCGCCGGGAGCGCAAGCTGAAGATTCAGCAGCTGTTGGAAGGCAACGCCATGAACAAGGCCGAGGCCGATCAGCCGCGCAATTTCGAATACGGCGGCAAGATCCGTCGGGTGCATGTCGATGCGGCGCAACTGGCGGCGCTCAATGCCGGCGAGCTCGGTGTGGTGCAGCAGGCTGGTCGCTACCTGCTGGTCAGTCGCGAGATTGCCGAGCAGGTGCGCGCCATCGATCCGCATCAACTGGCGCTTCTGGTCGAGCCCGGTGCGGCCGGCATCGGTGACGACGGCGTACCGGACGATCTGATGTGGTGATCGCGATTGCGGCCAGGTAAAACCATCCGCCATGAAAAAACGCCCGGCAATAGCCGGGCGTTTTTTCATGGCGGAATCAGCGTCGCTCAACTCGCCGGCGCGGCCGGCAAGTCGAAGCCGTTCTTTGCCAGCGCCGGGTGATCCCAACCGTTTTTCGGACTGAAGCGTTCGCCGTAGCGTTGGGCCAGCTGCTCCAGTTTCGCCTTGACCTTGTCGACACCCTCGCTGCGCGCGTACTGGATTGGGCCGCCGCGGAAGGGCGCGAAACCGGTGCCGAAGATGACACCGGCGTCGAGCAGATCGGCATCATCGACCACACCGTCGGCGAGACAGGCGATGGCCTCGTTGACCATCGGCAGGATCATGCGTTCCTGCAGGTCCGGCGGCATCACATAGTCCCGGTCGACCTCGGGCTTCTGCGGCTTGCCGTCCTGCCAGACATACATGCCCTGGCCGTCCTTCTTGCCGCGCTTGCCGGCGGCCAGCTTGTCATCCAGTCCCGGCGGCACTTCAAGACCGAGGAACGGCGCCAGCTCTTTGCCGACCGACGCGCAGACATCCAGGCCCACCGTGTCGGCCAGTTCGATCGGCCCCATCGGCATGCCGAACTTTTTCGCCTCGCGATCCAGCACCGGGCCTGGCACGCCCTCGCTGCACAGGCGCATCGCCTCCAGCAGGTACGGCATCAGGATGCGGTTGACCAGAAAGCCCGGCGTGCCCTTGACGGCAACAGGCAGCTTACCGAGCGCCTTGCAGAACGCCAGCGCGCGTTTTTCCACCAGCGGGTCAAGCCGGTCGTGGCGCACCACCTCGACCAGCGGCATCTGCGCCACCGGGTTGAAGAAGTGCAAGCCGAGAAAACGCTGCGGCGCCGTGAGGCCCTCACGCAGCTGATCCAGTGGAATGCTGGAGGTATTGCTGGCGAGAATCTCGTCGGCCTGAAACTGCGGCTCGATCGTGGTGTACAACGCACGCTTGGCTTCGGCGTTCTCGTAGATCGCCTCGATCGCCAGATCGGCGGAAGCGACGCCACTGCCGTCGACGTCGGCGCGCAGCCGGCGAACGGCGGCATCGACTTTCTCCGGTGTCTTCAGCTTCTTCTCGTACAGTTGGCGCGCGCGATCCAGCGCGGGCTGGATGTATTTCATCTCACGATCCTGCAAGGTCACCTCAAAACCCTTGAGCGCGGCCCACGCGGCAATGTCGCCGCCCATCACGCCGGCACCCACCACGTGCACATGCTGGATGCCGTGGTCGGTGCCACCGCCTTGGCCCTTCATCCGTTCCTGCAGGAAGAAGATGCGGATCAGGTTCTGCGCGGTGGGCGTCTTGGCCAGCTTGGCCACCGAACGCGCCTCGATCTTCAACCGCTGCTGGATGCTGGCGCCGCCGCGCTTCCATACATCGATCATCGCGAACGGTGCGGGATAGTGCTCCCGGCGCACTTTCGCGGCAGTCTGCTTCAACACCATCGGCGCGAGGATTTGTCGCGCCAGCCACGTGTTGCTGGCCCAGGCTTTGGCACGCCGCGCGAAGGGGCGGGATGGCGGCTGGCGCAACAGCAGCTGCGCTTCTGCCAGCAGCGCATCGGGCCGCGTGATGCGGTCGACCACGCCCAGGTCGAGCGCACGCTTGGCGGACAGAGGCTTGCCGGTGAGCATGATCGGCAGCGCATCGGTGGCGCCGATCAGGCGCGGCAGACGGGCCGTGCCGCCCCAGCCCGGGTGAATGCCGAGCATCACTTCCGGTAGCGCAATCCGGGTCTTGTCATCGTCGGCCGCAATACGGTGGCGACAGGCCAGGATCAACTCGGTGCCGCCACCCATGCAGGCGCCGTGCACGGCGGCCACCGTGGCGCAGGGCAGGCGCGCCAGAGATTCGTAGACGCGCTGACCGTGCTCGATGTTTTCCAGCACCGTATCGTGCCTGGCGTATTCGACGAATTCCTTGATGTCGGCACCCACCGCAAATCCCGATGGCTTGGCGGAATGGATGATGACGCCGGCGGGCTTGTTGATCGCCAGCCGCTCGACAATTTGCTCAAGTTCATCCAGCACCGCGCGGGAGATCGCGTTGACGCTGCTGTTGGCGCGATCCAGGGTCAGCGTGACGAAACCGTCGTCGGCTTCGCTGGTCTTCCAGTGGTTGAAGCGCAATCCTTCGAACATGGGGGATACGGGCGTGGTGGTGGTGGCTTGAACCATACCGTTCCGCCGCCGTGATTGCGAGATGTGACGGGCTCGCTTGACCGCACCGTAATGGCGGTGTGAAATCCAGCAACCCGCCAAGAGCAGCCTGCCGGGCCCGGCCGATCGGCAGAGCGGGCGGGTGGCATCAACGGGTAACGCATCGTGATTCAATGGACACGCAACGGCCGGGCGATGCCCGACAGGCCACGCAGTCAGTTGCCCGCGTGACGATTTCAGCATGGCACTACCGCCGACGCGGCAGGACGGGGACGCAATGACTTCTGCAATGGCCTCCGCCCCACCGCAAGCGGGTGCCGAGATTTTTGAACGGATTCTGGCCGCGCCCAGCGGTCTGGTCGTGCTGGACAGCAAGGACGTCCATGCCCTGATCGGCCAGTTCCGCACGCTGGCCCGACATAGCGGCCAGGCAGTGTACCTGTGGCAACCGGACACCGGCCTGGGCAGCCTGCGCGATGCGCATGCGCGGGTGCCGGATTGCCAGCGACTGGGTAACGCCTTGCGCTACATGCAGCAGAGCATGCATTTCGGCGTCTATTTTCTGCTCGGGCTGGAACTGCCGTTGTCGGCGATGGATGCCACCTTGCTGCGCCAGCTCGCCCGCGCTCCCAAGGAGCATCTGCGGCGCGTCGTGCTGATCGATGCGCCAGCGGCGCTGGTCGAGCATCTGGGTGAACTGGCTGCGCACCTGAGCAGCGAGGACAGTCAGCCCCGACGTCTGCGCCTGCGCGATGGCCGCTGGCTGTCATGAGATCGGTGCACCGATGAATTCCGGCATTCTGGTGGTGGCCGCACAGCGCGAATTGCGCCGCTGCCTGTTCGATGCGCTCGATCAGGCAGGCTATGCGCAGATCCACAGTGCGCGCGACCTGCAACACGCCGCGATCCTGCTGGAGGGGCGCCCGTCGCTGCCGCCACTGCAGTTGCTGGTGTTGGTGCTGGCGGGCGACGAGCAGCAGGCGCGGCGTCAATGCGAACAACTGTGTCGCCTGCCGGGCGGCGCGGATACACCACTCATTGCGGTGTTGACCGAGGACGCATCGCTCAGCCCCACCGACTTGCCGGCGGGGATCACCGACTGGCTTTTTGCGGCACAGATCGGCAGCGAACTGGTGGCGCGCTGGCGGCGTTCCCTGACCCGCAACCAGGTTCCGCGCAAAGCCACCGTGTCGGCCAGCGCGACGCTTGAGGATTACCGCTACGCGTTCGAGGATGGCGACAGCGAATGGTTGATCGCCGACGCGCAGACCCTCCACGTGCTCGAAGTCAGTCCCACGCTGGCGCGGAACAGCCGTCTGCATGCCAGCCAGTGGCAAGGTCTGTTGTTGTCCGACGTGCTGCGTTTCGAAGGCATCGCGATCGCGCAGGTGCTGGTCGATGCCGACCGCAGCTGGCATCCGTGCCAGCGCAAGTCGGCGCAAGGTGTGGACACCGGCCAGGCCAGTGTGCGGCACGTACGGCATGCCGGGCGCGAGGCGCTGGCCCTGATGTTTCGCAGCGACCGCGCCGACCTGCGCGCCGAGGCTGCGCTGTCGCTGCTGTCGCGGATGTTTGCCTCGACCAGCGGCGTCGATGCGCAGATCGCCGCGGGGCGCCTGCTGTTCGACGAACTGGGTCTGGACTACCTCGCCGTCTGGTCGGCGCATCAGGAGGGTGCCGACACACCGACCCAGCTGTTGCAGCTGTGGAATGGCCAGGAACCGGTCTGGCCACCCGCGCAACTGCAGAGTTCCCTGCAACAGGTATTGACCGGCAAGCCGATCCTGTCCCGGGCCGACGTGAAGCGGCTGGCGCTGATCGACCCGTTGCTGCTGCAGCTCGATCTGGCCGGTTTTGCCGGGTTGCCGTTGTACGACGAACGTCACACCGTGCTCGGCGCGATGCTGGCCGGCAGCCGCAAGGGGTTCGGCGAGATGAGCATCGTCGAGCCGGTATTGCGCTGTGCCGCGGCCCGTTTTGCACAGGTGCTGGAACTGGGGCGCACGCGCGAACAAGGCCGCGCCGAGGGGCTGGTCGATGCCTTGACCGGCTTGCCAAACCGTTTGCTGTTCAACGACCGGCTGGACACGATCATCCGCGAGGCGATCCGCAACGGCGAATGCTTTGCGGTGTTGTTCGTCGACCTCGACCGCTTCAAGGCGATCAACGACACCTATGGCCATGCTGCCGGCGACCAGGTGCTGAAGGTGGTGACCCAGCGCCTGTGCGGCAGCATCCGTGCCTCCGATACGGTTGCACGCTATGCCGGCGACGAGTTCACCATCGTGTTGCGCCACATCGTGAAGAACGATGATGTGTCGCGCGTGGCCGAAAAGATCGTGCAGGTGATGGAAACGCCGCTGTACCTCGACGACGGCACCGAACTGCAGGTAACCGCATCGATGGGGCTGAGCTTCTTCCCCGACGATGCGGGCGACGCGCAGACCTTGCTCAAGCATGCTGACGAGGCGATGTATGCGGCCAAGCATCTGGGTGGCAACAATTTCCAGATCTACGAAGTGAGCCCGGAATACGCCAGGGAACATGGCATGGCGTTGAAGACCCGCTTGCGTCATGCCGAAGGCCACGGTGAGTTGCGGGTGGTCTACCAGCCGCAGGTCAACACCGAAACCGAGGACATCGTGGGGATGGAGGCACTGGTGCGCTGGGAACATCCCGAGCTGGGCATGATCAGCCCGGCGGTGTTCATTCCGCTGGCCGAGGAGACCGGCCTGATCGTCTCGATCGGCGAGTGGGTGATGCGCACCGCCTGTCGTCAGGCGCAGGAGTGGGAGCAGCGCTATGGCCTGCGCCTGCGTCTTGGCGTGAACCTGTCCGCCGTGCAGCTGATGGAGCCGCAACTGATGGAGACCGTGGCCACGGTGCTGCGCGAAACCGGGCTCGATCCGACCTTGCTGGAGATGGAGATCACCGAAAGCATCAGCATCAAGGAGGCGCCGAACCTGGTCGAGAACCTGCATGCGCTGCACCGCATGGGCTGCCATATCGCGATCGATGATTTCGGCACCGGCGCCGCCTCGCTGGATTACCTGCGCCGGTTGCCGGCCGACCGCATCAAGATCGACCAGAGTTTCGTGCGCAATATCGGGGTCGATCCGGACGACGAGGCGATCGTGCGCGCCACCATCGAAATGGCCCATCGGCTGAAACGAGCGGTGGTGGCGGAGGGCGTTGAGATCGAGCAGCACATGCAGTTTCTGCGTGCGCATGGTTGCGACGAATTGCAGGGCTATCTGTTTTGCCGACCGCTGCAGCCGATCAGTTTCGACAAGCTGCTGGCCGAGCGCCAACGCCTGCTGGAAGGACGGGTCGCCGAGCTGGCTTGAGCCGTTGACGGTCGCCCCCATAACGAAAACTGGCCCGTCCCGGGTTCAGGGCGCGCGGCCGCATGACAAGCAGTCAACGGCCTGTGCGGTATGGTTGAGGTGATATCTCCACGCACGCTGAACTCGGGCGCTCGACGGTTGTCTGAGCGCCGCGTTCAGTTCAAAAACAAGCTTCCGCAGCGGATGACGGCATTGACGACGGATACGGCCCGGATGGGCGAAAACGAACTGGATCGCGCGCTGGTCGAGCGCGTCCAGCAGGGAGACAAGCGGGCTTTCGACATGCTGGTGCGCAAGTACCAGCACAAGTTGATCGGGCTGGTTTCGCGCTATGTGCGAAGCCACGCCGAGTGCGAGGACATCGCGCAGGAGGCGTTCATCCGCGCATGGCGGGCGATCGGTTCGTTCCGCGGCGACAGCGCGTTCTATACCTGGCTCTACAAGATCGCGGTGAATACCGCCAAGAACCACCTGGTGGCGATGGCACGCCGCCCGCCGGCCGGGGATATCGACGCGGACGATGCCGAGTTCATGGCGGGCGCCGAGCGCATGCACGACAGCGCCACGCCGGAGCGCGAGCTGATGCGCCAGGAAATTGAACAATCCGTGTTTTCCACTGTCCAAGCGTTGCCCGAAGAGCTGCGGACAGCCATCACCCTGCGTGAAGTGGATGGCCTCAGTTACGATGAAATCGCCGAGGCGATGGGCTGTCCGATTGGTACGGTGCGTTCGCGTATTTTCCGGGCACGTGAAGCAATTGATGAAAAGCTGCGGCCTCTGTTGTCGGACCGCTGAGGATCAGACATGAATCAGGCAGGCATGAATCCGGCGGACATGAATCCGAATGTCCCGGAAAGTCTTTCCGCAGGCATCGACGGTGAGTTGTCGAAGGAGCAGCTGCGTTTCCTGCTGCGCCGGCTCGATCACGATCCGGCGCTGCAGCAGACCTGGACGCGTTATCACATCGCCCGCGACAGCCTGCGTCGGCAGTCGCCGCCGATGGCGAAAGCCGGCTTTGCCACACGGGTGATGCTGGCCATCGAGCAGGAGTCGATGCCCGCGGTCACCACCCGGCGCGGTCACTGGCTGCGCTGGTCGACCGGTGGCGCGATCGCCGCCAGCGTGGCCGCTGCCGCCCTGATGATCGGTCAACCCACCGGCGATGCCGAACGCATGACGGCGTCGACCGCCCAGCAGAGCGGCGCTGTCGCGGTCGCCTTGCCGGCGAGCAAGGTGAGCGCCCCCGCCGCCGTGCCGCCATGGCTCAGCGGCAATTCCGCCGGTCTGCTCAGCCAGCAGGCCTCCGCCACGCTGGGTGCGCCATTTAGCCAGAATCCGTCGGCGTATGCGCGGCGTCTACCGACCTATCCGTCGATGCATCGATATCGCACGCTCGACAACAACGATGGCAGCTACCTGCTGCTGCTCGATCCGGAGCAACAGGCCGCGCCGGGCAATGCGCCTGCGGCTGCCGTCGCGCAATAGGGCAAGCCGCGTGTGATTGCCCGCGGCTCGCCTGCCACTCTCTGGTTGCGCCTCCATCGACCGGTTGCAGACGTCGACGGCAGGCGCGCGTCCGGCGTTGGCCTGATGCGAAGCCACTGAAGTCAACCATCAGCCCGGGTTTCGGCTGAAGTCAACCGAGGAGGAGTCATGAAACATACCATCTTGCGCAGTGTCGCTTGCTGCGCGTTGCTGGGCTTGGTCGGTGCCGGCGCAGCACAGGCACAGACGCCCGCCGTCGCACCCGCCGCGGCGTTGCCGGACTTCACCGGCATCGTGCAGAAGAATGCGCCCGCCGTGGTTCACGTCGAGGCCAAATACAGCGGCGACAAGCAGGGCATGAATCGCAGCATGCAGGGCCAGACCATGCCGGGCCAAGGCGGGTCGGATGACCCGCAGGCCGAGATGCTGCGCCGCTTCTTCGGCATGCCGATGATGCCGTCGCCGCAGGAACAGAAGCACACGTCGCTGGGTTCGGGTTTCATCATTTCGCACGACGGTTACATCCTCACCAACAACCATGTGGTCGACCACGCGGACAAGGTGACCGTGCGGCTGCAGGATCGGCGCACGCTGACCGCGAAGGTGGTCGGCACCGATCCGACCTACGACATCGCCCTGCTCAAGGTCGATGCCGGCGACAGCCTGCCGATGGTCAGCATCGGCGATTCGCGCAGCCTCAAGCCGGGCCAGTGGGTATTGGCGATCGGCTCGCCGTTCGGTTTCGATTACACGGTGACCCAAGGCATCGTCAGTGCGGTGGGGCGCAATCTGGGTCAGCGCGACCAGCCGTATACCTCGTTCATCCAGACTGATGTGCCGATCAACCGGGGCAATTCCGGTGGTCCGCTGTTCGATCTGCAGGGTCGCGTGGTCGGCATCAATTCGCAGATCTATTCCAACACGGGCGATTATCTGGGCGTGTCGTT
The DNA here is from genome assembly GCA_041690935.1 of Rhodanobacter sp. Taxonomy (GTDB): domain Bacteria; phylum Pseudomonadota; class Gammaproteobacteria; order Xanthomonadales; family Rhodanobacteraceae; genus Rhodanobacter. The sequence continues at coordinate 18,016 of JBEPVP010000055.1, forward strand.
CTCGATTCCGATCGACGTGGCGATGAGCGCCGTGGAACAGATCAAGAGCAAGGGCTACGTGTCGCGCGGCATGCTGGGCGTGACGATGCAGCCGGTCAACGACGACATCGTCAAGGCCTTCAAGCTCGACAATGGAGCAGGTGCCGCGGTGGTCGACGTGAGCCCGGACAGTGGCGCCGCCAAGGCGGGCATCCAGGCGGGTGACATCATCCTGTCCTACGATGGCCAGGCGCTGCAGCAGGCGGCGGATCTGCCGCCGCTGGTGGGCATGACCAAGCCCGGCAGCAAGGTGCCTGTGGTGATCCTGCGTGACGGCAAGAAGCAGACGGTCGAGGTCACCATCAGTGAGGCCTCGCGTGATCAGACGGCCGTGAACAACCAGGGTGCCATGCCATCGTCGGCCAGCAGCGGCTCGGCCGCGCTGGGTCTCACGGTGCAGCCGCTGGACAACGCTACGCGCGAGCAACTGGGACTGACGCCCGGGCAGGGCGTGGTGATTGGCGACATCACCGGACCGGTGGCGGCGCAGGCCGGTTTGCAGGCGGGCGATGTGATCCTGATGGTCAATCGGGACAAGATCGGCAGCGTGGCCGGATTCCAGACCGCGACCAGGGACGTGAAGGCAGGCAGCACGGTGTTGCTGCTGGTGCGTCGTGGCGACCAGAGCAACTTTATCGGACTCACCGTACCGGGCGGCAAGTGAGCAGGTCCGCTTCTTCGCGGGCATGATGAGATCGGCACCCGGCGTCTGCGTCCAGCGCGGACGCCGGTGCTCGCTGGCGCCGCGGGGGAGTGCCGATTCCATGCGACAATGCCGGGTTAGCATCACCTCTCGGTGATGCATTGCTGCGCATGGTGCGCGGCAGTGAGAACCCAAGCCCGACAGGCCGCCAGCGCTCCATGGAATTGATCCGCAACTTCTCCATCATTGCCCATATCGACCACGGCAAATCCACCCTGGCCGATCGCATCATCCAGCTCTGCGGCGGCCTGGCCGATCGCGAGATGGAAGCGCAGGTGCTGGACACAAACCCGATCGAGCGCGAGCGCGGCATCACCATCAAGGCGCAGTCGGTGTCGCTGCCGTACACCGCGCGCAACGGCAAGACCTACC
>JBEPVP010000056.1:0-19128 GCA_041690935.1 Rhodanobacter sp.
ACGAAGCCCTGCAGCGCGAGTTTCGCCTTCAGGGTTTCCGCATCGGCGGCATTCGGAAACGCGCCGACCTGCAGCAGGTAGCCGCTGCTGGCGGCCGGCTGCGGCAAGGCGCTGGCCGGGGCGGCCGCGATGTTCTCGCTGATCGCGGCCGGGGCATGGGTCGGTAGCGTGGCCGCCGCTGCTTGCTGTGCGGCGGCCTGTTGCTGGGTCTGCAATTGCGCGGCCTGTTGTTTCTGCTGCTGCTCGGCACGCGCCTGTGCGCTGATCTCGGCGTCGGGGATGCGGACTTCCTTCTCCGACAGTACCGAGTAGAAATCGAATTGCGGTTTCTTCGGCGCGTTGTCGCCGGCGGCCGACTCCAGCACACCGGGTGCACTGCCGCGCTCGGCGGTGGCCTGCGGATTGGCCTGCGGACCATCGGCCTTGCGCAGGCTGGTCAGCAGGCTGCCGCGCATCATCACCGCCATCAGGATGGCGCCGGCGACCAGGCCGATGACGACGTAGCCCCAGCCCGGAAAGCCGTTGCGGCCATTGCGCACGGCCTGCCGGCCCTTGCCCTTGCGTACTGCCATTACATCTTCTCCGGGGCGCTCAGGCCCAACAATGCCAAACCATTTTTCAACACTTGCTGCGTCGCCACCACCAGCGCCAGGCGCGCGTTGCGCAGCGCGGCGTCCTCGACCAGAAACTGGTGCGAGTTGTAGTAGGTGTGGAACGCATTGGCCAGTTCACGCAGCCACGCGGCGATCAGGTGCGGCTCCAGGTTCGTCGCGGCGGCTTCGACCAGTTCCGGATATTTCGACAGTTCGGTGAGCAGGATCTGCTCGTGCTCGTTGTCCAGCCGGGCCAGGTGGGCGAGGCCATCGGACAGGTCGAAGGTGAAACCCTTCTCCGGCGCCTGGCGCAGCACGCTGCACACGCGGGCGTGTGCGTACTGGATGTAGTAGACCGGATTGTCGTTCGATTGCGAGCGCGCCAGGTCGATGTCGAAGATCAGCTGCGAGTCGGACTTGCGCGCGATCAGGAAGTAGCGCGTGGCGTCGCGGCCGGCCTCGTCGATCAGGTCGCGCAGGGTGAGATAGCTGCCGGCGCGCTTGGAGATCTTCACCTCTTCGCCGCCGCGCATCACGGTGATCATCTGGTACAGCACGTACTCGGGCCAGTCCGCGGGAATGCCCGCGTCCAGCGCCTGCAGGCCGGCCTTAACCCTGGCCAGCGTGCCGTGGTGATCCGAGCCCAGCACGGTGACGGCGTGCCCATAGCCACGCTGCCACTTGCTCAGGTGATAGGCCACGTCCGGCACGAAATAGGTGTAGCTGCCGTCGGACTTGCGCATCACGCGGTCCTTGTCGTCACCGTAATCGGTCGTGCGCAGCCACAGCGCGTCGCCCTCCTCGTAGGTGTGGCCATGGGCGATCAGCTCGCGCACGGTTTCTTCCACCTTGCCGTCGCTGTACAGCGACGACTCCAGAAAATAGGTGTCGAAGCCGACGCCGAACGCTTGCAGGTCGAGGTCCTGTTCGCGGCGCAGGCAGGCCACGGCGAACTGGCGGATCGCATCGAGGTCGTCGACGTCGCCGGCCGCGGTTAGCGTCTTGCCGTCGGCGATCACCGACTCGCCGTCGAGGTAGGCGCGCGCCACGTCGGCGATGTAGTCGCCGCGGTAGCCATTGTCGGGCCAGCCACTGTCGTCGGGGGTGATGCCGCGCGCGCGCGCCTGCACCGAGATCGCCAGGTTCGCGATCTGCACGCCGGCGTCGTTGTAGTAGAACTCGCGCTTGACGTTCCAGCCGGTGGCGTCGAACAGGCGGCTCAGGCAGTCGCCGATGACGGCGTTGCGGCCGTGGCCGACATGCAGCGGGCCGGTCGGGTTGGCCGAGACGAATTCCACGCCCACGGTCTTGCCGGCGCCGCTGCGGTTGCGGCCGTAGGCGTCACCCTGATCCAGGATATGGCGCACCTCGGCGTGATACGCGGCGGCGGCCAGATAAAAGTTGATGAAGCCGGGGCCGGCAATCTCGACCTTGACCACCAGCGCGTTGGCGGGCAGCGCGGCGACCAGTTTCTCGGCCAGTTCGCGCGGTTTGGCACGCGCCGGTTTGGCCAGCAGCATCGCCACATTGCAGGCGAAATCGCCGTGGTCGCGGCTGCGCGCGCGCTCGATCACAAACCCGGGCAGGTTCAGGTCGGCAGGCAGGGTGGCATCGTCTTGCAGGCTCCGGATCGCCTGCAGCACCAGTTCGCGCAGCTGTTCTTTCACGGATGGGATCGGTTTCGGAATGGAACCGGCAATCCTAACAGACCGCCATGCTGCCCACGGCGCGGGGCTGGCGTCCGTTCGCTGCGCTGCCGTGGCGCCGATCGTGACGGATTTGATGCACTGCGGTGGTTGACCTTGTGGATAAGTCTGTGGGGAAAGCCGGAGACCGCCGTGGAAAATCCGCCAGGGCGCCGCTGACAGCCGGCTTCAGTTGGAAATAAATTAGTTATATCAATGGATTGGATGACTAACCTACGGACCTGGACACGATAGGCTCGGCAAGTGGCTATATCGGCGATTTGTGCATAAGTTTCGGCGACTTGGCCGCGCGTCTTCCGAAGGAGTGACGCCATCGGCTTGACATACGGCGCTGCGGCACGACCGCTGGGCGTGATGGCTTACGCGGCGGCCTCAAGCAGGCTGCGGATCTTCGCGCCGAGCGCGTCGACGGAGAACGGCTTGCTCATCATGTGCATGCCCGCGTCGAGAAACTTGCCGCGAATCGCGGCGGGTTCGGCGTAACCGGTGACAAACAGCACCTTGAGCCCCGGCCGCAGCTGGCGTGCCCGCTCGGCCAGCTGGCGTCCGTTCATGCCGGGTAGGCCGACGTCGCTTACCAGCAGGTCGATCCGCTGGGCCGAGTGCAGGATCGGCAACGCGCTTTCGCTGTCGTTCGCCTGCACGAACGCATAGCCCAGTTCCTCCAGCACCTCGGTGATCAGCAGGCGCACCGACGGTTCGTCCTCGATCACCATCACCGTCTCGCCGGCCGCCGCGCGCTGCGGCTTCGTCGCTGCCGGCACCGGGGCCGGCGCCACGGCGCTGGCCGAGCGCGGCAGGAACAGCTTCACCGTCGTGCCCGTGCCGGGCGCGCTGTCGATCTCCACATGACCGCGCGACTGCTTGGCAAAGCCGTAGATCATCGACAGGCCCAGTCCCGAACCCTCGCCGATCCGCTTGGTGGTGAAGAACGGCTCGAACACTTTTTGCAGCACCTGTGGACTCATGCCCTGGCCGGTGTCGCCGACGGCCAGCATCACGTAGTCGCCGGGCGCCAGCTCCGGCCGGTTCGCCGCGCCGTCCTGATCGAACACGATATTGGCCGTCTCGATCGTCAACTGCCCGCCGTCCGGCATCGCGTCGCGCGCGTTGATGGCGAGGTTCAGCAGCGCGCTTTCCAGCTGGTTGGCGTCGGCCTCGACCGGCCACAGGCGCGGTGCCAGCTTGAATTGCAGGCTGACCCTCTCGCTGAACGTACGCCGCAGCAGATCGCCCATGCCGTGGATCAGCGGATTGACTTCGATCGTCCTGGCATCCAGCGATTGCCGCCGCGAGAAGGCCAGCAGGCGCTGGGTCAGGCGCGCCGCGCGCTGGGCCGACTGGGTCGCCGCGTCGATGAAGCGGTCCACGTCGTCGTACCGACCGCTGGCCAGGCGCCGCTGCACGATGTCCAGCCCGCCGATCACGCCGGCCAGTATGTTGTTGAAGTCATGCGCGATGCCGCCGGTGAGCTGGCCGATCGCCTCCATCTTCTGCGACTGGCGCAGATGCTCTTCGACCTCCTGCAACTCGCGGGTGCGCTCGTCGACGCGCGCCTCCAGCGTTTCGTTGAGCTGACGCAGCGACTGCTCGGCACGCACCCGCTCGATCGCCGCCCACGTTCGGTCGGCCACCTCCTGGAGCAGCGCCACCTCCTCTGGATGCCATGCGCGCGGCTGCGCCTGATCCACATGCAGGCCGGCGATGAAGCGGCCGTCGCGGATCACCGGTACCGACAGAAACGCGCGTATGCCCATGGTGGCAAAGGGCTCGCTGGCCTCGACCGTCGTGGTGTCGTCGATAAGCAGCGGCAGTCCGCGGCGCAACGGCTCGACGATGGCGGGACCGAATTCCGACAGCCGATGGCAGCCGCGCAGGTTGAAGGTGCGGCCGTTGTTCCAGTTGCGCACGACGGTGATCTGGTCGGCCGCCTCGTCGACCAGGTAATAGACCGCCTGATCCACGCCCAGGAACGGTCCGATCAGTTCGTCGGTGAGCTGCATGATCTGCTCGGGTTCGTGCAGATCGCGCAGGCCGTCACGCAGCTCCACCCGGAACATCTGCCGCGCGGCGCTGGTCCGTTGCGCGTCCTCCGCCTGCTTGGCTTCGGAGACGTCGCTGCCTTCGACGAAGATCCCGGTGACCGCGCCTTGCGGGTCGGTGATCGGTTGGTAGATGAAGTCGATGAAACGGGTTTCCGGCTCGCCGTTCGGGCCACTGTTTATCGTTATCCGCGCCGCGCGCTCCGAATAGGCTTCGCCGGTGGCATACACCTGGTCCAGCAGCTCGAAAAAACCGTGGCCAGCGAATTCGGGCAGCGCCACGCGGACCGGCTTCCCCACGATGGCGCGGTTGTCGATCACGCGCAGGTACTCGATATTGGCCAGTTCGTAGATGTGCTCCGGGCCGCGCAGCATGGCCATGAACGCCGGTGCCTGTTCGAACATCCGGCGCAGGCATTCCGATTCCGCGACCTGGCGCTGGTGCGCCAGCTTCTGCCCGGTCGTTTCGGCGCACACGCACAGCATGCCGGGCACCGCGCCGGTGTCGTCACGCAACGGCATGTAGCAAAACGTCCACCAGGTTTCTTCCGGGTAGCCGTTGCGCGTGGTGACCAGCCGCAGATCCTCCAGCCGGGCGCCCTCACCGGCGAGCGACTTGCTGACCAGCGGCTCGATCTCCGCCCAGATGTCGGACCACAGCTCGGCAAACGGGCGGCCCACCGCGCCTTGCGCGCGCAGACCGAGGATCGGCCGGAAGGCGTCGTTGAAGAACGCGATCAACGCCGGCCCCCAGGCCAGGTACATCGGTTGCGGCGAGCTGAGCACGGTCGCCAGCGTGCTTTTCAGTGCCGCTGGCCAGTGTTCGGGTCGTCCGAGTGGGTTGCCGCGCCAGTCCAGCGCGCGAATTTCCGCGCCGGTCACGCCGCCGCCGGCGAGAAAGGCGGTCGCGGCGGTCGAATCCGGCGAAGGCTGGTCGGCTGAAGCGGTCAAGGGCGCACCCGTGTCCGCATCATGGGAATTTTCCGGGACGGAGCGTCGGTTTCGCCATGCGGATATCACGCAACACCTTTGAGTCTCTCGACGCAGATCAGGGCGTCCTTGCCGCGGGAAACCTGCTTGCTGGTCGGATTGGAATCACGCGGACAAAACGGGTTGCTTTCGAGGAAGAACCGCCCGCCGTGCCTTCGATGGGGCCTTGAACCATGCGGTACGCGGCGTCGTTCCACGGTGAAGGACCGGCGTCGATGCCGTGACGAGGGTCCTGGCCGCCGGCGTCATCGGGCTGTCACGCGCCGCGACGACACTGCTCGTGCCGAACATGACTCCCCTCCATGGCACGGCATCGGAGACGCCGCTCTCTCCCCTCCCCAATCGGCCCCACGGCGTGGTTCTTCCACGCCGTTTTTTTTGCCGATCCTGCCGGATCAGAGCAGGCCGCGGGCCGCCATCGAGACGGGCTCGCCGCTGCCGATCACCAGGTGATCGAGCACGCGCACGCCGACCAGCTGCAACGCGTCGCGCAACTCGTGGGTGATCGCGCGGTCGGCAGCGCTGGGCTCGGCCACGCCGGACGGGTGGTTGTGCGCGAAGATCACCGCGCAGGCATTGTGCTGCAGGCACGCCCGCACCACCTCGCGTGGATGCACGCTGGCGCCATCGACGGTGCCGCGGAACAACTCCTCGAACGCCAGCACGCGATGGCGGTTGTCCAGATACAGGCAGCCGAACACTTCATACGGCAGGTGACGCAGCCGCGCGCGCAGGTAGTCGCCGCTGTCGCGCGGATTGCCCAGACTGGGCCTCGCCTGCAACTGCTCGGCCAAACTGCGGCGGGCCAGCTCCAGCGCGGCGGCGATCCGCGCGCGCTTGGCCGGACCCAGACCGCCGGCGCGGATCTGCTGCTCGGGACGGCTCAACAGCGCGCCGAGGCTGCCGGCGTTGGCGATCAGCTCACGCCCCAGGGCGAGCGCATCCTTGCCGCGGCTGCCGCTGCCCAGCAGCACGGCCAGCAGTTCGGCGTCGGACAGCGCGGCGCTACCGCGGGCCAGCAGTTTTTCGCGGGGGCGTTCCCCTTCGGGCCAGTCACGGATACTCATGCCCGCAACTTGCCGGACAGCGCCCCGGCGAGGCAGCGGCGGCGGTGAATGAATCCGGTAAGCTACGGCTCTGCCCGATTGTCAGGCCCGCCTTACATGAGTCTTGCCCAACGCCGCATCCTGCTGGGAGTATCCGGCGGGATCGCCGCCTACAAGTCCTGCGAACTGGTTCGACGCCTGCGTGATCTCGATGCCGAGGTGCGCGTGGTGATGACCGAGGGCGCCACTCACTTTGTCAGTCCGACTACCTTCCAGGCGCTGTCCGGCCAAGCCGTGCGGGTCAGCCTGTGGGACGCGCAGGCCGAGGCCGCGATGGGCCACATCGAACTGGCGCGCTGGGCCGAACGGATCCTGGTGGCGCCGGCCAGCGCCGATCTGCTGGCGCGGCTGGCGCACGGCATGGCCGACGACCTGCTGACCACGCTGTGCCTGGCCAGCGCGGCGCCGCTGTATCTGGCGCCGGCGATGAATCAGCAGATGTGGGCGCATCCGGCCGTGCAGGTGAACGTGGAGACCTTGCGCCAGCGCGGTGCGCGAATGCTCGGGCCGGCAGCCGGCGAGCAGGCCTGCGGCGATGTCGGCAGCGGCCGCATGCTGGAACCGCACGAACTGCGCGACGCACTGCTGGCCTCGTTCGGCAACGGCGCGCTGGCCGGGCTGAACGTGCTGGTCAGCGCCGGACCGACCTACGAGGACATCGACCCGGTGCGTTTCATCGGCAACCGCAGTTCCGGCCGGATGGGTTTTGCGGTGGCCGCGGCGGCCGCACAGGCCGGCGCCAAGGTGACCCTGGTGGCCGGACCGGTGAGTCTGGGCACGCCGGCCGGCGTCGCGCAGCGCATCGACGTGCGCAGCGCGGCGCAGATGCACGCGGCGGTGCACGCGGCGGCGGCGCAGGCGGACATCTACATCGGTGCGGCGGCGGTGGGCGATTACCGTCCGCAGGAGGTCTCCGCGCTCAAGCTGAAAAAACAGGACGGTGCCGGCCTGACCCTGCAGCTCAGCGAGAATCCGGACATCCTGGCCAGCCTGTCGGCGCAAACCGCGCACCCGTTCCTGGTCGGATTCGCCGCGGAGACGCATGATGTGGCGAGCTATGCGCAGGGCAAGCTGCGGCACAAGGGGTTGGACATGATTGCGGCGAATCAGGTCGGCGACGGACTCGGCTTCGAGACCGCCGACAATGCGTTGACGTTGTACTGGACCGATGGCGCGCTGGAACTGCCGCGGGCGCCGAAACCCGAGCTGGCGCAGCAGCTGATTGAACAGGTGGCCGCGCGCTATCGGGCGACGCGCGGATGACGATCGACATCGAGCTGAAGATCCTCGACCCGCGCCTCGGCGACAGCATCCCGTTGCCGCAGGCTGCCACCGCGGGCAGCGCCGGCATGGACCTGCGCGCCGCCCTGGAACAGCCGCTGACCCTGGCGCCGGGCGAAAGTGCGCTGGTGCCCAGCGGCATCGCGATCCATATCGGCGACCCGGGCTGGTGTGCGCTGATCCTGCCGCGCTCGGGGCTGGGTCACAAACACGGTCTGGTGATGGGCAACCTGGTCGGGGTGATCGACGCCGACTACCAGGGGGCGCTGATGATTTCATGCTGGAATCGCGGCACCCAGTCGTACACCATCGGCGTGGGCGACCGGATTGCCCAGTTGCTGCTGGTGCCGGTGGCGCAGGCGCAACTGAACATCGTGACCGACTTTGCGCCCAGCGCGCGCGGTCATGGCGGCTTTGGCTCGACCGGTATCCAATGAACAAGTGGATTGACCCGGGACAGATCGGGCCAGCCAGCAGGCACAGCCTTGGGGGCGGGTTATGGCGTTGAATATCGCGAAGGGACGGCTGCGCAACCGGCAGGTTGACTGGCATGCGCTATTGCCGCTGGCGGGCGGCACCGCGCTGCTGCTGCTGGGGCTGTTCTGTGCCTGGCAGACCTGGCTGATCGCCGATGAAGGGCATGCCATCGACCAGGTCCATGCGGCGCAGGATCAGGCCGTGCAGGTGATGACCGACGAGGTCGCCAGGCAGCGCGGCACGGTGGAAAAAGTGCTGGCCGGCGTGGATCCGGCCACCCTGATGAGCGACCCGGCGCAATCCGCCGCGGCGCTGCGCCAGCAGTTGCCGCAGGCGAAAAATCTGGAGTTGTACAGCGGCGATCTGAACGAGGTGCTGCGCGCCAATTACCGGGAGTTCGGCTACGCCAAGGCGGCCCAGCTGATGGCCGCGCAAAGCGCCGCAGGCGTGCCGCTGGTGCAGAGTGTCTCCTACGGCAGCGGTGATCGCCGACTGAGCCTGGTGATTCCGCTGGGGCCACCGCAGCAGGCGCAGGCCTGGGCGTGGGTCGAGCTGCCCTTCGCGCCGCTGCGGCAGCGTTTCGATGCGATCTCGCCTGCCAGCGGCCGTCTGGATCTGCGTCAGGGCGACGCGCACGCCAACGTCCAGCTGATTTCGCATGGCGCCGCCTCGGCCGAAATCGAAGCCACCAGCAAGCCGGTTGCCGGCAGCGTGTTCAGCGTGGGCGCCGCGTTGCCCGGGGCCTTCATCGTGTTGCCGCGCTCGTGGGTTTTGAGCGCCCTGCTGACCCTGCTGGGATTGGGCGGTGGCGGCTATCTGCTGGCGCTGCGGTGGCGACCGCGGGCGCCGGCAACGGTGGCCTCCGAGGACGTCGAGTTGCCCTCACGCATCGAGAAGACTTCGGCAACGAGCACGCCGTCGGCGCCGGCAGCTCCCTCGGCGCCACCGCCGATCGTTGCGGCCATCAGCGTGGACCCGAGCATCTTCCGCGCGTACGACGTGCGCGGAGTGGTCGGCAAGACCTTGAACCGGGATGTGGCGCATGCGCTCGGCCAGTCGATCGGCACGCTGATGGGTGAGAAGGGGTTGCGCGAAATCGTGGTCGGCCGCGATGGCCGCCTGTCCGGTCCGGAGCTGGCCGGTGCGCTGGCCGACGGCCTGCGCGCGGCCGGCATCGACGTGATCGACATCGGTGCCGTGCCCACGCCGGTGGTCTATTACGCAGCGTTCCGGTTCAACACCGGCTGCGGCGTGGCCGTCACTGGCAGCCACAATCCGCCGGACTACAACGGCTTCAAGATCGTGGTCGGCGGCGAGACCTTGTCCGAAGGTGCGATCCAGGACTTGTACCAGCGCATCGCCAGTGGCGCGCTGGAAAGCGGTGGTCAGGGCGGTCTGCGCCAGGTCGATGTGGCGCCCGACTACATCGAGAAAATCGTTTCCGACGTGCTGGCCGAGCGCCGCCTGAAGGTCATCGTCGACTGCGGTAACGGCATTCCCGGCGCGATCGCGCCGCAGGTTTTGGAAGGCGTTGGTTGCGAGGTGGTGCCGCTGTACTGCGACGTCGACGGCAACTTCCCCAATCACCATCCGGACCCGTCCGATCCGCACAATCTCGAGGATCTGATCCTGTCGGTACAACGCACCGGCGCGGACCTCGGTATCGCCTTCGACGGTGACGGTGATCGCCTGGGCGTGGTGACGAAATCCGGCGAGATCATCTATCCGGATCGCCTGCTGATGCTGTTCGCCCGCGACGTGCTGTCGCGCCAGCCCGGCGCCACCATCATCTATGACGTCAAGTGCACCAGCCACCTGAAGGGCCAGATCCTGGATGCCGGCGGCAGTCCGCTGATGTGGCGCACTGGCCATTCGCTGATCAAGGCGAAGATGCGCGAGACCGGCGCCGAGCTGGCCGGCGAGATGAGCGGGCACTTCTTCTTCAAGGAGCGCTGGTACGGCTTCGACGACGGCATCTACGCGGCCGCCCGATTGCTGGAAATACTTGCCGGCGACCTGCAGGGGCGCAGCCCGGAGGAGATTTTTGCCACGTTGCCGAACAGCGTGTGCACGCCCGAGTTGAAGATCGAGCTGGCTGAAGGCGAGCACTACAGCTTCATGGACAAGTTGCGCCAGCAGGCGAACTTCGACGACGCCACCCTGATCACCATCGACGGGCTGCGCGCGGACTGGCCGGATGGCTGGGGGCTGGTGCGCGCGTCCAATACCACGCCGGTGCTGGTGTTGCGTTTCGAGGCGGACGACGCGGCCGCACTGAAGCGGATCCAGCAGACTTTCCGCAAGCAACTGCTGGCGGTGGATGCAAAACTGAAGCTGCCTTTCTAGTAGTCGTGGGGACCGACGAAGTCGATCCCTACTTACGATAACTTCTCCCTCCGGGAGACACATCGGCAGGACTGCGGATGTGCACGGCGGATGCCGCCCGCAGGGTGAGGCACAGGGATGTGCCGAATGCAGATGCCGCAGGGCAGATGAGGGAGCTCGAGCTGCCTGTCCGTTTCCGGGCGAGATTGCGCGCCACGATCCTGTGCGACGGCAGTGAGGCCCAGCCCGAAAGACGCTACTCCGCCGGCTGCGCCTGCGCCGCCTTGAGTTCGCGATAGCGGGCCAGTTCCGTGGCCTGTTGCTGGACGGCCTGCGCGCGCAGGGCTTGCTGGCGGTGCAGCGTGTTGCGTTGTTCGGTGACCACGCCGCGCTGACGGGCGATGCTGTCGGCGAGGAACTTGGGCACCGCGTCCTTGGCGTTTTCGATGTCGGCGGCGCGACCGAGCAGGTCGGTGAGCGCCTTTTCCTGGCTGCGCAGATTGATTTGGGTGGTGCGGATCTGCTGGTCGATCGTGTCCAGCGTCTGTTGCTGCGAGATCTTGTACGACTCCTCGTCCGGATAGGCCGCCAGCATCTGCGTTTCGGTGTTGGCGATTTCCTGCGCGGCATGTTGCTTCGCGGCCTGTTCGGCGGCCAGCTTGTTGGCGGCGGCGCGTTCCTGGGCGTTCAACTGTCGCGGCACGCGCTGCACCACCATGCCCCGGTCGTTGACCAGGGCATAGCCGTACCTCATCGCGTCGCTGGTAAGGCTGTCGCTGAAGTGCATCAGACCCTGCCCGTCGTACCACTTGTAGCGCATGTTGCCGGTGTTCTGGGCGTGCGCCGACAGGCTGGCGAACAGCACAGCGGTAGCAAAAACGAGCAGTGACTTGTGCATGGATTCTCCCTTGTTGCGCAGTATAACTGTCGCCGCCGCGCTGCCTAGCCGCCAGCCACAACGAGGGCCACGCCGAGCGGTTCGCCAGAGTTTATGGGCCGGCAGATGAACTCAGCGCTGAACCCCGTAGCGTTCGCGATAAGCCAGCAGGCGGGCGTGCTCGGCGGCCAGCCGGGGTTGTTCGCCGGCATAGGCCAGTACATCGTCGAGGCCGGTGATCGCGATCACCGGGATGCCGTAGTCGGCCGCCACTTCCTGCGCGGCCGAGCGTTCGCCGTGGCCGCGTTCCTGCCGGTCCAGCGCGATCAGCACGCCGGCCGGTTCGGCGCCGTGTGCGCGGATCAGCGCCAGCGATTCACGCACCGCGGTGCCGGCGGTGATCACGTCGTCGACGATCAGCACGCGCCCACGCAGCGGTGCGCCGACCAGCACGCCACCCTCGCCGTGGTCCTTCGCTTCCTTGCGGTTGTACGCCCATGGCAGGTCGCGCTGGTGCTGCTCGGCCAGCGCGATGGCGGTGGCCGCGGCCAGCGCGATGCCCTTGTAGGCCGGACCGAACAACATGTCGATGGCGATGCCGGCGTTCACCACGGCGGCAGCGTAGGCGCGACCGAGCTGGGCCAGCGCGGCGCCGGAATCGATCCGGCCCATGTTGAAGAAGTACGGGCTCTGCCGCCCGGATTTCAGGGTGAACTCGCCGAAGCGAAGCACCTCGCGTTGCAGGGTCAGTTCGATGAAGTCGCGCTGGTAGTCGTGCACAGGTGATCTCGCGGGCGGAAGTCGGTGGAAGGTCGCGCCACAGCGGATGCCGCGGTCCGGAACGGTCGCCATGGTACAGCTCGCCGCTGTCCGCGACGCCGGCGCGGCGGGCGTTACCGGGGCGACGCGGATCGCGGCGGTGGCGTGCATGGTTGTTATGATGATCCATCGGCTTCGGGAGCATCCATGCGCATCATCAGCTTGAACGCCAACGGCATCCGTTCGGCCGCGACCAAGGGCGTGTTCGACTGGCTGCGCGAACAGCGCGCCGATGTGGTCTGCCTGCAGGAAACCAAGGCGCAGGAGGATCAGCTGAGCGATCCGATGTTCCGCCCCGACGGCCACCATTGTTTCTATCGCGACGCCAGCAGCAAGAAGGGCTACAGCGGGGTGGCGATTTACGCCAAGCGCGAGCCCGACCAGGTGCTGACCGAGCTGGGCTGGGACGAATTCGACAACGAGGGCCGCTATATCGAGGCGCGCTTCGGCAACCTCTCGGTGGTGTCGTTGTACTTCCCGTCCGGCTCCTCCGGTGACGAGCGCCAGCAGTTCAAGTTCAAGGCGATGAAGTGGATCACGCCGATCTTCGACAAGTGGCTGACCAGTGGCCGCGACTACGTCATCTGCGGCGACTGGAACATCGTGCATACGAAGAACGACATCAAGAACTGGAGCTCCAACCAGAAGAACTCCGGCTGCCTGCCGGAGGAGCGCGCGTGGCTGGATCTGTTGTTCCAGCAACGCGGCTGGGTCGACAGTTTCCGCGCGATCAAGCCGGAGGCGGTCGAATACACCTGGTGGTCGAATCGCGGCCAGGCGCGCGCGAACAATGTCGGATGGCGCATCGACTACCAGGTATGCACGCCGTCGCTGCGGGAGCGCCTGCGCGACTGCGCGATCTACCGCGAGCAGCGCTTCTCCGATCACGCGCCGTACATCGTCGACTATGCCGGCTGAGCCGCTGCCGCCCAAGCCGGCGAAGCCGTCGGTGTGGCGTGCCTTCGCGCAGCCGGCGGCGTGGACGATGTTCCTGTTCGGCTTTTCCTCCGGCCTGCCGTTCCTGCTGGTCGCCGGCACGCTGGCGTACTGGCTGAAGGAAAACGGCATCGTGCTGAAAGACATCACGATGATCGCCAGTGCCGGCATGACCTACGCCTTCAAGTTTCTATGGGCGCCGCTGCTCGATCACTGGCGGATCCCCGGCTTCGCGCGGCTGGGGCAGCGCCGTGGCTGGCTGTTGTTCGCGCAGCTGTGCGTGCTGGTCGGGTTGCTGGCGATGGCGCTGCTGACGCCGACACGACTGGTGCCGTTCGTGGTGGCCACCCTGGTGGTGGCTTTCTTCGGGGCGACCCAGGACATTGCGGTCGATGCCTACCGCATCGAGATCGCGTCGATCGAGGCACAGGGTGCGCTGGTTGCCACCTATTCGCTGGGCTACCGGATCGGCCTGTTGCTCGCCGGCGCCGTAGCCCTGATCCTGGCCGACCATCTGCCGTGGCGGATCGTCTACGCCGTGATGGCGGTGGCGATGGCGGTGCCGATCGCCACCACGCTGATGGCGCGCGAGCCGCAAGTATTGCGCACTCGTCCGGCGAACTGGCGCGATGCGATGCGCGAGGGCGTGATCGATCCTTTCGCCGATTTCTTCCGCCGCTATGGCTGGGTGCTGGCGGGGGTGACATTGCTGTTCCTGCTGCTGTTCAAGATGCCCGAGCAGGCCACCATTGGCGGCATCATGAGTCCGTTCTACCGCGACATGGGTTTCTCCAAGACCGAGATCGGCACCATCACCAAGATCTACGGCATCTGGATCGGCATCGTCGGCGTGTTCATCGGCGGCGCGGCGGTGGCGCGCTGGGGTGCATGGCGTCCGCTCGGCGTCACCATCGTGCTGTGTGGTTGCAGCAATCTGCTGTACCTGTTGCTGATCGCCCATCCGGGCAACCTGGTGGTGCTGACCCTGGTGATCTCCGGCGAAAACCTCACCCTGGGCATGCTCGGTCCGCCGACGGTGGCGTTCCTTTCTTCGCTGGTCAACCGCCGCCACACGGCCACGCAATATGCCTTGCTGAGTTCGCTGGTCAACCTGCCGGGCAAGCTGCTCGGCTTCTTTGCCGGCGGCATCGCCACGGCCGCCGGCTACGGCGGCTATTTCGTGATCACGGTGCTGGCAGTGCTGCCGGCCATGCTGCTGTTCGCCGGCCTGTGGCGACGTTTTCGCGGCTTCGAACGCGCGCGCGCGGTGGTCGAGGCGGCGGGCTAGTTCATCGGCCCACACATCGGGCCGCGCGTGGTGCAACGGGGACGTGGTGGCGCTCACAGTGCAACTGCCAAACCCGCCACGAAATCGCGCTCGCGATGGCTGGCGGCTCCCACGCTGTGCAAACATCCGGTGCTACAGGGGCGCGTGCAACAAGGAGTGACGCTTGTGCCGGACATGATCTTGCAACACGTCGACAGCCTGCTGGCCGAGCGCGTCAGGGCGCTGGCCAGGGATCGGCAGTGCTCGACCAATGACGTCCTGCTGCATGCCTTGCGCAACGGCCTGGGCATGTCGACCGCACAGCAGCTCAGCGAAACCCTGCGCGACCCACAGACGCTGACGCCACTGGATGGTTACTGGGAAGTGGTGGAGCAAGGCGCATTCCAGGAGGCGCTGCATGCCCTGGCGCAGACCCACCCGACTCAGCTGGCGCCGGAGAGTATCCGGTTTGGCGCGTCGGCGACGGGCGCCGAGTAGATCGCGCCCAGTACCCGCGGCCCACGCGCGCCGGTCACCGCCGGCAGATTGCCGGGCAGACCGAGCAGGCGCTGACGCGCCAGCCAGGCAAACGCGGTGGCTTCCAGGAAATCCGGATCGATGCCGTAGCGTGACGTGCTCAGCACGGCGCGGGGCGCCAGCAGCGCGGCCAGTCGCCGCATCAGCGCACCGTTGTGCACGCCGCCGCCGCAGGCGAGTATTTCCTCTGCCGCCGGCGCGTGCTGGATGATCGCCGCGGTGACGCTGCGGGCGGTGAGTTCCAGCAGCGTCGCTTGCACATCGGCCGGGCGCAGTGCCTGCAGTTGCGCATGGGCGGCGAGCCAGTCCAGATGGAAGTGCTCACGTCCGGTGGTTTTTGGCGGCGGCAACGCGAAGTAGGGATCGGCCAGCATGGCGTCGAGCAGGCCGGCACTGGCGTGGCCGCTCGCTGCAAATGCGCCATCGCGGTCAAACGGTTCGCCGCGGTGGCGCTGGCACCAGGCGTCGAGCAGGCCGTTGGCCGGGCCGGTGTCGAAGCCGCGCACACTGCCATCGTCGCCAAGCACGGTGATATTGGCAATGCCACCGAGGTTGAGTACCACGCGCGCATGGCCCGCCCGGCTCAGCAGCATCGCGTGCAGTGCCGGCAGCAATGGTGCACCCTGCCCGCCGGCGGCGATGTCGGCACGGCGAAAATCCGCCACCACATCGATGTGGCAACGCTCGGCAATGACGCTGGGGTCGCCCAATTGCAGCGTGAACGGCCAGGCGCCGGTGGGGCGGTGGCGCAAGGTCTGGCCATGCGAGCCGATCGCCCGCACGGTGTGCGCCGCCGTGCCGCTTTGCTCAAGCAACTGCAGGGCGGCGTCGGCGAAACAGTGTCCGATCTGGACGTCCAGCCGTCCAAACGCGTCCACGTCCAGCGCTGCCTCGCCTTGCGCCAGTGCGAGCATGCATTCGCGCAGGGCCGATGGCCATGGATGGGCATGGCTGGCCAGCAACTGCGGCGTGTCGCGACTGAAACCGACCAGCACGGCATCAATGCTGTCTGCGCTGGTGCCGGAGATCAGTCCGAGATAAGCCGCCGAGGCGTCGTTCACGCGTGCGTTGCGCTCAGTTGTCGTTGTTGGCAGGAGCGTTCGTCCGGGCCAGCTTGATGCGCGCGTCCAGTTCGGTCAGCCGCGCCAGCTGGGGCTTGACCACCTGCGTCTTGAAGCGCGCCAGCTGGGCGGCCGGCAGCGGTTCGGGCTGGGGCAGCGTGACTGTCTGCGGATTGCGCTGCGTACCGTTGACACGAAACTCGTAATGCAGATGCGGCCCGGTGGCCAGGCCGGTCATGCCGACGTAGCCGATGACTTCACCTTGCCGCACGTGTTCGCCGACGTGCTGACCCTTGACGAAGCGCGACATGTGGCCGTAGGCAGTACTGATGGTGTTGGTGTGCTGGATCACCACGAAATTGCCGTAGCCGTTTTCCCAGCCGTGGTACTTGATCACGCCATCACCCGCCGCATGGATCGGCGTACCGCTGGGTGCCGCGTAATCGACGCCCTTGTGCGCGCGCATGCGGCCGAGAATCGGATGCAGGCGTGCCACGCTGAAGGTCGAGGAGATACGCGTGAAATCGACCGGGATGCGCAGAAAGGACTTCTGGATCGGCCGGCCATCCTCGCTGAACCAGCCGTAGTCGCCATCGGCCTTCTTGAAGCGATACGCGGTGTAGCGCTTGTCCTGGTTGATGAATTCGGCGGCGATGATGTTGCCTTCGCCGTAGCGCACGCCATCGCGGTAGACGTCGTCATAGATCACCGTGAAGCTGTCGCCGAGGCGCAGATCCTGCACGAAATCGATGTCGTACTTGAACAGGTCGGCCAGCTTGCCGACCATCGCCGCGTTCATCCCGGCCTGGTCGCCGGCGGCATACAGGCTGCTGCGGATGACGCCGTGGGCGACTTGTTCGCGCAAGTCCATGTCGCGTTGCTGGATATCGACGGTGGGCTGCGCGCCATCGAGACGAACGATGGCGCGGCTGGCCTGATCCTGGTCGAAGCGGAAGCCCTTGAGGTTGCCGTCGCTGCCAAGCAGGAAATCGAATTCCTGGCCGGGGCGAATGTCGTGCAACACGGACTTCGCGCTGCCGGCCGCGTCCATTACCTTCTGCAGATCGGCCATGCCGAGGCCGCGAGCGTTGAAAATATCCGACAGCGTCTGACCGGGCTGCACCCGCACGACCTGCCAGTCGTCCACGGCGGCGGCGGTGGTGTTGATCGGCGCCACCTTGGGCAGCGCCAGCGGCAACAGCGAATGTATCTCCGGTACTGCGGCGGGACGCATCGCGCTGGCCCACGCCGGCATGATGAAGCCGGAAAGCAGGGTGATCAGCAGCGCGGTGCCGACCAGGACGAAACGTTCGCGGTGCCAACGGATGGGCTCAATCTCGCCCGAACGATTGAACGACCAGTGCGAGCAGCGCTCGTAGAAGTGGGAGTGCCTGCGCTGTGCCTTGCGGCAGATCGCCTGCTTTCGGGCCTGTCGCGCGCCCTGCTTTTCTTCAGCCATGCCGTGAACGCCCCGCAGTACAAAGTAACAAACTGCGGGTACCATAGCGGCCATGTGTAAATGGCGTCAACGCCTTTTCCATCAAGGGTTTGCGCGACATTCCTGATTAACACACAATTAACGGTGGCAGCACAGTCGGGTTCCCGGCAGATGCCGGTCCCACAGTCACTTGAGAGGAATACATGAGCGAGCTGGAGCAGGCGCTGGCCACGATTGCGCGTGGCGCCGACGAAATCATCAAGCGTGAAGATCTGGCCGAACGCCTGAAAAGCGGGCGACCCTTGCGGATCAAGGCGGGCTTCGACCCGACGGCGCCGGATCTGCATTTGGGCCATACCGTCTTGCTGAACAAGATGCGCCAGTTCCAGGATCTGGGCCATCAGGTGATCTTCCTGATCGGCGACTTCACCGGCATGATCGGCGATCCCACCGGCAAGAACGTCACCCGCAAGCCGCTCACCCGCGAAGATGTCCAGGCCAACGCCGAGACTTACGCCGAGCAGGTCTACAAGGTGCTGGACCGGGAGCGCACCGAGCTGCGCTTCAACTCCGAGTGGTTTGGCCAGATGTCCGCCGCTGACATGATCAAGCTGGCGGGCCAGCACACCGTGGCGCGGATGCTCGAGCGCGATGATTTCACCAAGCGCTATCAGGCGCAGCAGCCCATTGCGATTCACGAGTTCCTGTATCCGCTGGTGCAGGGCTACGACTCGGTGGCGCTCAAGGCGGATGTTGAACTCGGCGGCACCGACCAGAAGTTCAACCTGTTGATGGGCCGCGCGCTGCAGGAGCATCACGGCCAGCCGCCGCAGATCGTGTTGACCATGCCGCTGCTCGAAGGTCTGGATGGCATCAACAAGATGTCCAAATCACTGGGCAATTACATCGGCATAAATGAGCAGGCGATCGACATCGTCACCAAGACCATGAAGATCAGCGACGAGTTGATGTGGCGCTGGTTCGAGCTGCTCAGCTTCGATGTGTCGCTGGACGAGCTGGCGCAGATGAAGCGGGGCATCGCCAGTGGCGCGCTCAACCCGAGGGACATCAAGTTGCGCCTCGCGCGCGAACTGACCACGCGTTTCCGCGGTGCGGCGGCGGCCGAGTTGGCCATTGCCGGCTGGAACGCCGTGGTGCGTGGCGAAGGTGATACTTCTCTCTTGCCGCAGACGGATATTGTCGTACCCGCCGAGGGCATGCGCCTAGCAGCCTTGCTGACGGCGGCCGGCCTCACGGCGAGCAACTCCGAAGCCAGCCGCAAGTTGAAGGAGCGCGCGGTTCGCATTGATGCAGAAGTCGCTGAGGACGCGCTGCGCGTCTTCAACGCTGGTTTCGAGGGTGTACTGCAGGTGGGCAAACGAAATTTTGCCCGCGTGAAGCTGGTACAGGTGTGATCGGGGCGTCGTTCGAGCCGTCCTGCGCGGATCCGAGAGCTGGTTAAAAAAGAAAAATTGCACGCCTCTTCAGCCGCTTGCGACACATTCGCGAAATTGGCCTCAGGAATTGCTTGCTAAAAAAAGCACAGATCGTATTATTCGCGGCCCGCAGTCGCCCAGACGTCGCAAGACGGACCGCGGGGACCTCAAAATAGCTTCACACGAAGATGTTGACGGTCGTGAAAAGCGATGTAGAATGGGCGGCTCACCGAGGAC